>JAFLLC010000014.1:18687-37585 GCA_019162745.1 Deltaproteobacteria bacterium | reverse complement strand
GCCGGAATGTTGACTTCCGACATTCTGTCAGATTTTACCGCTTGCGGTGCACCCATCGGAATAGTCACCATAAACGCATAAGGCAGCGTAGGCTGTGACTGTTTCTCCGATTGAGATGGTGCCGTTGGCCGCGCCTCTGCGACTAGATTCTCCAACTGTTCCTCAATCGGCTGAGCAGCAACGAGAGCTGCCTGTTCTGTTAATATGGCTGCCTTCTGCAGCGTGCCAACCGGGAGTGGCGGCGGAATGTTGACTTCCGGCATTCTGCCGGGTTGTGCGTATGCTGCCAACACCATCTGCGATGTAATGTCAGATGGTTCGCTGTGCAACGGTACGGCATCTGCAGTTACTTCTGTTTTTTCTGAATCCTCCGATTTTTGCGCAGCAGGTTCTAAAACGGCGGCGATCAGTGGTGAGACCTGAAGCAGTGCCAGCAGATCAACGGCAGCATTCTCAGCTCCGGCTTCAAGATGTAGCTGATCCTTGCCATTCTCGTTCAGAAGTTGCCCCGCTTGTCGCGGATCCGGCAGAACCTTCTCTTTTACCAGAGATTGAATCCCACCCAGCATGTCGGCAAAACCAGTATCACCGTTCATTGCTCCCGTAACCGGTACGAGCGGCTCCAAAGCCGCCAACGGTGTTACTTGCTGTTGTGAAGCTGCATTTAATTGTCCATTAATCATTATTTTCACCTCCTTTCTGCAAGAATTTTTTATGGAGTGGACATTTCTGCATCCATAAAATCATTAACTATTGAGATTTTCTTTTATCCATTTGAGAACCATCGGTTGATTGAGATACGGGATCAACTTCAGGACCATCTTGTTGTCCAGATCATTCAGTATAGAAATTATTTCCACATCCTGCATTTTTGCAAGAAACTGCCCCGACTGTTCAGGGCGCATTTTTTTGAGCAGGGTCAGCATCCTCTTGCGCTTTTCGTCCAGAGTCTTTTTCTTCTGTTTAAGTGATTCATCAAGCCGTTTTTTGCTGTCATCGAGTGTTTTTACCTGCGCTTCGATTTTGGCGCTCAGTTTTTTCAGTTCCTGCTCCTTGGCAGACAGAGCGGCCTCTTTCTCGGCCAACTGCTGTCGGCGGGCATCCTGAAGAGCTTTTTCTTCCCTGGCTGCGCGGGTCGCATTAACCGGTTGCTGGCTTGCAGATACCGCCTCTGCCGCAACTTTAGCCGCAGCTTCATTCTGCACTGCAGAGCTGGCAAGAACCGCCGGCAGCTTATACGGTAACAGGACGAGCGCGCCCCCCAGTAACAATATAACTAAAAGGATTCTTTTATGGTTCACGTCGGTTCAACCTTTTTCTGGATAGAAATTTCGTCGAGAAAGTTCCGCTCCTTTGTGGCCATCTCCTGCCTGAATTCAGCAGCTTTTTCCTCTTTCAGCGACTCAAGCACCTTTTTCCCCCTGCTTGCTTCCATTAAATCAGATCTTTTCTCGTTCATGGTCTGGTCCAACTGCTCGACCCGATCTTTCTGCTGTCTGATTATTTCACGCTTGCGGGCAAAAAAAGCTGCATACATCCTCATGTCATCAATACACTCAATGTCATGTTGGCATCGCTGAAACTCTTGCGTCAATATTTCGACAAGCCCCTCTTCGCGTTTCAGCTCCTGATCAGCTTGTTCAAACCCCCGCTTTGCTGCTGCAAACTCCTGTTTACGGAGTTTTTCCATCTCACGACGGTAGACCAGCACCTGCTCCAGTTCGAATATTTTGCCAGCCATCGCCCGTAACTCCCCGGCTTATAGCCCACATCAGGTCTCAAACATTGATTTTAAATCCTGGACCGCTTCTTCCAGCATGACCGGATCATGCACCGCCTGTTTCATAAATGACTGCATCGACTCAATGTGTGCTACAGCATAATCTATACCGGGATTACTCCCCGTTTTGTAGGCACCGATATTTATCAGATCCTCCGACTGGCGGTAGGTTGCCAGAACCTCCTTGAACTTTGAGGCTACATCCAGGTGTTCTTTCGACGCCACGTCGCTCATTACACGGCTGGAACTCGCCAGAACATCGATCGGCGGGTAGATATTACGGGCCGCCAGATCACGCGACAGTACGATGTGCCCATCAAGAATGCTGCGCATGGCATCGGAGATCGGTTCATTAAAATCGTCCCCCTCCACCAGAACCGTGTAGAGCGCGGTGATGCTCCCTTCAGGGAAATTTCCCGTTCGCTCAAGTAACTTCGGCAGGGCAGCAAAGACTGAGGGTGTATACCCTTTTGTGGTAGGGGGCTCACCAATGGCAAGACCTACCTCACGCATCGCCATTGCAAAACGGGTTGCAGAATCCATCATCAGCAGGACTTTTTTCCCCTGATTCTTGAAATATTCCGCAATCGTCGTCGCAATATAGGCACCGCGCATCCTCACCAAAGGAGGCTGATCGGATGTTGCCACCACCACAACTGATTTTTTTAGCCCCTGCTCCTGCAGATCCTTTTCAATAAACTCACGCAGTTCGCGGCCACGCTCGCCGATCAGTGCAATGACGTTCACATCTGCTTCCGTATAGCGGGCGATCATTCCCAGCAAGGTTGATTTCCCCACACCGGAACCCGCCATTATGCCGACCCGCTGCCCCCGACCGCAGGTCAACAGGCCATTGATGCTGCGAATACCCAGATCCAGTGGTTTCCGGATCGGCGGGCGCGACATCGGGTTCACCGGCAGCGCATAGATCGGATATTCTTCCTCGGTATTTATTGGCCCTTTATCGTCGATAGGATTGCCCAGTCCGTCGATAACACGTCCCAGCATGAGCGGCCCCACACCCAGAGATGCATTATCTCGCCTGACGGAGATCAGGCTGTCAAGACCAACCCCACGCAGTTCGCCGAGTGGCATCAGCAAGGTTTTATTATTGCGAAAACCGACCACTTCGGCCGGAATCGGATCCCCATCCAGTGGTTTTATCTCACAAATGGCACCAACCGAAGTATCAGGACAATACCCCTCGATAACCAGGCCAACGACCTGAGTGACTTTGCCATGCAGTCTGACCGGCTTTGCGGCCGCAAGCGCCGAATGGTATTTTTCAAGATTGATTTTTGTATCAGGCATATAGCATCATACCCGACTATGGCTCTTCAACGGTAACAGCAACGGTGCGTTGTTCAATGAGGCTTCGGTATATTTGGTCCATCTGACCGTCCAGAGAGGCATCAACCGTTCCCATGGCCGTTTCCACAAAGCAGAAACCGGCGGAAACCGACGGATCTGGCTTTAGCAGCAGTCTCTCATTGAGCAGTTCGTTTTGCATTAATTCATCACGTCCGGAAGTAACCAGCAGGTAATCATCCGGATTGATCCGCACAGTTATTTCCTCACGCGCAGACAAACCGGCAAGCGCATTTTGCACTATCCCGGCCAGAATAGTGCGGTTCTCGGTTATCTCGCGGATGATCACCTTGCGGGCAACGAGCATGACCAGCTTGATTAACTCGTCCTCTGATTCCCGGAAGATTTTGTCTCTTAGGTTGTGAATAGTTTCACTTGAGGCCCGTAATGCCCTGAAGACATTGACAAGGCCACGTTCAGCAAGCTCTTTGCCCTCTTTGAGCCCTTCATTGAATGCATCGCTTGTTTTCTGATTGAGATCATCTTCGCTAATTTCAATGACGGGAGGCCCGGCATCAACAGACTGGTCCTGCGAGCCGCCTATTTGAAACAGCCCCATCGGAACAAAACCTCCCGTGCCGTGCTCTGCGGGAGCTTGCCCACCCGACTGCCCGATGTTTCTGAAGCTGAATTCTGAAACGCCTGCGCCGCCACGGTCTGCCAGCTTTATGATCTTAGACGAGGACATCTTCACTTCCACGGCCGGCCAGTACTATTTTTCCCTCTTCCTCCATTTTGCGCACGATCTTGATGATTTCTCCCTGCGCCTTTTCAACATCAGAAAGCCGCACCGGTCCCATGACCTCCAGATCCTCCTTGATCATGTCAGCAGCTCGGCTGGAGATATTCTTGAAAATCTTTTCCTTGACCTCCTCCGGTGAGGTTTTCATGGCCAGAGTCAATGTGTCATTTGATACTTCGCGCATGACGGACTGAATACTCCGATCATCCAGAGCGAAGACATCTTCGAAGGTAAAGAGGTGTTTGCGGATGATTTCTGACAACGGCGGGCTGAGAACATCCAGCTTGTCAAGGATCTGCTTTTCCTTACTGCGGTCAAAGTGGTTGAACATATCTACTACCTTGTCAATACCGCCGACCTTGTAACGTTGTGTCCCCCCCATCGAACTGAGTTCACGCTTCATGACTTCGTCGATTTCTTTCAGAATATCCGGCGACACCTGTTCGACATCGGCAATGCGTAACACCACTTCCGCCTGGAGTTCTTGAGGGAGGATGCTGATTATCTCGCTGGTCTGCTTCGATTTGAGTTTGGCCAGGATGACGGCGATGGTCTGGGGGTGTTCCTGAGAAAGGAAGTTGGCAATACTTTTCGAGTCCATATTCGCCAGGATATCGACCAGATCGCCATAGCTGGAGGCCTGAAGCTCGTCCATCAATATCTGGGCTTTTTCAGGGCCGAGGGCCTTCTCCAGTATTTTTAATACAAACTCATCCCCCTGCGAAAAAATACCCGATTCAGGGTCGATAACCGCAGTAAAACCGGTGACAACTTCCATGATTGTTTCGCGCGAGACATGCCCGAGTGTACCCATACTTTTACTGATTTTTTTTATTTCGGTATCATCCAGATGCTCGAAAACCTTGCCTGTCACATCGTTTCCAAGGTAGAGCAGCAAGATGGCGGCTTTTTCTGAACCTGTCATATTATCCCTTTTGCAGAGGGCTGCTTGCCGCGCCCTGATTTGGCTGCCCTGATTGGGCGCTGAATGCAGCGTCCCTACTACTTATCCTCAGCGACCCAATTTTGTAATATCTGGGCAACCTGATAAGGGTCTTTCTTTGCCTGCTCAATCAAGTTCTTCTGCTCGACCATCTGGGCGCTAATCTGCGCCCGTTCAGTCGTTGTCAACTGCTCACCGCTCGCTCCAATCGCTTCAAAACTTTCCAGTGTCGGGCGTTTTACGAGTCGCAGCGAGGCCAGAAGCGGGCGGATTATAAACAGGACTAACACCAGAAAGCCGATTCCAATCATCAGATTTTTAGCCAGCGAGATGAAAAACGGGTTTGTCCACCAGGTTGCAGTTTCAACGCTCCCCGCCTCGCCGGTTTCCTGGAAGGGAATATTTTGAACAGTCAACTGGTCACCCCGCTCAGGATTAAATCCAACGGCACTTTTCACCAGTGTTTCTATTTTCAGCAGTTCGTCAGGTGAGCGGGGGGCATATTTTGCTTTGGCAACCTGCCCCTCCTTGACCGCTGCGGGGGCTTCATACTTGCCGTCAACAAGCACAGCAACAGAAATTTTACTGAGCGCCCCCACAGGTTCAATAATCTTCGCCGTTGTGCGGCTTACCTCGTAGTTTAGGGTCTCGTCGTTTTTGGACCCACCGCCAGATGTCGCTCCTCCTCCAGCTGTTGTGCGTCCAAGGTTCGTCTGGACGCCGGGAACACCTGCGCCGCTTGTGGTAGACGAGCCCTTCTCCTCCGTCCGCTGTTCACTGCGGACGGCCGTTGATTCCGGATCATATTTTTCTTCAACCCGTTCAACCTGTTTGAAATCGAAAGAGGCGGTGACACGCGCCACCGACTTTCCACCACCGACAATACGGTCAAGCAGTGATTGTATCCGCTCCTCAACATTTCTTTCATATGCACGCTGGGTTTCCTGCATGGCCGAACTCATGCGGGATGTCGGGTCACTGCTCCCTCCTTTGCTGAGAATCTTACCGCGGCTGTCAAGAAGGGTAACATGTTCCGGGTCCATCCCTTCGATAGAAGAGGCGACCAGATGAACGACCCCCTGCACCTCAGAATCGCGCAGGGCGCGGTTTGATTTCATCTTGAGGACGATGGAGGCGGTAGCCGGTCTTTCATTATCCTTGAAAAGTGATTTTTCGGGTATTACCAGATGTACGCGCGCCTGTTCGACACCTGTCAGCTGAGAAATAGTTCTTGATAGTTCACCCTGCAGGGCTCGTTGATAATTAAGTTTCTGAACGAACTCGGTCATGCCGAAATTCTTCCGGTCAAATATTTCAAAACCGACGCCGCCTCCCTGAGGGATACCCTCTGAAGCCAACGTCAGGCGGAGTTCATATACTTTATCCGACGGCACAAGGATTCCCTTGCCATCAGCAGTAATCTGATATGGTGTTTTGGCATCCTTCAATTTTTTGACAATTTCTCCGGCATCCTCTGAGGTAAGATTGGTGAAGAGAGGCTTGTAGTCCGTGCGGTTTGCGACAAAGATCAGAATAGCAAATGCAGCTGCGGAGAGAAAAGCCACTGCAACGATCACCATCTGTTTGCCTGGAGAAAGTGCAAGAAAAGGCGCTATGAGTCTACGGATTCCTTCTGGCATTGGTGGGGTGACTTTCCTTTCGATTGCTTTCTTACAAATTTTTCCGTCAAATACGCAGAAAATGATCTTGCTGTCGATGTATTCTGTTTATGAGGGTTTCTGTTTCTCTGGTTCCGACGGGAATTATACCTGCATACGCATGACTTCCTGATAAGCTTCAAGCGCCTTGTTGCGCACCTGCGACATAAACTGGAACGATATGCTTGCTTTCTCGACTGCGATCATGACTTCGTGAAGATTTTTGTTCTCTCCGCTGGCGAGCCCCTGAACCGACTTGTCCGACTGCACCTGGATGTCATTAACTTTGGAGACAAGCTCACTGAAGAATTTACCCGCACCATCCGCAGTAGATGAAGGGTTAATCTTGTTCATTTCCGGGAAGGCTTTCGACATCCCTATTCCGCTCTCAATTCCGCTGATTACCATGACTAGATCCTCTTGTATTTCTTTGTTTTAGAAGGTTACCGGCCGATTTCGAGTGTTTTAAGGGCCATGCTTTTGGCTGCCTGAACGGCGGTGACATTTGCTTCATATGACCTTGTAGCGCTGATCATGTCGGTCATTTCTTCAACCACGTTGACATTTGGCATGGCCACATACCCTTGCGGATTGGCATCCGGATGCCCGGGATCATACTGCAGGCGCGGCGGATTACTGTCCTCAACAATCTCGGAAACTTCCACTTTCCGCACCTGCCGGGCTGTTGCACCATCAAGAGCCCTGTTGAAGGGACTTTCAACAGGAGTTGCGGCGAAAACCGCGTCTTTACGCTTGTATGGTCCCCCCTCGGGCGTTCGCGTAGCATTGGCGTTGGCAAGATTGCTGGATATCAGGTTCATTCGCGTCCGCCCGGCGGCAAGGGCCGATGAGCTTACATCAATAGAGCTAAAGAAATCCATTTATAACGTTCCTTTGATTGCGCTCCGCAACCCCTCAAACTTTTTATTCAGCAGTTGAACCGAGGCGTTAAACATGATCTGGTTTTCAGCCAGCCTTCCCATTTCGTTTTCAAGTTCGACAGCATTGCCGTCTATGCCGGGTGTCTTGGCAGGCGTTTCTATAACCTGGCCTGAAACCGATTGCACGGAATTGCCGGCACCGGTGCCCCGG
This sequence comes from Deltaproteobacteria bacterium, assembly GCA_019162745.1. Lineage (GTDB taxonomy): Bacteria > Desulfobacterota > Desulfuromonadia > Geobacterales > Pseudopelobacteraceae > JACRCG01. The sequence continues at coordinate 30,002 of JAFLLC010000014.1, read as the reverse complement.
ATTGGAATGTGGTGTGCGTGCGGAGCAGAAGAGGAGCGCTGCCCGGATTGGCGGTTTTTCAGAGCCCCCTGCAATTCCTGCTCAAACGCCAGTTCCTTGGGAACAAAGTTCGGTGTTTCGGCATTGGCAATATTGGAGGCGATCAAATTCTGATTTTTAGCCCTCAGATCAATACTCTTACCCAGAAGACCAATAGTACTGCTGAAAATCCCGTCAAGTTGCATATCCGACTCCCTCCGAATGTGTTCAATTATGCAAAATATATACCACAGACAATAACCATAAAAATGGTGACAAAACGGGATATCCCCGCGCAAACGGCATCAATTAGAGAACAGGACGCGCCATCATTTTGACAAAGTCATAATATTGACTTCATTGTTGAACTTATGGAGTGGTTGCTTTCGATTTGAGCGTTGACAACGCCTGCCGGGCAAGCTTCTGCCAATCGGGATCCTTGCCGCTTTCAGCAAGCTGGACAAGCAGCTCTTTTGCACGACGGGTGTTGCCTTCACGGAGATTAATCTGCCCTGCTCTGTAGATAAACTCTTCATTGCGATTATTGTCCGGCAGTTTGAGCGCTGCCTCAAACTGCTTTAAAGCTCCTTTTCGATCGCCCAGGCTTTCCCGTGCAGAGCCGGCGACGAAATACGCATCCGGCATGATACGTGGATCACGCCCCGACGGGGCAGAGAGAAAAAGGTCCATCGATCTGGCAGCCTGTGCATAGAGCTGAAGCTCCCAGAGGGATCGCCCCAATTGATAATAACTTTCAGCCCGTTGGGCCCGCTCCCCTTTGTTGAGCAGCCAAAGGAGTGTTTCCTTGACCTGCTGATGTTTTCCCGCTGAGAAATAAATTGAACCAAGCCGTTCCGTCATCAACCGCGCATGCGGATTTGCACTGAATTTACTCAGAAAAGCTTTAATGGTGCGCTCGGCAGTCGCCGTATCACCGATCAGTTCAGCATTGTCAACAATACTGACATACAGCTCCGGCGCTACCGAAGCCACCCACGACCGCTCTACCAAAGCGGTCAGCAACTTGACAAGCTCAATAGGCCGCCCGGCTTCGCTGTAGGCACTTGTAACTGTCGCAAGAAAACCGGGCTGTCCAACACATCCAGCAAGGTACTCGTACTGCTCATCCATGAACCGCAGCAGCGCGGAAGCATCCTTGTTCCACTCCGTACCCCGGTAGACTTCAGCAACGAGGACCTCCCGTATGGCCCTGACCACAGCAACATATACGCCGCGGGGAAACTTTCGCTGAAATCCCATAACCAGCTGCAGCGCTTCTCCCGCTTCACCGTGGATCGATTCAAGCAGGACATATTTAAAGTGTGCTTCCTCACGCATGTCGAGGTCGCCGCTCTGCCGGGAAGCGTTCAGATATACGTCGCTGATAGAGCGGTAATTCCAGCGTGTAGATTGAAGAAACCGGCTATCAGCAACCCGCATTAAAGCCATCTGACAGGCTTTGTTTCCTTTGAAATTTTCCGCGACATTTTGGTAGATCGCAAGAGCCTCGTGCTCATGCCCCTGTCGGGCCAGAATATCGCCCAGTCGCACGAGCAGAGCCGGCGCATAGGTTTTATCAGCCAGCTGCACAACAAGAGCGGCTAGCAAAGGGCGTGCAGAGGCCAGTTCTCCACTTCTGGCGATAGTGTCACCATAATAAAAGGTGACCCCCGGATTTATGCCGAGATAGGCCGGCCACAATTTTTCCGCCTCATGAAAAGCCGTCAGGGCCTGTGAATACTTTTGCAGTTTGTACCATGTTTCTGCAAGACGATACAGTGCCAGCGGCCGAATCGGCGTCTGAGCCGATGCAAAGCGGGTGAACAGCTCCTCGGCTTCGATCAGTCGTCCCTTGTATAGTGCAGCCTCAGCCGCCATAAAATTTAGCTGTTCATCATCGGTAAGAAAAGACTTCAGCACCTGCCGATCCGTCGGAGAAAAGGGGATCTCCGACTTCAGCGGCGGGTCAAAGTTCCGTACCAGTTTTTCGACCCCTTCCCATATTTTTTCACGTCCAGCAAGAGTAGGAAGAGGGGGGCCCGGCTTGAAGGGTGCACCGACATCAACTGTTATGACGCTGATATCCTGACGGGACAGATCTCGCCACCCGGCGGCCTGAGAAAGCTGAAAAGTTACCAGCAGGCTGTTGCCCCGTTTTTTAAGAACCAGACCGCCAATATTTTTGTCTGAATAGCGCCGGAACTTTTTGAACAGTGTGCCACCGGTATCTTCTATAACGAGACGGAGACGGTTACCCGGGATAGCCATCAACTTGTAATGCGGGGGTTCTGCCAGACGGATTGTAAGCCGGGTAAAATCTTTTTCAGGGCGGATATCTATCCGGTAGAGACGGTTGGGAATGGACGCATACGCCTGGCTGGGGAGCAGCGAGAAGACAAGTATGAGTAATGGAAGACCAAAAAGAAGCATCCGTCGAAATTGGGCAAAAAGTGGTTGTAGAACTGAGATTTGATCCATTATCAAGCCTGCATTAAAAACTAAACCGCCGCTATTTTGCAGTAGCGGCGAACCTTAGCAGTCACATCGTCACCATCGAAGGGCTTTATGATAATATCGCGCGCGCCATATTTCAGGGCTTTCAGGACGGCCGTTCTCGTCCAGCACTCGGCACTCATGATAATCGGTGGAGGAAAATCCTGCCGAATGGCATTGACTTTTATGCAGACGGCTAATTCACGATCATCGGCATCCTGAGAACCGATGATAACCAGCTTTACGTTTCTACCGGCAAACAACTCCTTTATATCCGCATTAAGCGTGCCTTCAGCGGTCTGGAACCCGGTAAAGGAAACCAGTCCGATCAACTGCTGGCGCTGTTCTTCATTGTCCTCCAGCACAATAATGCTGTCAACCCCACCCTCTTCTCCCGGACCAGCTTCAGCAGTTTTTTCCTCGACATATCCGGCATCCTTACCACCGGCGCTCTCTGTCTCTTTCGCTTCCTCGGCTTCGACTGCCGCAGGTTGCGGATCATACAGTTCCCCTAGAGCGACCGGAATCAAAACGTCCAGGTGGTTCATCTCCTGACCCGGCATCTCCAGTTTGGAGCGGAACATCAGGTAGTCACCATCCGGGATAGGCTGGTCAGGAGTCAACTGGTCAATCTCTGGAATGTATTTATTGGGCGGCAGCAGTTTGAGGCGGACTTTATTAGGAAGTGCTCCCTGGAAAACGGTATTAAGCGCCCCGTTTACCATGTTTGCAATTTCTGAAAAAGCATCAATATCATCATTTTCGATGATTGAGAGCCGCTTCTTTTCCTGGATGCGCGCCGGAGGGATGCCGAGCAGAATGCTGCTCATGACAATGGCGTCACGCAAAGAGAATACGAGGTAGAACTGCCCTCCGTAGGGTTCGCCCGAGTCAACTCCCAGAACAAAACAGCCATCGTCAAGAACCCCGAAATAAGAGCTTTTGCTTGTCGAAAGCGAATCTGCAAGGGCAATGGAAAGTTCCTGTCCCAGCAGCATGCCGCTTTCTTCGCCTGCCTGCTTCAGGGCTGTTTCCAGCATCCCGTATAAAGTAGTATAACCTTCCATTTATATATTGTCTTCCGGTGTAGTTTCAGGATGAATGCCGAGTATCACGAACGTCGGAGATGCAGGATTACAAGATTAATCTTCCTTCTTCAGCGTAATCCCGACCAATAGCGTATGTTCTTCAACAGTGAAGGGGACGACGACGCAATCATTGTCAGAAAGCGAGTTAACGGTATAATCTTCTCCCGAGATGACAGTCGGAATGGACAGCTTGACATCCAGTCCCCCCTTGGAAAGCACCTGTTTGACGCTCCCTCCCAGCATATTGGCAATTTCTCCAATAGCATCATTCAAGTCTTCGTTAACTTCATCACAGTCGAGTCCAAGCATATTGGAGGTGATCTTCAGCGCCAGAGCAACCGGACAGTGAATTGAAATAACTCCGGAGTAGGTTCCGGCAAAGCCTACCATCCCGGTAATACTGCATTTAAAGCGGCTGACCGGCTCCTTGAGCGGAAACTCGTCATTTATTTCCATCATGACCATGGTGGAGAATACTTCTTTGGTTGCATCAATCACATAACCGGCTACCTGCTCTTCGGTAAAGCTGGTTGACCGGGAAATGTCCGGATTGAGGGTCATAGCAGCCCTCCCAGCTTTTCCTGAAGCTGGTCGGGGGTAAAAGGCTTTTTAATGCTGTCACTTGCACCGCTCGACATAGCCTCGGCAATGATCTCCTCGCCCCCTTCCGTCGTGATCATGACAATGGGGGTTGTATTACCGTTGGCGCGGACCGCTTTGACAAACTCAAGGCCGTCCATGTTAGGCATATTGATATCGGACAAAATCAACTGAATGGACTTGCCGGAGGCGATAACTCCCAGTCCCTCGATACCGTCGCCGGCTTCGTAGATTTCATCGACCGTAAGACCAGCCTGACGAAGAGATCTCGAAATAATTTTACGCATGGTGGATGAATCATCAACAATTAGAATGTTTGCCATAGCAGTGTGCTCCTTCTCGTAGTTTTCCATAGCGGTATGGATGAATATTCAGCGCGCGCTGCGGTCTGTGCGCACGACTTTAGCGTCGCAGGATTATAACTGTTTTTTCCGTCAGTGCAACCGTGTAGTGACGATACTCAAAAACTTTTATTTTCCGGATGTAAACTTATCAGCAACCGGCGATCATTACCCCCTGACGCAGGAAGCGCTCAACCTGGTCCAGTGTCCCCGCTTCGCTGTACAGACGTAAAACCGGCTCGGTCCCGGAGGGACGGATAAGTAACCAGTCGCCGTTTTCAAAGATGAACTTGAAACCGTCGCTGAAATTGGTGGCGGCAACCAACTGGCCGTCAATAGTCGTCGGAGGGTGACTGCGCAACCTTTCGATCAGCTGCTCTTTGGCGGTATTTTCGATACGACGATCAATTCTTTGATAATAGAAATGCCCGATATCGTCCATCGTTTCATCAAGAAGCTGCCGCAGCCCCTTACCGCTTACCGCGACCGCCTCAAGCAGCAGCAGGCCAAGAAGTATGCCGTCCCGCTCCGGGATATGCCCTTTCACCCCCAGCCCTCCTGACTCTTCACCACCCATCAGAATATCGCGCTCCAGCATCAGCTCACAGATATGTTTGAACCCGATCGGCGTCTCAAAGAGTTCCAAACCGAATTTTTCCGCCAGCAGATCCACCATCCTGGTTGTCGAGACCGTCTTGACAACCGCTCCGGTCATTTTTTTATGCTCGATCAGGTGCCGCAGGATAACGGTGAAGATATAGTGGGAGGAGAAGAAGTCACCATTTTCATCAACGGCACCGATCCGGTCGGCATCACCGTCCAGAGCCAGGCCGACAGTGTATTTTCCACCCTTTAGCAGCGCCGATAGCTCCTGCAGGTGCTGGCCGATCGGTTCAGGTGCCTGCCCGCCGAACAGGGGATTTTCGCTGTTGTGGATTTCATCAACCCCTGGAAGGAGTCGAGGTATAAAACCGCAGCCGGCGCCGTACATCGGATCAACCACCGCCCTGATTCCGGCCTTTGCAATCAGATCAAGGTCGACGTAGCGGCTGAGCTGATGAAAATATCCTTCACAGGGGTCAAATAGTTCAATAGCTCCCTTTTTCAGAGCCTCGTCATACGGTATCGCAATGATACGCCGACCGTTCCCCTGATTATACGCAACGATTTCTTCAAGAATTAATGTTGTCGCAGGGAGGGCGGAACCGCCAAAGGCCTCCTTGATTTTAAAACCGTTATATTCTGGAGGATTATGGCTGGCAGTGATCATCACCCCCGCTCCGGCGCCACACTCGCGCACGGCCCATGAAACGGCCGGCGTTGGGGTATAATCCTCCGTCAAGCGTACGTGAATACCATTTCCTGCGGCAATTTCCGCCACCCGTCTGGCAAAATCACGCGACAGAAAACGGCGGTCATAGCCTATTACCAGTCCCTTGTCCCCCAAGCCCTCCCGGTTCAGGTAATCCATGGTGGCCTGTGCCACCAGTGAAAGATTTTCAAAGGTGAAATCCCGGGCAATAATGCCACGCCAGCCATCGGTACCAAACTTGATCTGCATCATTTACTCCTCACACATTGATTATTTCTGCTGATCCTCCAGCCACTGCAGCCATACCAGCACTTCAGCAACCGCCCGATACAGCTCGGGAGGTATGAACTGATCATTGTCAACCTGCATCAAAAGTCTGACAAGCTCCGGCGACTCATGGACATATACTCCGGCTTCATGGGCGCAGGCGATGATCGCCTCCGCGACAACACCCTTTCCCCGGGCAACTACAACCGGGGCATAGTACCCCTGTTTGTAGGAAAGCGCCGCCGCACGTCGTTCTTCATCGTCACGGAGCGGCATGGCTGATGCTCATCTCTGCCGGTGTGAGCCCGGCGCCTTCCAGCTGCTCAACAAGGCGGGCCCGTCCATCTTCCAGAGCCGGGATTGCCGCGCTGTTTTCAGCCGTGAGTTTAACAGCGACGCGGGTCCCATCGAGCGTAAGCAGCGCCGTGACCGATCCCAGGTTCGGCAGGGTGATTGTCACACTGGTTTCCCAGTTCCGCTCGCGGCCGCCGGAGCGGTTCCGCTCCGCTTCCCGTTCGGCAACTGTCCACTCCAGGCGCTGGCCGGGAAACAGATCACCCCGAAACAGCAGCTGGCCACTCTGCAGGGCAGAGAGCTGTTCGCCGACAATCGGCAGGGTGCGCTGATCAGCTATTCCTTCATGTGCCATGCTGCTGCCGGCCTTTTTAAAGAGCGCCTCCATTATTTCGGCGGCGCCGCTCCGGACGCCCACCAGAGCAAACTCGTCAACCGAAGCCCCCGCGCCTCCAGTCTGCGGCAGGCGCGGAGACAAACCTCCTTGCGGTTCCCTGAGCAGGTCTTCCAGATTGTAGCCACCGCCGAACCAGCGGGCCAGATGCGACTCGTAAAACAGGCCGCTTTCGCGAAGGCCCTGCTGCAGCATCCTGCCGAGCAGTGAAGCATCGGTCGTCGCCTCAGCCAGCAATGTCCGCAGAATACCCATCGTTGCCTCTGCCGGCAGCTGCCCGGACGCTTCACCCAGAAAGCCGCTCAGCCAGCGACCGGTGTCGCTGACTTTTGAATCCCCCGCACGGCCGAAGCGGGCCATCAGGAATATCATATGCGGCTCTTCGGTTATAAAAAACATGTTGATGCGGTCGCCGCGCCTGACACCCTTCGGCATGAGGAACTCCAGCATCTGCGCTCCGACCATGACGGAAAACCGCCCCCCGCCCAGGGATGTCATCACCTCGCCCCGGAGCTGCTGCCCCGGCGCAAAACCGGCCGGCATGGCCTGTTGGTTGAGAGCTTCAAGAAGCGCCAGGCGGTTTCCCTTCATCACGGCCTGAAGAAGTTTGGCCATATCATCACTCAGCACAATGCCGTTTCCGGACGTTGCAGGGTTCTGCGCTGCCAAGGCAAGGGCGGCTGACGGATCGGATATCGACGACATCGACCGGCTTCTCTGGTAGGTCAGCGCTTCATCTGTAATAACGCTGAAAGCGGGTGAATCCGGGGGGAGACTTTTCAGCACACTGTTCAGCCGTTCCAGTACGTAGGCCTGCTGGGTGGACACCCCCCCTTCGCTATGTTCAAGAACGCTCAGCCAGCGCCCGGCCTCGCTCAGCAGAGGCGGGGCGCTTTCCAGGATTACCCGTGAAAGCGCAAAGGCAGGCTTAGACTCTCCCGACAAGTAGGTCAGGCGCAGGATTTCTCCCGGGAGGACCCTTCGGGGGAGCGTCAGCTCCAGAGTCGTTCCAGCTAGCTGTACAATGCTTCTTCCACTAGGCAGGGTGCCTACTATTGTCGCATTGACCTCTTCACCAGGCAGGAGCGGCAACGGCGTCAACGGTTGGCTGGCGGCCTCAATCAGGGTGAAACGAGAATTTTGGGCTATATTTCTGAGGATCTGGGCCGCATTAGTTTCAAACGTCGCCAGACGTGTCTGATCCGGGGTTAACCGCCCTGTCCCCGGCGCCCCTCCAGAACCCCTGGTGGCATCGCTGGCGGGTAAAGTGGCTTTTGCCGGATCCTTCCCAGCTCCGTAGATCAGCGCTTCATCCAGCAGGTTGGCCAGCACGGCGGCTTCTCCCGATGAACGTCGCAGCATCTCACCGATGCCCTGCAGGGAGGAACGAAGTTGCGGATCTACTGTCTGTTCAGCTGGAACCAGCAGGCTTAAAAGACGGGAGGCATCGGAAAGAGTCACCGGCGGGGCGATACCGATTTGACGGGCGATGGCAAACGTGGAGCGCGGATCATTGGAGACAAAAGTCATCTCCAGGGACTGTCCGATCCTAACCGCCATCGGCAGCTCAAGGTTGAAACGCTCGGCACCGACCCGCACCTGGGCCCGGTTATTGGGCAGCGTCGATAGTACTTCGGCACTGACCCGCTGACCTGGAGCCAGTACACTGACGCTCCCCCCCTCCTGGTCTGCGCTAACAAAAGAAATGTTGGAGGCGCGCGAAAGAAGGTCAAAAAGCTGTTTCTGGATGTCCCCTGCTACAGCCATACTCTCCCCATATCAGGAAACCTGGACCATAACGATTTTAGGAGAGCTGTGTCCCGACATGAAGAGCCTCCTACTTGACCAGCTGATTCAGTTCGAAAATCGGCAGCAGCACCGCCAGCACCACGATGCCGACCGCAACACCCATCGCCAGAACAAGCAGCGGTTCCATCAGTCCCATCAACCGGGTCAGACGGGCACTGAATTCACGCTCATAAGCGACACCCGCCTTTACCAGCATACCTTCCAGATTGCCGCTCTTCTCGCCGACACCGGCCAGATGCACCAGCAGCGGCGGGAAAAGGGGACTCTTTTTAAGACTTACCGACAGACTCCCCCCCTGGGCCACCTCCTCCCTCACGCCTTGGAGAAAAGAGCGATATACCCGGTTGACAAGCACCTCGCCGGTGATTTCCAGAGCCTTCATGATCGGCACACCGCTTGAGAGAAGCAGCCCCAGGACACGGGCAAAACGTGACAGTATCAGGTGCTGCAGCATCCCGCCCGCCAGTGGAAGCCGCAGCAGGAGAGTATCACGTTTCAGGCGGAGATCATCGCGCTTCATTGCACGGCGATAAAGTGGAACCGAGGCGATCATCAGGGAGAGTGGCATCCACCAATACCCCTGCAGGAAATGACTGACCTTGATCAGGAGGATTGTGATCAGCGGCAGGGCGGCTTTGCTGTCTTCAAAAATTGTTACGATGCGCGGGATGACAACCGTCAGCAGAAAGAGCATTACCCCCCCGCCAACGAAAACCATCAGGATCGGATAGGCCAGAGCTGATACAACCTTGCTCCGCACCTGCTCCTGCTCCTCCAGAAAATCTGCCAGCCGCTCCAGCACGGCATCGAGAGCGCCGCCGGCCTCGCCGGCCGCCACCATACTGACATAACTTTCGCCGAAGATATCCGGCTCGGCGGAGAGGGCACGCGACAGCGAAGTCCCTTCAGCGATGCGCTCTTTTACGCGGACCAGAGCCTGACGGAGAGGACCGTTTTCCTCCTGCTCGCAGAGCGATCCCATCGCTTCGAAAAGCGGTATGGATGACGCAACCAAAGTAGCAAGGCGACGGGTGAAGAGCGAGAGTTCATCTGCCGGGACACCCCGCCGGAAGGAAAATGATCTGGCGCGGTCCTTGGCACCCCCCTCTTCGATCACTTCGCGCGGCAGCAACCCTTTCCCTTTGAGCTGCTGCATCGCCTGACGTTCGGAATCGGCCTCGACAGAGCCGGAGACCGACGAACCGGTGGAGCTGTAGGCTTTATAGCGGAACGTCGGCATAATCGTCCTGGGTAACGCGCAAAACCTCTTCGATCGTGGTAATCCCGACGGCGGCGCGGGCAATGCCGTCATCACGTAGGGTCTTCATGCCGTGCGCAACAGCATATTCCTTGATCTCTCCGGCATGCGCGCGGCGGATGATCATCGAGCAGAGCTCCTGATCGATCGGCATGATTTCATAAATGGCGGTCCTCCCCAGGGTACCGAGACCGAAACAGGCATCGCAGCCACGACCACGATATAGTTTTTCCGGGAGGATCACTCCGGCATACTGCTCCACCGGGCGATACTCTTCGCGGCAATGCGGGCAGATCACCCGCACGAGGCGCTGGGCAACGACAGCTGAGAGGGAGGAGGCGATCATGAACGGTTCGATTCCCATATCCACGAGGCGAGTCACGGCGGTGGCGGCATCGTTGGTATGCAGCGTCGAAAGGACCAGATGGCCGGTAAGGCTGGCCTGTATGGCGATTTCGGCCGTTTCGGCATCGCGGATCTCGCCGACCATGATGATATCCGGATCCTGGCGCAGAATTGAGCGGAGACCTCCGGCGAAAGTCAGATCGATCTTCGGGTTGACCTGAATCTGGCCGATCCCCCTGATCTGATATTCGATCGGATCTTCAATGGTGATGATGTTTTTTTCGCTGGTGTTGACCTTGTTCAGCGCGGCGTAGAGCGTCGTCGACTTACCGCTGCCGGTCGGACCGGTCACGAGGATAATGCCGCTTGTCCTGCTCAGCATCCGCTCCAGCGTACGTACGCCATGTTCCCCCAGTCCGATGTCGACCAGAGAGAGGATCCCCTTTTTCTTGTCCAGCAGACGGAGCACGGCCCGTTCGCCATAATAGGTCGGGATGATCGAGACACGGATATCAACATCGCGGCCGGCGACCCGCACCCTGATGCGCCCATCCTGCGGCAGGCGTTTCTCGGCGATGTTGAGGCCTGCCATGATCTTGACTCGCGAAACCAGAGCGTCCTGGATGATTTTAGGGGGGGAGAGCTTTTCATAGAGGATGCCGTCGATGCGGAAGCGCACCAGAAGATCCCGTTCGTACGGTTCTATATGGACGTCACTGACCCGCTCTTTGACCGCTTCCGAAAGGATCGAGTTGAGCAGACGGATAACCGGAGCTTCATCGGACAGGTCCAGGAGGTCCGTGGGATTATTCATTTCGGTGGCAACCGTAGAGAGGTCATCCCCCTGCAGTTCCTGCAGCACTTCGCTCGCTGTCCCGGAGACACCGGCATAGACGTGATTGATGAGATCAGCCAAAAGCGGCGCCGGCACCAGCACCGCTTCGACCGGCTTGCCGTACAGCAGGCGGAGTTCGTCAAGCTGCAGCATTCCGGCGGCGCTGGAAACGGCAACCCTGACCACGCCATCAACCTCGCGCAGCGGCAAGATGGAGCTGGCCCGCGCGAACGTCAGGGGGAGAAGGTTCAGAAGTCCTGA
>JAFLLC010000014.1:0-18587 GCA_019162745.1 Deltaproteobacteria bacterium | reverse complement strand
ACCTCGGCGATCAGCACCTGCACAAAGACCTGTTTGCTGCGGCGATCGAGTTTTTTAATCACCTGGACAAGATTATTGTAATCGTTGGGGGAGGCCATGATGACGAGCGAATTGGAAGCCTTATCAGGGGTGATGGTAACCTTGCCGCTTTCAAAGGGGGATGCCTGCGGTGCGGCGGCGCCCGGCTGAGCAGTTGCCGGTGCGCTGATTCCCTTGACGACACCTTCAAGAACTTTTGCCATCTCGGTCGCGTCGGTGTTTTCCAGATAATAAACGTTGACCTTGCTGCTCGCTTCAGGGGGGGCAACATCCAGTTTTGCGACCAGCTCCCGAATGGCAGTCTTTGTTGTTTCGTTGCCGAAAATCAGCAGGGCATTGAGACGCTGGTCGGCCTGAACGCTTGTCGTACTTCCCGCCCCGGCAACAGCGGGTTGCCCGGGGGTTTTGACGTCCGAGCCGCTCAACCATTGGCGAATGGTTGTCGCAGCACTTTCGGCCGAGGCATTTTTCAGATAGATGATCTCTAGTCCTTCGCGAGTACGTTCAGTGTCGATACTCTGCAGGAGCCCATGCAGCTTGCGAATATTGATCGAAGAATCAACCATCAGAATCAGGTTGCCCGGCCCGAAGGCCGATATGTGGCCATCCTTTGAAATCATCGGCTGCAGAAAGGTCACCGCTTCCTGGGCGGTGATATATTCCAGCTTGGTCACCTGGGCGACGTAGTTCTCGTTGACCGGGGCCTGCACGCCCTCCGGAAGCAGCCTGAAGCCCGATTGTTTGGCGGAAGAGGACGGGACAATCTTGCCGACCCTGCCGCTCTGCACGACGGTGAACCCCTTCAACTCCAGCACGGAGGTAAAGACGCTATACGCCTCTTCGATCGAGAGCTTCGAGGGAGAGTAAACCGATATTTTCCCTTTGACCCGATCATCGAGAATAAAGTTTTTGCCGGTCAGGTCACTGATGAACTTTACCATGGTGGAGATATCCACCTCATTGAAATTAAGCACCACCCCTTTGCCGCCGGCGGCCATCACCGGGGAAGCCAGAAGCGTTCCCACCAAAACGAGGGTACAAAATGTGCGTAACAGATATCGTGTCAAGAGTACCTCCTGATTATTGCTGTTTTAGCGTATATCGTAATTGAACGTCTGCGGCTGCCCATCGCGGATAAGGTCGAGCTTCAGGCGACTCTGCCCCTTGAGGGCGATGAATGACTGCAGCGCCTTGTCCGGTGAATCCATCGGAAAATCATTCAACCGCAGCAGAACGTCGCCGTTTTTTATACCGATCATGGCGAAAAGCCCGTTCGGCTTTACCTCCGACGCCCGGAAACCCTCGACCTTGCCATCCTTCTGGCTCGGGAGGAGACGTGCGTCACTCATCGCCTGGGCCGGATTGTCCAGCGTAGCGTTGAGTGCCCGCTGATCGATAACGAAACTGCCAGCCCCGGTCTTGGCTACCGCTGCGGCTGTTTGCGGGGTTCCCGATGGCTGTTGGCCCGGGGGGGGTGATACAGGCGGCGACATCGGGGTAAGCAGTTCGACTTTCTTGTTATTGATAACGATAAAGGCGCTCTCCTTGCGGACTTCTGCCAGTCGCCCGGCATCAAAAACCATCTCCCCCAGCCGAAATACCCGTTCTTCCTGTTTTGTCGTATGCCGCACCAGGGCGAAGGTTTCACGGAACGAGCCGACAGCCGTACCAAGCAGCATCAGTTCGGCCGGCGCGGTGGAAGGAGCGGCCAGCCCAGTCGCAGAGGCATTTGTAATCGGTGTAAGCGGACCCTGGGTTGCGCTGCCGAACAGGCCGGCCGTCAGAATCGGAGCATAAAAGGAAAGATCTTCCGTACGCGGCGGGAGGGAAGCGGGAGTTGGGGTTACCGTGCCCCCTTTGGATATAAAGGAGTTGCCAAGACGTGCCGACAGACGCTCCGTGGCGATCCCCGCCAGCAGGGCGATGATTGCAATCCCGAGAAGAATATTAATTATGTTAACGGCACGTGGCATAAAACCTGATTAAAATGTTGGATTTTGAGTGCTGAATGTTGAATTTAAATTCAAAAATTATAATTCAGAATTCAAAATTGATTCTCTATTTCCCCGCTGAACACCTCTACCGCCGGGCCGGTCATGTAGATATTGCCGTCATCGGCCCACTCCATCTCCAGATCACCGCCGGAGAGGTGGTTGAGGAGCTTTTTATCCGTCACTCCGTTCAGCACACAGGCGGCCGTGACAGCGCTGGAACCGGTACCGCAGGCCAGGGTTTCACCGGCGCCCCGCTCCCAGGTGCGCTGGCGAATTTCACCCCGTGAAATAATCTGGATAAACTCAACGTTGGTACGGCGCGGGAACATCTCGTTGTTTTCAATCAGCGGGCCGTAGGTGGCGACCGGAAAATTGGCAACGTCCTCGACAAAAATGACACAGTGCGGGTTACCCATTGAAGCGCAGGTGATTTTGAAGGTACGATCCAAAACGGTCAGTTCTTCAGCAATAACTTTTGCAGCGGGATCGCCGGTCATCGGGATTTCTGCACGCGTCAGGCGGGGTGGCCCCATGTTGACCCGCACTTTTATGATCTTCCCGTCGTTCCCGGGGAACAGCTGCAGCGTCAGAACACCAGCACCGGTCTCGGCAGTTATCTCTCTCTTTGATACGACACCATGATCATAAGCGTATTTGGCAACACAGCGGATACCGTTACCGCACATCTCCGACTCAGAACCATCAGAGTTGAACATCCGCATCCTGACATCCGCAACCTCGGACGGCATAATCAGGATCAACCCATCCGAACCGATCCCGAAATTACGGTTTGAAACCTGTATGGCGGTCTGCTGCGGGTTACCCACAGTCTCCTCAAAACAGTTGACATAGACATAATCATTTCCGGCACCCTGCATCTTGGTAAATTTCATCGTATAGTTTATCCCTTTACTGGTAAAATGAGCCGTAGCATAACAAAAACAGAGCGTGGCAACAAGCAGTTTAATCTTCTTTCCATAGTGTAAACGCTACGATTGCCAACTCTTTGCCGAGCGGTTATACTCCGCTTCGCTGTTACCATTTCTTTTGAGGGATTACTATCATGATTAAACCATTTCAGGGCATCCACCCCACCATCGATCCGACCGCTTTTGTCGCTGAAACCGCCGTCATCATTGGTGATGTCGAGATAGGCGAGCAAGCCAGTGTCTGGTACAACTGCGTTATCCGCGGCGACGTCAACCATATCCGCATCGGCGCCCGCAGCAACGTTCAGGATCTATCAATGCTGCACGTTACCCACAAAAAGCATGCCGACGACCCCGGTGCGCCGCTGCTCATCGGTGATGACGTCACCATCGGCCACTCCGTCACCCTGCACGGCTGCACCCTGCAAAACGGCTGTTTCATCGGGATGCAGGCAATGGTCATGGATCATGCCGTCGTCGGCGAAGGGGCGCTTGTTGGGGCTCGAGCGCTTGTGACTGAAGGTACCATTATCCCGCCGCATACCCTCTGGGTCGGAGCACCGGCCCGCTACAAGCGCGATTTGACGCCAGAAGAGATCGCCTGGCTGCCGAAATCAGCTGATAATTATGTGAAATACTCATTGCAGTACATAAATGACAGCGCAGACAGCTCTACTAATCATAATCCATGAAGTGGCTCTCCCACATCGGCAAGCAGGCCTCCCGCATGGCCTCAATGGAACTGTTCCGCTATATCGGTCCCGGCTTCTTTGTCACGGTCGGTTTCATCGACCCAGGCAACTGGGTCACCAATGTTGCGGCCGGTTCGCAGTTCGGCTATCAACTGCTCTGGGTCGTCACCCTCTCCACGATTATCCTGATCGTCGTCCAGCATAACGCCGCCCACCTCGGCATCGTCACCGGTCTCTGCCTCTCGGAAGCTGCCTCCAAATTCTTCAAGCCGTGGCTGCGAATACTGATGCTCGGAAGCGCCATGGTCGCCTGCGTTGCCACCGCCCTGGCGGAACTGCTGGGCGGGGCTATCGGCCTTAATATGCTGACCGGTCTCCCGATAGCGGTCGGAGCGGTTTTATCAGCAGTTTTCTCGGCATGGATGCTCTTTTCTAAAAATTATCAACGCCTGGAAAAATGGATCATGGGTTTTGTCTCTCTGATCGGTATAGCGTTCGTCTTCGAGATCTGGCTGGCCGACGTATCATGGGTCCAGACCGCGGTTGGCTGGGTAACGCCGACCTTTCCGCCCGGTGCACTGCCGGTCATCATGGGGGTACTGGGCGCTGTCGTCATGCCGCATAATATTTTCCTCCATTCAGAGGTTATCCAGAGCCGCCAGTGGAATGCGCAGGGTGATGACGTTATCAAAAAACAGCTCAAATACGAGTTTCTGGACACATTGGCCGGGATGGGGGCCGGATGGGCTATCAACAGTGCCATGATCATCATGGCCGCAGCGGTATTCTATAAAAACGGGATCGTCGTAAACGAGCTGCCTCAGGTTACCATAACGCTGGAGCCGATCTTCGGCAAGGCCTCAGCCGTAGTCTTTGCGCTTGGGCTGCTCTTTGCCGGGCTTTCATCGTCCGTCACCGCCGGCATGGCGGGCGGCAGTGTTTTTGCGGGCATCTTTATCGAACCGTTCGACATCAACGACCCACATTCACGCATCGGCGTGGGGATCACACTGTTGGGGGCACTCGCCGGCATCATGTTGCTGCCAGACCCGTTTAAAGGGATCCTCTGGAGCCAGATCGCCCTCTCCCTACAGCTCCCGCTGACCATTATCCCGCTGATCCTGCTGACCTCGTCACGCAAGGTGATGGGTGAATACACCAACCGGCGTCTGGGCGCCTCGGTTCTCTGGATCGTCGGGTTGATCGTTATCGGGCTGAATATTGCACTACTAGTTGATCTGGCGCGATAAGCCGACTCTAAGACCATCTTGCCCGCGTGATCTGATTCTGTTATTTTCGTGCAAATCACAAGAAAGTTGACCGGTATGAAAATCACTATTTTGGGTTGCGGCACCTCCACCGGGGTACCGATGGTCGGCTGCAGCTGTCAGGTCTGCAGCTCTGTCGACCCTAGGGACAAGCGTACCCGCGCATCAATTCTGATCAGCTTTGACGATCACACCGTTCTTGTCGATACATCCACCGACTTGAGAGAGCAGTCGCTGCGGCAGCATATCCGGCGCATCGATGCGGTCCTTTTCACCCACGCCCACGCCGACCACGTTAATGGCATTGATGACCTGCGCGGGTTTTATTTCCTCCACAAAGAGATTATCCCCTGCTTTGCTGCGCGGGCTACCCTCAAAACATTGCTGAACTCTTTCAGTTACATATTCAAAGAGCAGGGAGGTTCCGGCTACTCGCCGCTGCTGGCTGCTCACGAGATCTCTGCACCGTTCGAACTGTTCGGGCAGACAATCGTTCCGATACCGCTGCTGCACGGGAAAACCTTCTCGCTTGGCTATCGCATCGGGAATTTTGCCTACCTGACCGACTGCAGTGCCATTCCTGAACGATCGTTGGGACTGCTGCAGGGCTTGGAACTATTGGTGATTGACGGCTTACGCTGGACAGAGCACCCGTATCATTTCAATATTCCAGGAGCCATCGCAGCCGCCAGACAGTTAAAAGCTCCCCGCACAATTATGACCCACCTTACCCATGAGATCGCGTACTCTGAGGGGAACAGGCTGCCGCCAGGTTTTGAACTGGCGTATGATGGTATGGAGTTCGATCTGCATCATAAGTACGTAGGAGAATAGTCAGATGCACAAGGACATTCGGCTGCACGGCATGATGGGGGAGCAGACAGAGTATTTTGTCATGGTGGCCGGCAACGATGCCTACCAGCGCTATTTCTTCAACATCGTCCAGGAGGAGGAACGGCTGCGTATTTTCTCCCCCGGCAACGAAATGATCATTTCACCGGAGGGGATCAGCTATCAGGGGAACGGCGGCAATTTCTGTGAATATATGTTCGGGGTGGACCAACCCTCCTCTGATCTTGCCAAACCGGAAATCATCAACCGCCTGGTCATGTACGGCGTCCGCTCGGACGAGGATGGCGCTGTCCATTTCAGTAACCGTACTTCCGGTTCGGAAACGTATGACAACATTTTTTTTGAAGGAAATGCTGTCTGTAACTATTTGTTTTTTGTTCATTCCAACCTGCAGGAGCGCAAACTGAAAAATCAGCAGGAAGAGCTGGTCAAGCGGCTCGGCAAGAGCATCAAGCGCTCGGAGGCGGTTGGGGCAGAGCTTGATGATGTTCTTGTTTCCGAGTTGTACCAGTTGTTGAAAGATGATTCTTCCCAACTGTTTGTGATCAAGCTGATCAACCGCCACCATCGCGAATATCGCGACCTGTTTCGCCGCTTCTATTTCAAGAACAAAAAAATTTCCGACGAGGATTTCGCCCTACTGGTGGCTGTCGCTGCGAAGTATAAAATTGACCGTTATCAGCAGGAGCGCATCAGAATCGATGCCATGTACCGGAGCCCTGCCAACAAGCGGATTGTCGACGAGTACCGCAACATCCTGCTGGCGTGCAATTTTAAAGGTGAGATCAGCAACCTCGACAATGCCCGCCTGACCCGCCTGAAAACGTTGTCAGTGCGTAATAAAATTCCCGGGGCGCTTTTTTATACTCTGGATGAGATGCTGAAAAAGGGGCGCAATCTTAAAAACGACCGGGAGCCGGATTATATCGCCGCAGCCCGCGAAATTCTGGAGGGGCTCTTTTTCCGGGAGATCGATATCGAGAGCCATATCGACCGGGATGATATGCTCAAGCTGATTCAGGGAAAGAAAACGGCGATGGAAAATCGTGATCATTGCTACGATCAGCTGCTGCTGGATGCCAGCAAGGAGTACGATGAAAAAATCCGCGACGGCGCTGATTCGTCACTGCTGGGCGGCTTCTCGTATGTCATTACGTATCTTGATCGATTTGACACTGTTTCAAACCTGGTCAGCCAACTGGCCTTCATGGAAAACGTCCGGATCAACGAGGAGATGCTGCGTGGCCTGCTGGAACATAAGGCCGCCTTCGATAACCTGCATGAAGATTGTTTTCAGGAGCTGTTTATCCGGGATCTGCTTGCCAATGCCTATCTCGGCAGTTTCGGCCGGAGCAAGGTAAAGGCTCTCATGGAAGGGCTGACGGCGATTGAGGCACAGTTTTCAACGATCGAAGAGCTGTACCGTCAATTGTCCCGGATTGATCAGGAGGAGCGAATTGCAATTGTTCTCCTTGAACAGGTACGTGACCGCATCCGGAATTTCTACTCCAGATTCATAACAAAGGCTGATCAGGAGGCGTTGCGCCGTGAAGTTGTCGATGAGCTGAAAACTAAGAAGCTGATCAGCGCCGCTATCCCTGATCATCTGTTTAACGAAACAATATTTACGATCAAAAAGGAAGCGATGTACCTGCATTCTCTCCTGCCGCAGATCATTGCAGAACGGAACGTCGGACTGCGGGAGGACTTTCTGGCAAACTCGGGCCTTGACCGGTTCTATGTTGAAGAGCTGGAACGGGAATATTACGAAAAAAACGGTCTGGACATTGAAGAGCTGTATCAGATCAGGAAAGGGCTCAGTTGATGTTCAGGCGCGGGCGCCGCTAAAGTTTTACCAGAATCTGCCGATGGGCTTACCATCACACCAACGCCGGTCTGAGAACAGGAGTACGTTATGAAAATAGATGACCGCGTTTCAACTTACATGGCATTACTGCATAGTGCAGCGGTCAAACCCCAACCTCAGCCGGTCGGCAAGTCCGCGCCCGCACCAAAGGCAATTGCAGAAGCACCTCCTGCCGCAGTGGAGCTCTCCTCAACCGCAGTTCAACTGGCGGACGACGAGGCCCGGCGGGAGCGACTGAACGTTATCCGCCAGCAGCTGGCGGAAGGTTCCTACAATATCAGCGGCAAAGATGTTGCCGACAAAATATTAAATGTACTAAAAGGTTAACTTACAATGCCCCGCCCGGGCGGGGCATCTGCAGCATTTTCACTTCCTCCTTGACCTGACCTGCCCCCCGCGCTACATTCCTGCTGTGTAGATTTAATACTCACACGTGTTCCTCACTATGGACATACCTAGCAGGAGATATCATGCCGGCAAAATCACGCTTCAAAGAGTTTCAGAGTACAATCGCCTCCTACGGCAAGGAAAATCTTGGAGAAATGCTCTATACCCTGGCTGAAAACGCCAGGCAGCTGTCGGGATGCGAACAGATCCGGATCTATCTGGAAGACCTGACCCGTGGGGCCCTTACCTGCGTCCATGCCACCGGGCCGCTCGGCAAGGAACTCGTCGAGACAACCTTTCCGATTGTCTCGAAGGAAGCGGTTGTTTCCACCGTTTTTGTCAGCCAGACCCCGCTTGATTTCAAGCTCTCCGCTGTCGGCAAAAACTCCCCTGACCATGAGCTAGCCGTCCACTTCAGATTCCGCTCCAGCTACATCATGCCGATCGTCACCGCCGGTAAATCGATCGGAGTGCTCTGCATCGACCAGGATCACCCCGGTGAAGTGCTCGGCAGCCACGCAAAAATGCAGCTGGCAGAGCTGGCTGTTATTGTCGCAGGCCCCCTTGATCAGGCCAGGATTTATCACCAGCAGGTGCAGCTGGCCAGGCGCCTTGAGGAGTACAAGGCGCGCGAAGCGGCCGGGATGATGGTCAGATCGGCAGTCAAGCTGATTGAGAAGGTTTCTCTAGCAGCGGTGCTGGTGCCGACCCATCATAAGGGTGTCGCAGGCGCCCTGAAAAATCTTGCCAGCTACTCGGCTGATGAGAATCTCAAAAAAAAATATGACGAGCTTGGAGCGCTGGATCTCAGGAAAGGAATGTCCCTGATTTCCAACTATATTAACGATCAGGGGTTGATCACCGATGAACGGCTGCTAAAGCCGCTTTTTATCCACGACCTGACGCAGCACAACCTGCAGAAGCGTGAACTGACTGAATCAATGGATCTGCGTTCGCTTTACGTTGTTCCGCGTTTCAACCCGGAGACACGACGCATAATCTGTCTGCTTAATTACTATTCTCAGGACCTGTACCAGTTCAGCGATTTTGAGATGGGGCTGCTGCAGACGCATGCCGAAATGGTCGAGAAGGTCATCAGTGAGGTAGGCGGCGAGCATTTTGAAATCCGCGTCCTCTCCGAAATCAGTGATCTCCTTAACGAGAGAACCGAGACCCTGCAGCCTTTTTTAACCAGGGTCCTTTCCAAAGCGACCGAACTTATCGGCGCTGATACCGGCAGCATTGCCGTCGTAACTGAACGGGACAGCACGAAGTGGCTGGTGGTGGAGGATGAGAGCGGAACTATTATCGGCGCCAAGAACAAGGAGTGGCTGAAAAAGTACATTCCGCCGCTTCAGGTTGGCGGGACCCAGCTGCCGAGAGAGGAACGAAGCCTGACCGGATATGTCGCTTTTACCAAGCAGCCGAAAATAAATGCCCGCGTTGAGGCGGAACTGCAGGAGAACGGTTTTCATCGCTCCATGAGCCCTCTTCTGAAAAGTGAAATCGCGGTACCGATCATCTGTGACGACGAAGTCATTGCGGTTATCTGTCTCAACTCGCTGCAGTATGACTATTTCCGTGAGGAACACCGCCGCATACTGCAGATCATCGGCTCCCTGACGGCACGCCACATATCTGATCTGCAGCGGATCGAGCGCCTTCAGGGTGAAGTAAACCGGCTGAATACAGATGTCGCTTACAAGGATCCGCATGTCTCCTCGTATCGACTCGGTAACATCATCGGCAACAGTCAGAAATCGCAGGAGGTAGTCGATTTCATCAACACAGTTTCACCGCCGCTGTTTAACCGCATTGTATACTGGTCGCGCAATATCCTGCAGGAGGCTACCATCGGATTACCCTCAATCCTGATAACCGGCCAGACAGGATCAGGAAAGGAGTTTTTCTTCAACAACCTCTATAACAAGCTTAATGAACTATATCGCCGCAATATTAATCCCAGCGGTGAACTGCCGGTCAAGAAGACAAATATCGCCGCATATTCCGGTGACTTGACCTATTCAGAGCTGTTTGGACATAAAAAGGGTGCTTTTACCGGAGCCTATAGCGACCGGCGCGGGATTCTGGAAGAAACCATCGGCGGCATCGTCTTTCTGGATGAAATTGGTGATGCCGATCCCAAGACCCAGGTACAGCTGCTCCGTTTTTTGGACAATGGCGGCTTCATGCGACTCGGGGATAATACAGAACGCTACAGCAGGGTTCTGCTGGTTGCAGCAACCAACAAAAATCTGGCCGACGAAATCGCCGCCGGGCGTTTCCGCGAAGATCTCTACCACCGGCTTTCAGAACTTTCGATACATCTGCCGTCACTCAACGAACGGCGCGAAGACATCCCCGATCTCTCGGTCCATTTTCTGGGGAAACTCTACCGCACCTACCGCGCCGAGGGTGACAGCGGAGAAACACCCCCCTACCTGTCAAAAGATGCAAAAGATATTCTTATGCGCCACAGTTACAAGGGTAACATCAGGGAACTGCGCAGTATTTTGCTGCGGGCGCTCTTCTTCAGACGAAAGAGTGTCATAACAGGTGAAGCTATTAAGGAAGCAATAGCGGGGACGGTGCGTCTGGAAGTGCCGGTACAGATATCAGCCACCCATGATCTCGACCAGCGCCTGGCTGGCGAAATAATCGACAAGATTACCGCGGGAGGCGATTTCTGGTCTGATATCTATGAACCGTTCTCGCGTAACGATATTTCGCGCGAGACTGTGCGGCTGGTGATCGAGAAAGCACGTGCCGCTGCCGGCAAGACCATGCCGGTGGTTGCGCGTTATCTCAAAGCTATTGCCGACGGGGTGGAGAAGGAGGAAGAACAGCGGCAGCTGTTCCGCTTCAAGAATTTTTTGTATAAAACCGTAAAGATATAAAAAGATTTAATCCGGATACGGCAGTTTGAATAACACGGAGCAACGGAGCAAATAAGAAATCAAGACCTTACATCAGAAAACGCATTCACCAAAATGATGCGTTTCAGAAAAAGTTTTTCAGAAGATTCTTCTTTGTCTTTACTCCGTTGCTCAGTTGCTCCGTGTTTCAAATGTTTTTTAACAGTTTTCAGTCAAAGGCCTGACAGGTTTATACCGGTCAGGCCTCAGCTTTTTATTACTTAAAAGTAGTTAAATGAGTGGTGCAGAGAAACCGTAACCGCTTTAGATCGCGTCAGTCAGTCGTTTCTGTTTGTTGTTCAGCCGGTTGAGGGCATGGATATACGCTTTTGCCGAGGCAACGATAATGTCGGTCGAAGCCCCCTTGCCGACAACGGTATGGCTCCCTTCAGAAACGCGCACGGTAACTTCGCCCTGGGCATCAGTACCGCCGGTAATGGAGCCGACATTGTATTGCGTAAGCTTTGCCTTCGACTTGGTTAATTTCCTGATCGCCTTGAACGCTGAGTCAACCGGACCGTCACCCATTTCTGCCGTGCGTACGGTTACGCCGTTGACTTCCATCTGTACCGTTGCCGTCGCTACCGCAAACGAGCCGCAGGTGACGGTGACATGATCCAGTTTGTACTGGTCTTCTTCCCGAGCCTCGTCGCTGACAATGGCATCAAGATCTTCGTCAAAGATTTCTTTTTTCAGATCGGCAAGCTCCTTGAAACGATCAAAGGCCCGGCGGAACTGTACCTCATCCAGATCGTGTCCCAGTTCAATCAAGCGCTTGCGGAGAGCGTGATGCCCGGAATGTTTGCCAAGAATGATGGCGCTTGCCGAAAGACCTACCGACTCAGGAGTCATGATTTCGTAGGTGGATTTCTCCATCATCATCCCGTGCTGGTGGATGCCAGCCTCATGGGCAAATGCATTGGCGCCGACGACAGATTTATTCGGCTGCACTCCGATGCCAGTGATGATTGAAAGCAGACGACTGGCCGGAGTAAGCTGTTCTGTTACGATATTTGTTGCAAAAGGGAGAATATCCCGGCGGGTTCGCAGGATCATGACGAACTCTTCCAGTGAGCAGTTGCCAGCCCGCTCGCCGATGCCGTTGATGGTGCATTCCACCTGACCTGCACCAGCCTGAATTGCAGCGATCGAGTTGGCAACCGACAGTCCCAGGTCGTTATGACAGTGGACGGAGATAACTGCCTTGTCGATGTTCGGTACCGTGTCTTTGAGGAACTTTATGATGTTGAAATATTCAAACGGGACCGTGTAACCGACGGTATCCGGGATATTGACGGTTGTTGCACCGGCAGCTATGACCGCCTCGACAACTTCAGCGAGAAACGGCAGGCGGGTACGGACGGCGTCTTCGCAGGAAAACTCTACATTGGGGGTATATGAGGCGGCACGTTTGACCGCCTTGACGGCCGCCGCAAGAACCTTGTCCGGCTCCATCTGCAGCTTGTATTTCATATGGATGTCGGAGGTGGCGATAAAAGTGTGAATACGCCCCTTCTCGCCGGCGTATTTCAGAGCATCCCAGGCCCGGTCGATATCTTTTTCACTGGAACGGCAGAGCCCCGCAATTTCGGGCCCTTTGATTGTCTGGGCAATCTTTTTAACCGCCTCGAAATCCCCATCGGATGCGATCGGAAAGCCGGCCTCGATGACATCGACATTCATTTTCTGCAGCTGTTTGGCGATCCGCAGTTTTTCCTCTATGTTCATGCTGTTGCCTGGTGCCTGCTCCCCATCCCTCAGGGTCGTGTCAAAAATCCTGATAATCTTCCGGTCATCTTTCTTCGCTGTCTTTGCCATTGTTTGCACCCCTTTCAATGTCCTGCGAGTTCGTTTGTTTTCTCGCATAGCTGTTGCAGCCATAAAATAAAAAAACCCCTGCCCCAATATTTGGGGCAGAGGTTTTGAACCATCCGCGGTACCACCCAATTCGCCTGAAAACAATCAGGCCTTCATACGCCTTTAACGCAGGCTCACGACTCTGACTACCTAGTCACCAGAGCGGCTCCAAGGCGAGTTCACCACAATGCTTACCGGTTCGCACCAGCCACCGGCTCTCTGAAAAGCATGTAAATGGTTACTACTCCTCTTCATTGCCTTTACAATTTAATACATAGTAGAAAAGTTATACTCTTAAAGTCAAGAGGTTTAAAAATAAAACCCTATTTTGAGTGTTTAGCTAGGTACGAGGCAACTCCCTCTGCGGTCGGCTTCATGGCTTCTTCGCCCTCTTTCCAGTTGGCGGGGCAGACTTCGCCGTGCGTATCCGAGAACTGGACCGCATCAACCATTCGGAGCGCTTCGTCAACACTCCTGCCCAGTCCGAGATCATTAATGACGGAGTGGCGTACCGTCCCGGTAGGGTCAATCAGGAACAGGCCACGCAGGGCGACTGAACCTCCGAAGAGAATTCCGTAAGTTTTTGAAATCTCCTTGTTAAGATCCTGAACAAGCGGGTACTGGATATTGCCGATACCACCATTCTCAATAGGGGTATTTTTCCAGGCAAGATGGGAGTATTTTGAGTCGACCGAAACACCGATAACTTCACAGTTTCTGGTTTTGAACTCCGCTATCTTTTTATTGAACGCCAGAATTTCAGAAGGGCAGACAAACGTAAAGTCGAGCGGATAGAAGAAAAGAATAACATACTTGCCCTTATAGCCTGAAAGGGTGATGGAGCCGAAACTGTTGTCTGGCATGACCGCCTCGGCGGTGAAATCCGGTGCTTGCTGTGTTACTAGAGTTGTAAGGCACATAGGTTAGTTCTCCCTTAAAAAAAATAGAAGTAAAAGCTGATGCATGTCTAATACCAGCCAATCTGACAGTTGTCAACAAGATAAAAATACTCCTTTAGTCTTTTTACAGATACGGTGCAAAAAGATGAAAGAAACTATCCCGCAATTTTATCGGCAAAGGTCTGTTTTCCAGCATTTGTAATGAAATCTCTTGGGCCGTGAGGATCGAATGTTCAAAATGCGCTCTCACACGAGTGGCAAAAACCGTATCAAAAACACTCAGGTTCAGTTCAAAATTCAACCTCAGGCTGCGGGCATCAAGATTGGCCGAACCGATCAAAGTCCATACGTCATCAATCAGCATGAGTTTGGTGTGGACAAAAGGCGGAGGCTGATAATAAATCTTGATGCCGCTGGCTGCAAGTTCCCACAGCAATGATTGGCTGGCCCACTGTACAAAGGGGATATTGCTCTGGCCCGGCAGCAGTATGCGAACATCAACGCCCCGCAGGGAGGCAGTTATCAATGCCGAAATCATGGAGCGCTCGGGAATAAAGTAGGGGGTCATGATACAGACCGAGCGGGCCGAGCAGGAGAGCGCTCCCATTATGAGCTGTTCCAGTTTACGGAATTCCTTGTCGGGGCCATCACTGATACAGCGCATAACGGCACTGCCCATATAATCAATCGACGGGAAGAAAAGTGGTGCATTGAGCCGCTCACCGGTCACAAAAAACCAGTCTTCCAGAAAAGAGCGCTGCAGGTCGGCAACTACCGGCCCATGGACCGAAAAATGAATATCATGAAGTGCCTGTTCTGGAGCCGTTGTCGCCAGGATATGGCCCCCGCGAATATTCATGCCGCCGGTGAAGGCTTCCACTCCGTCAATAACAAGCAGTTTTTTATGATTGCGAAGGTTGATGTAGGCACCGTGCCGCAGCGGCAGATAACGCTCCAGGCGGACCCGTGAACCTCGGAAGGCTTTGACGGGGGAAACTCTGCTGTATTTTTCTCCAAGGGCATCAATGATAATCCGTACCGCTACGCCGCGCTCGGCAGCGGCGGTAAGCTGATCGACAAAATCAGTGCCGATCCCATCAGCGTCAAAGATATAACTGGTGAGATTGATGCTCTCCTTCGCCCGGCATATGGCTTCAAGCATGGCAGGGTAGGCATTGTCACCATTTTCGAGCAGTTTTATCCCGTTACCACCCCTCAGAGGGGTTGTGACAACGCGGTCCCCCAGCACGCGAAGATCCTTAAGATGAGATGCCTCTTCAGGAAGCAAGGGACAGCTCTGCTGCGTATCATCGAGAGGATAAATGGAAGAGCCGCTGATTCTGCGGCCACTCTCGTGCCAACTTCGGGCGCGGCGTGAAATGCGGTTGATACCGAGACACCAGTACAAAAAAGGTCCGATGATCGGCAGCGTCAGATTCAGACTGGTCCAGACCAGAGCCGAGCGGGAATCGCGCTTGAAAAGCAGCGCATGGCCGGCCGCAGCAAGTGACAGCAGGCCGGCAGCGACAACAAGAAGTCCTATCAGCAGTTGATCCATGGATCAGCCAAGATCGACTAATATCTCATCTCCGTCAAGTTGAACCGGAAACGTGGCAAGGACGAATTCCGGGTGTTCGGCACAGTGTCCGTCCGCCAGGCTGAAACGGTAACCGTGGCGCGGGCAGGAAAGGTAGCCATCCTTGATGAATGCAGCGCCCAATGGACTCCCCTGGTGCGGGCACTCGTTCTCAACGGCATAAATAGTACCTTTTACGTTGGCCAGCAGAATTTCCTTGCCCGAAATTGTTACAACCTTTTTCCCGAAATTCGGCACCTCACTGACTTTTGCAATGGTATCCATACAACACCCCCTTGTGGATAATTACGATAGTTGAACCTACCTGAAAAAAGTCGTCCCCGTCAATTACTCATATCAATCTGTACCGTGTTTCCTTTCTCCCTGGTACTAATTGCACAGCAGCCGTGCCTATAAAATAAGCAGACAGATGACATGGGAAGCCTTTATTGCCAGTATGCCACGCTACGGAACAGTACAACTACCTATAAAAACAGCTTTTTTATTATTGGCACGCTCTCTGCTAAGTTAAAGATCGAAAAGGAACACACTTACGATAGTATTGAATTGTTGTGGCCAACAGCAGTCAGCTTCAACAAAACGTGCAGCGATGGAACCAACGAAGCTTTCATCTTGTCACCGTTTAAAATCAACGATGAAAAGGAGAAGAATATGAAAAGTGTAAAAATGTTAGCAGTTGCATCGGCAATAGTGGCAGTAGCAAGCGGTTCGGCAATGGCTTTCCCAACTGGACAGATCAATATTCCTTCCACTGACGCAAAAGGCTTGAAAGAGGTAACAATCGGCATCAACAACTATGCCCACTTTTCATCTGCCGAGGATGCCGGCACAAACACATTCGGGATTGGCGTCACAACCGGCGTGCTGCCGTTTAAAAAAGTCAAACTCGAAGTCGGCACTGACTATACACCCAGCTCAACAAACCCCTTCAACTACAACGCCAAACTCGCCACGACTGAAGACGCTTTTGTCAGCGGTCTTCCAGCCTTTGCAGTTGGTGTATTTGCCCTCGACACAACCGATAACTCTCCTAACATTGTGTATGCCCTGGCAGCAAAAACCCTGCCTGTTGTCGGTCGGTTGAGTATCGGTGGTTACAGCGGAGACAAAGACGCTCTTGTCGATGCCAACGGCAAAAAAGACAACAGCGGCGTACTCGCTTCGTGGGACCGCACTATATCTGAAGTTTCCGACAAGCTATGGCTCTCTGTAGACTACATGAGCGGCAAAAATGGCTTTGGCGGAATAGGTTTTGGTGGTGCATGGGCTTATTCCAAGCAGGTGTCTCTGCTGGTCGGTGCAACAGTCTACAATGAAATAGCATATAGCAAACCAACATTTACCACACAGGTAATCATCAATCTTCCCTAACTGTCCCTTCCTGCTGTCCGGGGAGTTTAGCCATAAACAAACACAAGGAGGCCTGCACAATGAAACTTATCGAAGCGATCATAAAACCGTTCAAGCTTGACGAAGTGAAAGATGCCCTCAACGCGATAGGCATCGAAGGGATCACCGTCAATGAAGTTAAAGGGTTCGGCCGCCAGAAAGGGCACACCGAGCTGTATCGCGGCGCCGAATATGTGGTGGATTTTATACCCAAAATAAAGATGGAAATAGCGGTCAGTGATGATCTGGTAGCCAAAGTTGTAGAAACGATTCAAAACAGTGCCAAAACCGGCCGGATCGGTGACGGCAAGATCTTCGTCATATCCCTTGAAGAAGCGATTCGCATCAGAACGGGTGAACAGGGCGATGACGCAATCTGACAACAGGTGCTACCCACAATAAACGGAGGATACTACTATGAAATTAAAACTATACCTTGCATCTCTGATGCTTATTATTTTGGCCGGACTGGCTCCGATTGCTGCAATAGCTGAAGAAAAAACGGATGCTGCACCACCAGCAGCAACCAATGTGGCGGCAACGGCAACTCCAGCAGAAGCGGTAAAGCCTGCTGATGCGGCAGTCCCTGCAGCAGCTCCAACTACCCCGCCTGATGTCAAACCGGTACTCAATACCGGCGACACCGCCTGGATGCTCGTTTCATCGGCACTGGTTCTATTGATGATCCCCGGTCTGGCCCTCTTCTACGGCGGCATGGTGCGGCAGAAAAACGTCCTCTCAACGATGATGCACTCCCTGGTTGCCATGGGTATAGTTGGGGTACAGTGGGCAGTTGTCGGCTATTCACTTGCATTTGCACCAGACATGGGCGGTATGGGGCTTATAGGGAATTTCAGTAAAACAATGCTCGACGGCCTGATCATCATGAAAGATGCTGCCAGCGGTGCTGTAGAATTCGCCCTGTTTCAGAACTACACCAAAGAGCCGGGCGCCATCCCCGAACTGGTTTTTGCCATGTATCAGTGCATGTTCGCCATGATTACCGTGGCGCTGATCTCGGGCGCCATGGCTGAGCGTGTCAAATTTTCCGCCTACTGCATCTTCATTCTCCTCTGGACGACACTGGTTTATGATCCGCTTGCACACTGGGTCTGGATGACTGACGGCTGGCTGTTCAAAAAAGGCGCGCTCGATTTTGCCGGCGGCACTGTCGTTCACCTCTCTTCAGGTATCTCGGCCCTGGCCTTCCTGATCTTCCTCGGCAAGCGGCATGGCTTCCCCCATGAGCGGATGGCGCCACACAACCTGCCGCTGACGCTGCTGGGCGTCGGTCTGCTCTGGTTTGGCTGGTTCGGCTTCAATGCCGGTTCGGCTATTGTCGGCGTCAATACCTCCGATGCTGCCGGCGGCTTGGCCGGACTGGCCTTTGCCACCACCACTATCGCTCCTGCTGCAGCGGGGCTTTCCTGGATGATTGCTGAATGGGTACACTCCGGCAAACCTTCTGCCCTCGGCTTCGGCTCCGGTGTTGTCGCAGGACTTGTTGTTATTACCCCGGCTGCCGGTTTCGTACAGCCGGGCGCAGCACTGCTGATGGGTATTATGGCCGGTCTTGTCTGCTACGGCGGTATCCTGCTGAAAGCCAAACTCAAATATGACGATTCGCTTGATGCATTTGGCGTACACGGCATCGGCGGAACCTTTGGTGCAATCATGACCGGCGTATTTGCCACCGTTGGCGCCACCGGCCTGCTGGCCGGAAACTTCAAACAGCTGATAACCCAGTTGATCGCCGTTGTTGCAGCTGGTGCATACGCCTTTATCGTAACTTTTATACTCGCATTCATCCTCGACAAGACCATCGGTCTGCGCGTTGAGAAGGAAGACGAAATCATGGGTCTCGATCAGACTCAGCATTCGGAGAGTGGTTACAACATGTAA
>JAFLLC010000072.1:7646-113508 GCA_019162745.1 Deltaproteobacteria bacterium | reverse complement strand
CAATGCCAATTACCATGGTATCTGTATCGAACCAGGAACGGGGATCAATGCAGAAGCATTGTCATGATCAAACTCAAGTATCGAAGGATCCTTAGTTGATAGGGCTGTGAATGTGTAAGTTCTCGACTTTGTCTCTCCTGGAACAAGCGTACCGAATGAACCCTCTTGAGGCAGTGATGTACCATCGGTGAAGTAGAACTTCATTCGAACTTCATCAAGAGTGCCACTTGTCTCGTTTTTCTGGGTGTATTTGAACGTGTATTCGTTATTTACCCCGGTGCTGGAGATTGAGGCCGATGTCAAAGTGACTATCATCCCGTTTCTCGCCACCTTGGCAATGTTGAAAACTGTATTTACTGGTTCGGTCACAGGTACAGGTACTGGTACGGGCTCGGTCACAGGTGTAGTTGCTGGGTCGGTTACTGTTGTAGTTGCTGGCTCGGTTACTGTTGTAGTTGCTGGGTCGGTTACTGTTGTAGTTGCTGGTTCGGTTACGGGCATAGTTGTCGGTTCGGTTATGGGCGTAGTTGCGGGTTTAGAGGATTCATCCCCGCCTCCTCCACAGCCAGCCATGCCAAGCACCACGGCAATAAAAGCCACCATTATCACATTGATTACATTACTTCGCATATCCTGCCCTCCTGTATATGGCTCGGTGGAATAACGTCGGACATCAACCAAGACGGAGCCTTTGTCTTGTTGCCGAGCTGAGGCTAGTCGTAAACATGGGTACTTCACGCCGTTAACAGGCAGGCGAACATGAAACTGTGTGAAACACTTACACAGTACATGCCAAGAGGCTCCACAAATAAACGATTAATTTCAAACTGTTATAAATTTAGTATAGATTAACGGCGGTTCAATATTTACATGGAATCTGAAGGGGAACAGAGGGTGTATACCGGTAAATAAACATCGGCTGGAGTTTTTGCGGAAATATCTTTTTTTGCCCGTGGCTCACTTCATAACATCTTCTTTCAACATATTTGGAGAGCTATAACAAGTTTTTCGGCCGTTTGATGGCGCGTTTGCCCTTACTCAGAATTCAGCGCTGGAGGAACCAGCGATCAAGAAGGATATGGCGCGTAAACCAGCCGTTGGAGAGCAGCCTGGTCGCGAGATAAGATGAGATTGAGGAGAATATCTGTAACGAAGAGATGGTGGAATTTACGTTGCCGAAATGGAGATTCAGCCGCTCTGCATACGGCTCCAGATTGTCGCTGCAGCACCCTCCCCTGCCGATATTCTTCAGCATCAAGCTCCAGCGCTTCAAACAGAACCGGTGTTATCCACCCCGCACACGGTTTCTCCCGCGGAAACAACTCTTTGTCCAGCAGCAGTACATCAAGCCCCTCCTGCACAAGTTTGCCGGCACAGGTTGACCCGGCCGGCCCGCCGCCAACCACAAGCACCTCACAGGTTTCCATCAGGACTCCCCTTTCGGGGCCGTGAGATGGGCCCGTGTCCAGGGGAGTCGGTTGTTGGCTGCTCGCGAGAATACGACCTGAAACAGCTGCAGTGCGCCGATATTGAAATTGGCGATGCAGCCGGACAGATAGAGTCACCAGGCCCGGATAAAAGGTATAGCTCATGTCTGTATCCAGCCACAGCTGGTAAAAATCGTTACCGATATCGTAGTGGTGATGAATATTATGCCGTGATCCGGAGAGGGAGTTAAGGCGCGGTTGATTGCGACGATACGCGGCAGGATCTGAAACCTGCCGGAATCTCGGCAGTCGGGCCATGGCCTGATATACTGTTTCCAGGAACGGAACCAGTCCCCCCTCTATTTCGATCCGGCCGGCGCTGTAATCATCACCGAAATGTAGGAGCGGGTTGGCCAGGAGCCTCAAGAGAGCGGCCCGGTCATGAATCACCATGCCGACGGTGGAGGTAGTTGTCGATCCCTCGATTTTCTTTCCATCCCACAAAGTAACCTGCAACGCCGGATCACCAACGAAGTGCAGGAATACCTCTGCCAACCATCTATCGATACTGTAAACCCTGCGGCTGCGATCCGCCCGGCCGACTATCCTTTGAAACGGAACCGCTAATGTGCTGGTCTTGGGAATATTCATATGTCGGCCCCTGCTGTTGTGGCAGAGAGGAATGCAGCTAAACCCTCTGCACGTTTTCCGCCTGAAGTCCTTTCGGCCCCTTGACAACGTTGTATGTAACCTTTTCACCCTCGACAAGTGTTTTAAAACCGTCACCGCTAATCGCGGAGAAGTGGACAAATACATCGGCACTGCCATCTTCCTGCTCAATAAATCCGAATCCTTTGCTGTCGTTAAACCATTTAACTGTTCCTGTTGCCATTTGTGTTCTCCTTTTAGTGTCTTTTACGCATATACGGCATGTCCCGCCATATTGAACAATTTCCCAATATTTTCTTCAACAACTCCGTAGAAGTCGCACGGCAAACTTCCGCTGTGAAGTGTATGCAGAGTGATCTCCGGCGGACAGAACAAACGGGCCGCCGCTAGAGAAAACCCGGTTCCCCTGCTGGTGTACCCCTGCATAGCGCCGCATTTCCAGCTCCCGGATATATAGCTGCGAATGCAGGAAGTATTGGCAAACAGCGCTATTCCTCCCGGTAGACAGATCTGACCACCATGAGTGTGCCCACACAGGTATAAGTCAACTCCGCGCCTTGACGCTTCCGCTGCTATCTCCGGTGAATGTGACAGTAGAATAACGAACTGCTTGGGAGTTACCGCCGAAAGGGCCATCTGCAGATCGTGGCATTTATAGTAATGCGGGTCATCAACGCCGGCCAACACTATATCCGCTGTACCACGTCGCAGCTTTGCCGCTTCATTCAACAGCATCTGCACACCCATCCGCTCCAGTTCCGGTACCATTTCCAGAAGATCGTGATTGCCCAGAATCCCGAAGATCCCATCCTGAACCGAAATGGAGCGAACTATCGGAACGAGCGCCTCAAGGCATGGCTCGTAATGAGCACCGGCCTCTTCGAAGCTGAAGTCACCGGTCATCACCGCGAGGTCACACGGTACGCTTTTGACAATCCGCATGATGCCTTCCCCTTCATCGACGAGTCCGTCAGCGTGCAGATCGGAAAGATGCAGGATTGTATAGCCATCAAAGGCGGGAGGCAGGTCCGGCAGGTAGACTTCATTCCGCACCAGTCGATAGTCGGTACAATTTCTGCGGGCGCGTCCCTGGAAACCGGTGCATTTGAGCAGATTCTCAACAGCAGCGCTGATAGTTCGCATCTCGTCCTGATGCGCAGAGGCTGACTCCGCCCCGGAAAGAGCGGTAAATCTCTCTGACTGCAGACGCAGCCTTGTTTGACGGTGGTGACTATCTTTCGCAATATTTTGAATCATAGTGGTATTTCTCCAACAGGACTTTGTTGCATTTTCTGTCCTGTTTCTCTTGATTCTGTTGCCTGGCTGATTCCCTTATTTTGTCGATTTTCATGCGGTGCTCTTTCTTTTTATGCTTTGCGAACTCCTCAATATCGGCAAGTTTCATGCTCCAATCTCCTTTATAGACTTTGTTTAAAGGCGTTATGCCCGCATCTAAACAATCAGTGCGCTTCCAGGCAGCTATCAGAAAAACATTTATTGAAACCAAGTTCGTGAATAGCTCGCCGCATACCGCTGGTCACATTCATCAGTTTCGGTTCAATGCCCCGGAGTCTGGCACATTCCATCCAGACGTTCAGCAGTTGTAAGCCGCTTGTATCTGTCTCTTCAATCTGCTCACAGTTTATCTGGAGACTCTTTTCACCGTCAGATTCCATCTGTTTAAGAGACAAAATCAGCGAATCGATATTGTCTGCCACTCCAGTCATGGTCCAGTCCCCCTCCAGATGGGCCACTGTACCTGCCATACGAACAGACATATATGCCTCCATTCCCACCTGCTGTTATCACCGGACATCAAACCGTATCACTTCATATCTCATGCCAAGCAGTTCCTGATAATTATCGTGTATTATCGGTATGTTGTGATTACCACTAAGGATAATGACTGTGCAAAATGTAATACATACAGATGAAATAGAGCGGAAACTTGCAGATAACCGGCTAATATACTGGATATTTTTAGCGCGTTACTTTTTTATCGATAGTATCTTTTGTTACATCTTTGGATTTTTTCGCAATATAGCCAGCCATCCGGCTTACAGAGCCGCCATTCTCACACTATTCCTTTTCGGCGGGAGGTAATTGACTGCAACCTGCAGGTGCCTGGCCCGTTTCAGGATACGTTCAGCATATCGGTAACTCTTCCCGGAAGGTGTTGGGCCGCCATTGTACCGTGCCAATGCCTTTCTCTTATCCCCGTTTGCATTGATCAGAAGTGCACAGATGATTCTTTCTGCCTGTACCGCCTGCCCAGGCATATCTTTTGGCACTGCCCCCCAATCCGAGGCTATTACCTGCCAGGCTCCCTGTTCCCCGGCCGAACCTACGGCAACCGGATCACCAAGGCTTTCTTCAATTGCGACGCTGATCAGCAGGTTTGCCATAGCACTATGCCGGACCGCGGCGACAAGTGCAGTCGGATCTGCGACCCCGTGGAGTGCAGCAAATCTCACCCGCTGTACATGGATAACGTCAAATATATCGGAATATTTTACAGTCCGTACTTTTTCTGTTCCGTAGTTTGTGTTCGCCTTTATTCCAGCCAATGAGCCCGCAGTTGCCGCAATTACAACAGAGGTTACCCCAAGCAGGGCTGTTGTAAACGGGCGATAGTATCTGTCGTCAAGTACCCTTGAAATAGTATCGCTAATCATAACGCTCCTGTGTATAGAAGTGGTTTTTGCACAGAGTCATGTGCAATCTGATGATAATTCATGCCTGGACATCAGCGCCATCCGCTGGTACAGGCCGGTACGATACCCGGCATGTGCTGCAAGCTCCCTTGAATAATTCAACATATTTTCAGCCTTGACCATCGCTGCCGAAACTGATGCGACAGATTTCGCATGTGAAGCCGATCCAATCAGGCTGAGCATTGCCAGCCACTCTCCCATTTCCTCAAAACGCTCTTTGTTAAACCACTCTGTGCCCCTGCTTTCATGGACATCCAGAAACTCCCGGCAAGCTGAAGCAGAAAAAACGTGCGTCGGCATTGCTGATATTTCCGGAACTGTCAGCATCGCAGAGAGAAGTCCAATTCTGTACATGGCGCCACCCACCTCCAACATCCGACGCAGTGTGCAATCAAGTCCAAACTGTTCCATGACGCCCGGTTTCATGCCGGACAGCAGCACCCAGACCGATAGCAGCCGCCTGTCGTCGCCAGAGTCAAAAACAGCGCTTAGCCGGGCATGAAAGGTCTTAGCATCCTTGGAAACCGGCTTGAGTTTCAACAGCGCCGCAGCCCGCTTTAACCGTGATTCAATCATCTTTAGATATTGCTCAAGCTGGGGCGCATCCTTCTGAATATTTTCCTTATCATCTGTCAACCTCTGCAACTCGATGAGAAAAACATGCGCGGCAGTTGCCGCAGTTGTAAAATCGGGCGCAGCGCCGCCAATCATGGATCCCATCACGCCCTGCATCAGCTCTATCACGGTCCTGAAAGCATCATTCAGTGTTCCATAGTGCAACTGCTTCAGCTCATCCTCCAGACAGTTCACCCCGCTGCCTTCCAGTGCCATACAAAGCCGCCCCCAGCTTCCCTCGCTATCGTCCCGGATTTCGCGAAAATCTACAAAAACATAAAACTGGTATTCCTTCAGCTCGGCGTACAGCCCATATTCATACAATTCGTGAGCGTTGCGCAGATACGACAACCCGGTGATATGGTCGCAAAAAGCACAATAGACGCTTTCCTCGCTGGTCAGACCCAAGGCGACCCCCAGCGTTGTCCGGTGAATTTCCGGCTCGCCGTTACCGTTCTTTACCGCAAAACCGGTTGACTCCCTGATCCATCCGGCAGCGGTAGAAAAACTGTTGTGGTACAAAACCAGCGACCGATGCTCTCCAGCCCGGTTGGAATAGGCAAAAACGTTCTCGTTGATACAGTCGCAGGCGTAGAAGTCGTAGAGCATGAAGTTTTCCGAACCGGAAAAAAGCCAGCGGCGGCGCAGCAGCGGGAAAATCCACAACTCGTGTCCCCCAATCAGACCTTCGTCAACCTGTTCATCCCAATAGGCACGCTTGTACTCCATGCCATACTTCTCGTGAAACCCCTCGACCTGACCGTGGCCGAACATCGGCAGTCCTGGCATGGTGACAAGCAGTACACAGGCGCCGAAGTATTTATCCTGCGTTCCGAACTGCGCCACAGCGGTCTTCTCATCCGGATTGTTCATAAAGTTGACAAAGCGCTTGAGGACCTCGGGGTTGAATTCAAGTACATTTTTAATAGTATGGCGATATTTGTGATTCTCTTCGGCCTTAAGCATATTCATAAAGGCGCTGTTGTAAACACGATGCATTCCCAGCGTCCGGACAAAATATCCCTCCATCATCCAGAAAGCCTCAGCCAGCAGCAGCGTGCCGGGAACCTCCTCTGCCGTACGGTCCACCACTTCTCGCCAGAACTCCACAGGAAAGACGGCATCAAATTCTTCTTTGCTCATACCGTGCTCGGCGCGCGACGGAATGCCGCCCCCGTGGCCACGCAACGGAAACCAGAGACGTTGATAATGTTTTTTGGCCAGGGTCATGGCGGCATCGAAGCGGATGATAGGGAAGTTGCGGGCTACATGCAAAATGGTCTGAATAACCGCTTCACGGACTTCTGGGATCAGATAGTTGAGCTGGGCGGTGTCGTTCCAGGGGATGCTGGTGCCGTCGTTGCCGTGGTAGATGTAACGGGTACGGCCATCACGCCGGTCATAATGTTTAAAAACTACGGCAGCATCATTTTTGCTCCAGTAGCCGTCCTCGATTTGAAGGCAGATATTGACATCACGGGACAGATCTTCACCGTTGAACTGATAGGTAGGAAAGGGTGGATAGTCGGTCTGGACAAACCAGTCAGGGTGCTGAATCACCCAGCGCGAATAGATGCCGGCATGGTTCGGGACCATGTCACTGGCAAGCCTGATACCGCGCCTGGCGGCACGTTCACGCAGGCTGGCAAGCGCATCCCACCCGCCAAGATCATCAGCGACCTCATAATCATACAGGGAATAGGCCGAGGCGATGGCATCGGGGTTACCGCAGATCTGTTTGATCCGCTGTGAAGCGGGGGAGCGTTCCCACAGCCCGATCAGCCAGAGTCCCGAAAAGCCCCAAGACGCTAATCGGTCAAGCTCGGCATCCGGAATCTGGTCAAGGCGGGTGATGGGATACCCGTGACTGCGACTCAGCTGGTCGAGCCAGACATAGACCATCTTCGACATCAGAACGACATTGGACATCCAGTCGGCATCCTGGGAAAATCGTTCGTATTCAGGATAGTCAAACCCGGCGAAAATTGAGTCGCCGCGGCCAGGATCCGTCCCTCCGCCTCGCTTGAATTCCAGCACCGGTGGCGGTCCCGGTTCGCCGCCCCACCCCCGCTCGCGCTCTTCCTCAAGCAGGATATCAAGGGCTGTTGCCAACTCTGCAAGCAGTTCGGGTGGCAGAACGGCACTCCATCTGTCCCGCACGAAACGGACCTGCTCTGCCAGTGAATCAGGCGCCGCCTGAACCGGCGCCCGGAGCGCCTCACCAAGCGAGCATCCAAGCTGCGCTACAAACGGTTTGTCAGCCAGTGCAGCGTAAGTTTTTACGGCAATGTCCTTATATGATGACGACTGTGCCAACTCCTGATCATCTAAAATATCGTAAAAGCTCTTAACAGCCGGATTTCCGGTGCCAGCGTGCAAAAGCAGCATCTCCCGCAGCACCTCACGCATCCGGGACTCTCCCTTCAGCCAGGCTGCAGCAGACACTTCGCCGGAGATTACTTCGGCGGGTGGAAACAGCTCTACAAATCGCCATGCCGACAGCATGGCTTCGCCACCTGCCGGATCAAAGCCGGCGCGACGCAGCGCCTGTTCAAGCACGCCAACTGCAGTCTCTTCAGCAAGGATATCAATCAGGTATCGATACACTGACTGCAGGATGGCAAATAGATTCAGGTGCGCCGCGTATACCGTTGGAGCACCGGCGGGATGAGCACTGTTAAGAGACAAAGCCAGTTGGCGAAAAAATATTACCGGAGGGAGTCGCCGTTCACCAATTTGGCGTGAAACTGCTCCCAATCCGAGGGAGCGCCACTGTCGGGAGGAAATCGGGATGACGTGTCGGAAGAAGTCAGAAACCTTGCTCTGTGTGGTCATATTTAAACCCGGTTTTTATTCATAAGTACCCTCATCACTGGTAGAGGTTTTTTTACTGTGGTCCCGGAAGGTTAGAAGCCTCTCCTGAAATTGTTGATTCCAAA
This sequence comes from Deltaproteobacteria bacterium, assembly GCA_019162745.1. Lineage (GTDB taxonomy): Bacteria > Desulfobacterota > Desulfuromonadia > Geobacterales > Pseudopelobacteraceae > JACRCG01. The sequence goes on along the minus strand of JAFLLC010000072.1, from coordinate 105,144 downwards.
AGCAGCTTCTCCAGAATATCAGCCTGCATATCTTGACTTTTTTGGCGCTCTGTTTCGTTTTTTACTATTTCTTCCAGCAGCTTGCAGCTGCACTCCTCTTCACAATCAAAATACTGATGCCGATGCAGCACACGTGATCGTTCTTTGTCGCACAGCTCATTATGCAATTCGAGGCAGACCATGGATATATACTCATTGTTATTCCTCTGCTGACTGCTGATGCAGTTACAGCACTGGTCAGCAGCATGAGCATCCGGTGGGGCACATCCCATCACGAATAGAACCTCGCTAAATGCTAATATCATGAGACTATTCATGCTGATCCTTTGCAGGACGGGGGAGCAAGGATCATTTTATTTATAGCAGATAACATTATGCGGCTTTAGGGCAGGTATCCATTAAACAATATCCGACCAGGACCTGCATGGCGTGCCGCAGCTTTACTGGCACATTGACCAAGGTTGGCTCCACGCCGCGAAACCTGACACACTGCATCCACACGTTGAGAAGTTGCAGACCGCTTATATCTGCTTTTTCCATCTGTCCGCAGTCTATTCGAAGTTTTTTCCCACTCCCTGATTCCAGTTGTTGTAAAGAAAGTGCCAGTGAATCCAGATTACGGGTCACCCCTGTGAGGGTCCAATCCCCCTCCAGACGCGCCTCTGTACCTGCTATACAAATAGTCATGCAAACCTCCCCCGCCTGATTTATTTTTTAAATCAGGTAGTGCATTACATAAGACATGCCAAGTTTATTACTATATTTAACGTGTTATTTTAAGTAGTTATAAACAGTGATGTGATCTACGGCGGTAAGGGATTTGAGCCGACAGGTCAAAATTTAAGTATGGCAGGGTGATAAATGTTTTATAGCGGGAAGTTACGAAATGTAATATTTTTTACCGGGGCTCGTTTTGTAACATTTTTTTGGGACGAGGTCTTGGACCCGCCATATTTCAATTTTATTGATGCAGCCGCCTTGCCTGCAAAATCTATATCTCTATTTTGAATTCGACCCCGTCCTCCACGTTAAGGGCCTCCAGACTGCCGTGCATTTTTTTTTCGACTATCATCTTGGCCATGTACAGACCGAGGCCTACTCCCGTGCTCTGATGTTTGGTGGTAAAGTAGGGATCAAATATTTTTGGCAGGATATCTTCATCGATACCGCCGCCGTTATCGCGAACAGTAATTATTGAACGTCCCTTTTCGCCGGAGATGCGGATGCTGATCAGCGGTTTGGTCACCTGGTGATCCAGCAGAGCATCCCTCGCATTCAGCATAATATTGAGAAATGCCTGCATGTATTCATTGGGATACCCATTCACTACTATGTCAGGCTGTTCATCGAGTTCTAGCAAGATCCCCTTCCTTTTCAAGGATGGCTCTACGAACGAGAGAGAACGGGAAATCAGCTCATTAACAATGAATGAACTCATTTTTTCCTCATAACTGAAAAAGTTGCGAAAGTCATCAATGGTCTCAGAAATTTGCTGAAGAACTTTCATGACCTCGGCAATATCTTCGTCCATCTCCTCAACCGATAGATCATTAGACTTAAAAGCCAGCTGCAGGTTCTGCACAATCAAGCCGATATTGTTGAGCGGTTGACGCCACTGATGGGCAATGTTGCTGATCATTTCTCCCATGGCGGTCAGGCGACTCTGTTGAATAAGGATATCATCTTTTTTGCGCATTTCGGCGACAGCTTCGGTGATGCGGGACTCCAGAGTGCTGTTTATCTCTTCAAGCTGCTTTTGCTGTTTCGCCAGGAGTTTTTCCTGGCGTCTTTTTTCGCTAATATCCCGGGCGACATGGACAGTGGCCGTTATCTGACCATCAGTATTGAACATCGGGGACATGGTTACTTCAAAAATTCCTTTGAGTTTTTCCACAACAAACTCTGCTGTTTGAGGTTCCCTGAGTTCGATGACTTTTGCGTGCAGGCATTCGACAGGTGCACATTTAGTTCCATGCATTACTTCATAACATTTACGTCCCACCAGCTCATTGGGTCTGCAGCCGCAATGTTCCGCCATGGAGCGGTTGACTCGAACAAAATTAAGGTCGTTATCAACAATAAAAATCAGATCTGAGACCGCATCAAAGGTATGCGTCCACTCCTGTTTTGCATGGATAATTTTCTCTTGTTCTTCCAGAGAGATGCTGGACTCTTCTTTCGGCATGGCAGGTTCCTTTTAACTGTTTTGGCAAGGAGCAGTTATTCACAACCGCAACAACAGTTGTAATTCTACCATACAAAATAAAAACATCCAGCGCAGCCGGATATATTAGTTCAGATTTTTCTTTTAGATAGCCCTGTTTCCGGCATCGGCGCATGGCAATAATAGAGTTTAAGATTATCCGGTTGCTATTGTCAGGGCGGATCCAGGCGCATAAACACGACTCCATGTGGAGGAAGAGTCAGCGGTATCTCCAGAGTACCTTCTGCAGTCGGCATACGAACCGCCTGTTCAGACTCCGGAAAAACCTTAGAGAGAGCGGCGTAGATCGGTTTATTGGCGTTCCACAGTTCAACTCCTTTCTGAATTATTCCATCTGTTGGATCAAGATCATAGAGTGACAGAGCAGAGGGTGTATATGCATTTCTCGGTATTTCGGCACTGTCCGCAAGCCACCGGGCAGAGTAGTTGGCGTGGTTGCGATCGATCCGATACCAGGTTACTTTCACACCGCTCGCCGGGACCCCGCGCAACCGCAGCAGTACAGACTCAGCGGCATTAGTATAACGCGAGGCGTTATAGTTGAACACCATGAGTCGTACCTGGCCATTAGGCACACCCACAGGCCGGACGGCCAGTCCCCCGATCACATTATTATCCACCGGCTTCCCATAAACTGTCGACAAACCTAATCTTATGCCACCGACAAGTAGCTGCTGAAACAGCTCGAGGACGTTCCGGGCAGGAGGCGGCACATCAGCCGCACCGGTGTTCCACAACGCACCCCAGAGGATGTTCTGGTCAACCATTGTTGCCGTGAGCAACGCGAAATGAGCCCCGCCAAACTCGGTCCCATCGAGTCGTGAATACATGATTGCACCAGTTTCATCATCATAGATATACCCCTCGTCGATGCCGAGCGGTATTCCGGCAAACAGGGAATACGGCGCCAGCGCAGAACGGATATCAGATACGGCAGCGGCGATCTTTGACGGGTCATCCTGGTAGTACGAGAAACTTATGACTGACGGCACAACGGGTAATTCACCGGGAATACTGAAAGTTCCGGCCTGGATCCGCGCTGCCAGCGCAGCAACGAACGGGGAAGTTGGAGACATGTAATTGCCCGGATTGATGCTGATGCGCATATTCACATTCGGGTTCGCCGCCCTGGCCGCCGAAATGGTGTAATCGTAGAATGTGAACCACTCCTCCATGGTGCCGCTCCACCACGAACCATTGTCCGGCTCGGTACCGCAGCGGAAACGCCATGACGCCACCTCCCCGACCCCATAGGTCAGGTTCAGATTTTCGAAAAACGCTTTAATGTAATTGTAGTATTTGTTCCAGTCTTTTGGCGGGCTGGTGTTGGTGCCGAATTCAGGGGAAATAGCCGCCGGATCGCTGGCCAGCTTAAGCGGCGTGTAGGATAGTACAATATAGGGTTTGAATCCTGCCGCCAGAACAGAATCAAGTTTCGGCGTCAATCTCTCGAAGTGGTAAACCGGGTTGCCGGCTGCATCCTCGTCATAGAGTTCGTTTTCCGGCAGGGCTGGCATACCACCGGTTGCATTAAAAAAAGCAACATAGCGAATCATCGGGGAACTGGCCGCAGCAGCGGCAGAAACGGGAGCCGGCGTCCACAAAGCCCAGGTATCCCAAGGTGAACGGAGTTGCGCTGTGTCAGTTCCTGCCGCATTAATTTCCAAGACGGCCGTTGGAGACAGCGCTGGCGGCAGTGTAATGGTCACACTTGCACTCTGATATGCCGAAACGTTGCCTGCTGCGTCCTTTACCCAGGCGTACAGCGTCATCGTTCCGGGTGAAGCAAAGATGTAGCTGGAGGGACTGCTGGCGCTCCAGGCAGAAGCCACCGCCCCGGGAGGAGTAGAGTTGGTACTGAGATAATACCCGGTCACAGCAAAGTTATCCCTGGCAGCCAGAACAACGCCTGACACAACCAGCGTGGATGAAGCGACCGGTATCGTAAAGGTCGTTATGACGGGCGCGGTCCGATCGATGACCTCATCGGTTACTCCAGGCGTTACACCAGACGAGGAATTACATGCGCAGACTATAATGAGCACAAACATGCCCATAACAGCCCGTAACATTCTGAAATTATTTAACATAAAATCCGCCTATCTCAAGAATAGATTGACGAACGGATTCAGCGCAGACTTTTTTACCGGGGTAATTGTAGAATGCCGCCTACACCGACACTCTGCGTTCGTCTTCATGAATCTTGCGGCGGTCAGGGCCGGAATAGCCATTTCTGTTCTTGCGGCGCAAGTTGCCTATTCCGGGAATAACCCAGCCATCACTCCGCTGAAATTCTCGCACCTTACCCGCTTCAAGAAGACGGTCCAGTATTTCAGGACGGACCATGTCAAAACGCTCATCTACGTATTTAACTCTAATCAACATGACAATCCCCCTTCAGGCTGGAGTTCTGCGCGAGAGGCAGGCAGGATATATTATCAACTATTTAGCATCAAGCGTGCCAGATCATATGTAGCTATAATTCTTATAGATACACGTGATAGCAAGGCATTAGTCGGCTAAAACTGTAAGCTGCATCGACATAATTTTCAGGATTTTTTGCAGACATATTTTCTGATGCCGCACCAAACTAAAAAGCTGCCCTCTTGCGAAGGGCAGCTTTTTAGTTACCGGTTAATACTTATTTGTCAGATTATAAATTACCCTCCATTGCTACGGTAAGACATAAGTCACGACCAGTTTAGGTCTCTGTGCGGCATTGTCAGCCTCACTGGAAGCAAACACGCGGTTACTGTCAGCAGTGGCTTTGCTTGATGAGTTCACCAACAGACCCCTGTTATTTGCCGGTGTTGCCATCCAGTCCTTAATAATACTTGTTACGTCCCAGTTTTTGTAGCCAGTGGTTTTGTCCACAAGCAGTGCAGCAACGGCAGTTGCGATATCGGACTGTGCGAGGGGAATTCCACCGTAAGGAACACTGCTTGCTGTCCAGGCGTTGGTCCCATCGTATGTTTTGCCGGTACTAGCGGTGACAACCGGGGTTTTGTTGATTATCTTTGACACCGGTATTTCATACTGTGCATCTCCGCCACTGGCTGTCATGTACAGGCTGAGTGTGGCGCTTACTATCTGGGCATTGGCCGGGATGGCCGATACATTCCATTTCATTATGATTGCATTAGCCGGCTTGGCAGCTGGCCAGGTATATGTGTTGAGCACTTTGTTGGTCGCATTAACGTTTGTATTGATGTTTATAAACGTATCTTCGATCGTGTTGGTGTAGTTGGCTCCTGTTGCATTACCAAAAACAGCGGTGATGGTATTTTTAACCGCAACTGTTACGCTTGCGGACTGGCCGACATTACCGGCGGCATCATACGCCTTGGTCATCAGAATATATGAACCACTGGTCAATGTTGCGGAGTTCCAGTTAAAGCTGTAGGGAGATGCGCTATCAGTCGCCTGCAGCACACTGTTGACATAGAACTCAACCTTGGTGACCGCCATATTATCAGAGGCGGAGGATGATACTGCAACGGTGCCGCTGACAGTCGTACCACCTGCAGGAGAGGTAATAGAGGTTACAGGCGCTGTTTTGTCATTATTTACTGTGACATTCGCGCTTGCCGACTGTCCGACATTACCCGCTGCATCATAAGCCTTGGCGGTTATGGCGTAAGAATCATTGGCAACTGCTGTTGTATTCCAGCTGAAGGAATAGGGGGATGCGCTGTCTGAAGTTTGCAGCGTTCCATTCACATAAAACTCGACCTTGGTCACGGCAACATTGTCAGATGCTGTTGCGCTGACAGCCACCGTACCGCTGACAGTTGTGCTGTTACCCGGAGCTGTAATTGCTACCGCCGGGGCTGTGGTATCAGATGCCAGAGTATATAATACGACAAGCTTGGGTCTCTGGCTGGCATCAACTGCTTCACTGGAGGCAAACACGCGATTACTGTCTGAACTGGCTTTGCTTGACGAGTTCAGTAATAGTCCCTTGTTACTGGTCGCTGCTGCCATCCAACCCTTGACGAGGCTCGTTACGTTCCAGTTTTTATAGCCGATGGTCTTGTCGACAAGAGGGGCATCAACGGCTGTAGCGATATCGGACTGTGCCAGAGGAATACTGTTATAAGGCACACTGCTTGCTGTCCAGGCGTTGGTTCCATCATAGGTGGTGCCGTTGCTCTTGGCGATGACCGGCGATTTGTTGATTATAGCAGATACCGGCATTTCGTAGAGGGCGTCTCCACCGCTTGCGCTCATGTACAGGCTGAGTGTGGCGCTCTGGATGACGGCGCCGGCAGGAAGAGCGGATAGATCCCAGTTCATCAGGATGGCGTTGGCAGGTTTGGCGGCCGGCCAGGTGTAGGTATTGAGAACCGCGCTGGTTGCGTTAACATTGGTGTTAATATTGAGAAATGTGTCCTCAACGGTATTAGCGTACGTGGAACCTGCAGCATTACCAAAGACGGCTGTTATCGTCCCTGCAGGCGGTGTCACACCATTGCTGACGGTAGCTGACACGCTGGCAGACTGGCCGATATTACCGACTGCGTCATACGCTTTAGCCATTACACTATAGGAGCCATTGGACAATAAAGCGGTATTCCAGCTGTATGTGAAGGGGGATGCTGTGTCAGTGGCGGCAAGAACATTGTTGACGAAGAACTCGACCTTGCTGACGCCAATGTTATCCGAGGCGGAAGCAGCAACAGAAACGGTTCCGCTGACAGTAGCACCGGCGGCAGGAGCAGTCACGGAGACAGCCGGAACGGTAACATCCGCAACTGTATTGTTCACCGTCACGACAACATTCGCAGACGTAGCGACATTTCCGGTATTGTCGTAAGCTTTGGCAGTCAAGGTGTAGCTGCCGTTAGCAACTGTAGACGTATTCCAGCCGTAACTGAACGGAGCCACATTGGTTGCGTACAAAAGCGTACCGCTTCGGTAAAATTCGACCTTGCTCACACCAACGTTGTCGCTAGCGCTTGCAACAATTGTTGTTGTTGCGCTTACGGTGGCATTGTTGGCAGGTGATGTAAGGGAAACTGTCGGCGCTGTTGTATCATTAACTACCGTGACGGAAACGCTACTCGACTGGCCAACATTCCCGGCCGCATCATAGGCCTTGGCCATGAGCGTGTACGTCCCGGATGTCAGAGTAGCCGTATTCAGCGAATACAAATACGGAGTTGACGTATCGGTGGTCTTTAGCACGCCGTTCAGATAGAACTCGACTTTAGTCACCCCCACATTATCGGTGGCACTGGCGGTCACTGAAACTGTGCCGCTTACGGTCGTATTTGTCGCGGGAGATGTAATAGATACTGTCGGCGGGGTAGCTTCAGCAACATTAACGATGTTGGAATAAGAGCTCTGCGTCCCTGCGGCATTGTAGGCAGTGACTGCAAAATAATAGGCCCGACCAGGATCAAGACCGGTCACGGTGGCGGTTGTAACCTTATTGACATTGTACGGAGACGTACCTTGGATCGCTCCTGTACCGCTAAAAGGTGTAGCTGAAGAGTCGGCATTGTAATTAATTTTATAACCGGTAACAGTACTGTCCGTACTGGGGTCCCACTGCAGGGTCACGTCTCTTGCCTGACTAGCCGTAGCTGTTACTATGCTGAATATACACACATAGAGCAGAATTTTGAGGGCATGGCGTTTCATAAACTGGCTCCTTCACATTTTGCGCATAACTGTTTTTTTGTTTGCTCTCAACAGCACTCATTTGAGCAAAAAAAAAGGGACAGTCCGCTGTAGTTAAACTAACCACCAGGGAACCTGTTCCTCGCCAACCCGGCCATCCTGAAATATACCTAGAATAATTTCAGGACCCGCAGCTTTGTGTCCCCAGGTTACCCTGGGTTTACCTCTTCGGAAACAGCACTTTCATTTGTTCATACTATCGGACAACTGCGTTTTAATTAATGTGACACATGTCACTGTATAATCACTCAGTTAATTATATAATATTAACTATCTATTTGAAGCTCATTTGACTGTTCTTAAATAATATTTTCACACAAACAATAGACATCATGACTATTGTGCCGAGACTATATGTAACCCGGTCGGTGCAGGCAGTGGCTGCGGAGAAGCAGAAATCACGATCTCATCTCTTGTTACAACCCAGGGATCAGCCAGAAGCTTTGAAGTGCCCGTATTATAGTCCAAACTGAAAGCCTCGGCCCACGCCATGAAAAACGCAGTTTTTGGCATATTGGTCTTGATGCTTGCGATCATGGGTGAAATATCCATCGGGCTGCATCCTCCAGCGGGACCGCACGCTCCCCATTCTGTTAAACCGAAGGGTTTGTTGTATGTGGACAATTGGTCATATCCCGCTACTTTTGGTATGGTAAGGGCAGAGTATCGATCCACTCCGACAATATCCACATACTGCGAACCGGGATAATACGTCCAAGTAAGATCAGCGTTGGAACTCCAGACCCATAGCAGATTATGAAGACCTTTGGTTTGCGTCAGATAGTTGAAGGTGTATACCCATAGATTTTTGAATTGCGTCGTATTTTTGTTTCCCCACCAGAACCAGTCCCCGTTCATCTCATGAAAAGGTCGAAAGAGGACAACAACGTTATTGCTTTGCAAGGTGGTAAGTCCTGTGGCTATTTTGTCCAGAACACCCTTAAACGTATTGTTGAGAGCGGTACCCGGAGTAATCATCTGTGTCAGGTCAACAGTGGTAGTATCCCACGCGTCTCCCCCGGTTAACGGATTGTTCATATGATCGACAACACTGATCAGTGTATTAGCGTTCGACCAGGCGATTACTTGGTTATTAGTTGAACTGTTGTTCTGGTAGAAATAATCAATCCCTACAAGACCGACGTACTTACCGCTATCGGTGTGAATGTTTTCAATAAGGTTATCGGTCATGAAGGTATGCTGCCCGGACACGACTCGATTGTCCGATTTATTAGGAAGATTGGTAATATAATCCAGCACTGCTTGAGTTTTTGAAGAGGCTTGAGGATCAGAGGCTGGCGCGGCGAATACTATTGACGAGAGCGAAGCTGTAATAAATAGACTCAGCAGGATGCCGGATAAATATTTTGCAGTATTGATGGTTCTCGTGTTTAAACCTGTTTTCATTCTGAACCTCCATCGGTATTCAGTCGTTTTTATCTCAGTCAGCGAACAAAAAAAAAGGGACAGTCCGACGTAGTTGAATTAACTACGGTGAACCTGTTCCTTCGCCAACCCGGCCATCCTGATATTTGTCTAGAATAATTCAGGATCCGCAGCTTTGTGTCCTCAGGTTACCCTGAGTTTACCTCTTCGGAAACAGCACTTCTTTTGTTTGTACTATCGGACAACTGCGGTTTAATTAATGTGATTGGTGTCACTAAAAGGAGGGACTGGATTGATATTGCAGTTATGAGAGTAAATATGGCGTCAGCATATAGCCCTGGAGCAGTGTTTACTCTCTGGTAAAAGAGGGGTTGGGATTAAATTTCAGGCTATGTCATCAGGTACTTGAAAGCTGGAATCAGAGAGATCTTCTTTCCATCCACCACGATTTCATCCTCTTGCTCATACGTTATGATCACTCCCGCAGCCAATCCGGTCTCCTCCAATGCTTTGACCAGTGCCCGCAATTCCCGGTTACGAGTCCGATCTTCTCCCATATCATACGTTACCTGAATCAGCTGAGTAATCTTCCCTCCTGCATGACAGGCGAAATCCACCTCCAAGCCATTACTGGTCTTGTAGTAGTACAGCGCATGTCCACGGCGTTTCAGCTCAAGGAACAGCAAATTTTCCAGCAGTCGCCCCTGGTTCTCGCTAAAGCTAAACCCGACAGCACCCGCCAATCCAGTATCAATCGCATAGACCTTCTTCGGGCTTCTGATCTGTTCCTTGGCAGAAAAAGCGAAGGCATCAAGGGTAAACAATAGGTAGGCGTCACTGAAATAGCCAATGTAATCCTTGACTGTTTTATCGGACAAGCCCACCAAGGCTGCCAGTTTATTGAAGCTGTAGAGCGAGGATATGTTCGATGCCAGGTAGAAGAACAAATTCTCCAGATCGACAGCCTTCTTTATAGCGAACCGTGGGGCGATATCCTGGTAGAGGATGTTCCGGGCATACATCACCAGAATTTCTTTCTTTGTTGTCGGTTCAGAGATGGCGGTGATTTCCGGAAACCCACCGTGTTGCACGTAGTCATCCATCAGTCCACGCAGACGATTTCGCTCCCTGATCATTTCCACGGTGTCGGCAAGTTGCAGTCCGCTGGCGGCGACAAATTCGGGGAATGAGAACGGGTATACCTCCACAGGCATTGCTCGACCTGACAGGATGGTAATGAACTCTGATGTGAGGAGATGAGAATTTGATCCCGTGACAACGAACTTGATTCCCTTCTGTTCATACATTGCTTTGACGAACACCTGCCATTCAGTAAAGTAGTGTACCTCATCAAGGAAGCAGTATACGGTTCCCGTCGGCGCAACCAGTTTCAGATAATCGTTGTATGCCTGCTCCAGATAGGAGACTTCGTTTCGGTAGCGACTGAATTGAGGATTCTCCAAGTTAAGGAAAAGGATATTTCGCGGTGGCACTCCTTTGTCACGGATCAGATGATTAATCGTCTGCCGGGCAAGGGTGCTCTTGCCGGAGCGCCGCACACCGACCAGTGCAATGATGTGTGGCAAGGGCAGGTAATCTTTAACGCGACTGAGGACTGCGCGGGTGACACCTTCCTGATAAAGCGTCCCATCCCAATGCGGATTATTATCAACGATAAGAGTTTCAAACATGTTGTACTCCGAGCAATTCAGTTATAGTTCGGAGTATACTACGAATAATTTCTGATGCAATGCATTATTTTCCTTCTCCATCAATGATTTATAGCTTGTCTTTATTGTACTATTGTTATATTTTTGTTTAACTTAAATTATGGGGGTATGAAATGGCTACAGTCGCATTAAGGGCTCTTGGAGGTTCTGTGGTGATGTCGCTTCCTAAGCAGATATTAAGTATGTTACATCTTGGCGTAGGCAGTCAGGTAGAGGTCAATGTTGAGGCTGGTAGACTGATAGTCGAGCCAAAAATAAAACCTAAATACATTCTTTCCGACCTACTGGCAAAATGCACGGAGGAAAATATGGCACTTACTACTGATGATCAAGAGTGGTTAAATTGCAAACCTGTCGGCAAGGAAGTACCTTTATGAGGCGTGGTATCCCTGATAGGGGGGATATTCTTCACCTTAATCTTGACCCTACACTTGGAAGCGAGCAGCAAGGGAAGCGCTATGTCCTCATTCTTACACTATGCGAAATGAATCGTTTTGGTCTGGCACTTGTTGCACCTATTACCCAGGACGGTCAGTTTGCCCGTGAAAACGGTTTTACTGTCTCACTGATGAGCTCTGGGGGCATAACTCACGGGGTTATACTCTGCAATCAGGTTCGTATGCTTGATTTCAAAGAGCGTGGCGGAAACCTTGTTGAGGCTGCACCTGCTATAATAGTTGAGGAAGTGTTGGCACGTGTCAGGACGCTTTTGGACTAAACAGAATGAAATTATGTCTTATTCTGGGGGCAGTAGATTGGATTGTCACATAGAGTCTCTACATCTGTGTATCTCTGGGGGGCAAGGTTGCAAGTTGTTGGAAGGGCTGAGAAACTAGGCTTGAAACGTTAACTCTGATCAATCATAAATGATCACACGGAAGCATTGTACCAGTTCATTGAAAGGCTTTATCACGCAGAGGCGCAGAGATACGCAGAGAAAACCAAGCAAGGTGTGATGGCTATGGTAGTTGATATGTCGAATGTGTAGCCCTGACACCCTGTGCCATATACTACGGATAATGCCTATTGCAATTCATTTTCAGTACACCTGGCCCATCGCCGTAAGAGGATTTTCCAAACTTAATGACATCAAACATGATAGGCCGTCACCCCCCATTTTAGCCTTTGTCAGTTGAAGGCAAACTCCATAACAAAGGTAGTTTTTTTACCTTTCGCCTTCCCCCCCATATACCGGCGTTTCCGCCGTAAACATTGCTTTTATTGTCTAAAAATATAACCGTAAAACTTATTTATTGCTGCAAACATCTGCTTTAATTACAGCCAGTTACATACTGGCATCGTACATGCTTATCCCTCGAGTAATGAATAGTCATCCCATTACAAAACTGAGTGTATTTCATATCATTTCCGGCGACCTCTGGGCAGGGGCTGAAGCAATGGCCTTCAACCTGCTTAGTCACCTGAAGGACTATATCGATCTCGATCTTGTGGTAATCCTGCTTAACGAGGGGAAACTTGCTAATAACTTGAGAAAAATCGGGACAACTGTTCACGTTATCGATGAAAGAGAACATTCATTCCTGGAAATCTTACGCAGGACACGCTCAATTATGCAAACTTCCCCTCCCGTTCTGATTCACTCTCATCGTTACAAGGAAAATATTTTAGCAACCTTGGCAGCCGGTTTCAATAGGGACATAAAACTGATCTCGACCCAGCACGGCTTACCGGAAGTGGCATCTGAGTGCAGCACTCTTGCAAACCGAATCACCTCTAAAGCTAATTTTCATATACTTTCTCGCTATTTCACAAGAACAGTGGCGGTATCGGCAGATGTCAAAAACGCCCTTGTAAAACACTATGCTTTCAGTAAAGAGCGCGTTGAATCAATCCATAACGGCATTGAAATACCCGACGTTACTTTGTCCAGGCAAAAAACCGGGACGTTTATAATCGGCTCCTCCGGGCGTCTTTTCCCGGTCAAAGACTATCCGCTCATGGTTGAAATAGCGGCCGCAGTTGTGGCCACCAATGGAGAGGAAGTATATTTTCAGCTTGCGGGGGAAGGTCCTGAGAGACCTGCTATTGAGGCCATGATCCAGCGCTATAAATTACAGGACCGCTTCGACTTGAAGGGGCATCAGGACGACATGGATACCTTTTATCGGGGAATAGACATCTATCTTAACACTTCGGTACACGAAGGGATCCCGATGACTATTCTTGAAGCCCTCGCTCGGGGCATACCGGTCATCGCCCCTGCAGTGGGAGGGATACGCGAGATCATCACAGATGGCGTCGAAGGATTCCTGATTGAGAGTCGCAACCCAGAGGCCTTTGCAGCAAAATGCCTGCTCTTGTGGAAGGATAATGAATTACGGGAAAGAATGTCAAAAGCAGCCAGAGAAAGAGCAGAGGCAGCTTTTTCGGCAGAAAAGATGGCCGAGAAGTATTACCGACTCTATCGCAGTATAGTACCAGAAAACCGTCAACGGCACTGGCAAACTACAGATACCGTAAACTGGGCACAATAAGCCAAAAACCATTAGAAACACAGAGCAACGGAGCAACAGAGCAACAGAGAGAAATCTGAGAATATTTCTGTTATGAAAATCTTTTCAGCTTCACAAATGTGAAGAATCATCTTTTTTCTGTAATGTCTGATTTCTCCCTTGCTCAGTTGCTCCGTGTTATTACTAATTCCGTTTCTGAATAAAGCCTTACTAAAGGAGTCTCCCATGGAACTACTTTTTGCAGCATCCCTATTTTTGATCTTTCACGCCTACTTCGGTTACCCGTTATCCCTCCTCTTTCTTAGACGGAAACCAACTATAAAAGCCCCATTTGAACCGCACGCAACCCTTATTATTACTGCCAGTAACGAAGAACACAGGATCAGGGACAAGCTTGAAAACACCCTCACTCTGGACTATCCCCGGGAAAAACTTCAGGTACTGGTAGCCTCCGATGGCTCCACTGACGGCACCAACGAGATCGTACGGGGTTATGCTCCCCACGGCATAGAACTCCTCGCCTTCCCGGAGCGTCGCGGCAAGGAAAGCGCGCAGAAGGATGCGGTACTCCACGCCACCGGCGAAGTCATAGTGTTTTCTGATGTAGCCACCCGCATTGATCCGCATGGTCTGAGGGAAATCATAGCCAACTTCGCCGACCCGACTGTCGGCTGCGTAAGCAGCGCCGACAGGGTCATCGGCCGCGATGGCAAGCCCTGCGGCGAGGGTTTTTACGTCAGGTACGAAATGTGGCTGAGGGATCTGGAATCACAGGTCAACTCTCTTGTCGGCCTCAGCGGTTCTTTCTTTGCCGCACGCAACACGGTGTGCCGCGATTTTTCCGGAGAGATGCAGAGTGATTTCAGGACAGTTTTAAACAGCATGAGGCTGGGGATGCGTGGTGTGAGTGATCCTGACGCCATCGGCTACTACCAGGATATTTCCGATAACAGGCGTGAGTTCGACCGCAAGATCCGTACAGTGCTCAGGGGGTTGACGGTGTTTTTTCACAACCTCGAATTTCTTAATCCGTTCCGTTATGGGCTGTTTTCATATCAGTATTTCTGCCACAAACTGTTGCGCTGGTTGGTCCCTCTCTTCCTTCTTGACGCTTTTATAGCCAATGCGGTGTTAAGTCTCCATTCGGTCGGGTACTTCATTGTTTTTCTCCTTCATCTTGGCTTTTACGGCATCGCCCTGGGAAGTTGGGCTGCTAAATCGATACCTACGCATGCGTTATGTAAGATTCCTGTGTATTTCGTCACAGTCAATGCAGCAATTTTTGTGGCATGGTGGCGATACGCCAGGGGAAGGAGGATGGTCATGTGGGCACCGTCGGAGAGGTGAAACGGCTAACGATTTAAGAGTTTATGCGGTGTGTAGCGTCAGCGGAACCACCACATAAACTGTTGTTGAACTAAACCGCTCCTGCTCTGCTGCTATTTGGATTTTTGTCTCGGTTTTTAACTCGGAGTGTAGTGTCGTTCAGGCTTTATGAGGACATTTCTACAGGTCTTACAAATAGGTTTTCTCGTTTTAGTCGCTCTTTCACATATATTTTGATCGCTATTTACCTCTGATATTGCCTAGCGGATGGCATTTCCAGAGAAAACAGGCGCACCTATAGCGCACACCGGCATTATCACACACAGGTTCAGCTTCAGGCCATTGCTGTAGCCGGACTCATGTCTCCTTGCGGCGGGCTGCGTGATTTTCTCGGTATAGAGGAGATCACCACCATGATCCCTTCCGAGCAGCAGGGGCACAGATGTTTGTCTATCGGCTTCGCTTGTCCCTCTTCAATGTCATCTGGAGTTATCTTCCTTCTTGGTGCCAGGAGTAGTTGCACCCTTTTTAAAGTAGTACGATTGGCCGGGCTGAGCAGACCGTAGTACCGTACCTTATGGAACCCCTGCGGCAGGACATGCTGGAGGTAACGACGCAGAAACTCCCTGGCAGTCAGGGTCATCTTTTTCTGCTTTCCCGTGGCGCTCTCCTGATAGCGGAATGTCACATTGCTATTATCCATTGACTCGATCCGACTGTTGGTAATGGCGATACGGTGGACATAGCGCCCGAGATAACGAAGAACTTTTTTTGAGTTGGTCAGCGGTGGTTTGCAGTACACCACCCACTCCTTTTTCCAGACCACTCCCGGAAAGCTCTCTTCGGGCAGCGCCTTATAGGCAAGTTTCATAAACCGTGCACGGAATAGCTTGGACAGTGCTTTTACCGGAACAAGCCACTTCTTTCTCGTTGTGGGCCAGTCACCCTCCTTGTCCAAACCACCGGCGGGAACCAGCATATGGACGTGAGGATTAAACTCCATGGCGCGAGTCCAGGTATGTAACACAGCAAGTATGGCGAGCTGTCCGCCGACATGTTTGGGATCAAGGGCAAGCTTCATAAGCATTTCCGACGCTGCTTGAATCAGGACTGCGTAGAGTTTCCTTTGATTACTTCGCACGATGTCTCTCAGTTCTTGGGGAAGGGTGAAGACAACGTGGAAGTAGCGGACGGGAAGCAGTTCTGCTTCCCGTTTTTCCAACCAACGCTTTGTGTCGCTGGTGTGGCATTTGGGACAGCTTCTGTTTTTGCAGGAATGATAAGAGTACTGCTGATGGCCGCACACTTCGCATTCGGCAAGGTGTCCGCCCATGCTTTCCGTCCGGCAGGCGAGTATGTCGGCAAGCACCCGTTTATGGCTTGGCAACATCCGCTCGCCGAATTCATTCAGGTACTCTCTTCCGTGTTTGGCTACAATGTCGGCAAGCTCGATCATGACAACAGATCGGCCATCAGATGATTGAGGGTTTTGCTCAGATGGTCAGTGATCTTGTCGGTCAGATGGGTGTAGATGCAGGTGGTTATTATGCTCCCATGCCCCAGAATCTTTTGGATAATGCGGATATCGACCCCGCATTCAAGAAGATGGGTGGCAAAGGAATGTCGAAGCGAATGTACGGACGCCTTCTTGTTGATACCACTCTCAAGAAGAGCCGTTTTGAAAGCACCCTGCACCGTGGCGATGTTGATGTGTTCTCCGTCCGATCCCGGAAAGAGCCACTCCTTTGTCCTGGTGTTACGCCAGAACTTTCGTAGTTGTGTCAGAGTCGGCTCGGAAAGCGGTACGCTCCGGTCTTTACCACCTTTGCTGTCACGCACCCACAGTAGACGCCGCTCACCATCGATATCCTCGACTTTGAGACGGACTGCTTCCGATACTCGCAGACCACAGGAGTAGATGATCGTTAAGGTCATCTGCACCACCGGCTTGCGGATCGACGTAATGACAGCCAATCTCTGCACAGCGTCAACATAGCTCTTCTGGGTCTTCAGTGCATACCCGGCAAGTTGCAAATCTTCATACATTCTTCGTCTCAACAAGGTCATGATCTTTCTCCTCTTCAATGGATTTGGGCCAGAGGCCATGAAGAAGGTATGGGAAAGACAAATATTTGAAGAGACAAAAAAGACATCTCCGGGGAGATGCCTCTGGTTTAATGATTTTGGTTCGGTTTTAAATTACCGCGTAGCGGTTTAGTTCAACAGCAGGGTTGTCGTATTAGAGAGTGTAGAAGACGACGGCATTCGAGCCGTGCCGCTTTCACACTACCTAACCAACTATGAAAACAGCGGGAATGGATATAATGGCAAACTCTATTTAGGCCGCCTTACTACCACTCTTGATTCGGCGAGAATAGACAATATGCTTGGCAAAGCAGTAGACCTGCTCAACCGCAAATACGACAAGGCCGAAATTGCCAAGATAGCACTGCGAATTGCCACCGGTATAGGTAGATATTCCAAAAATGAGGAATATATCTGTTCCGAGTTTGTTGAGGAATGTTTTAATACCATCGGGATAGCCTTCCAAAAGAAGACCGGTACTTGCATCACTCCAGAAGACATTGCCGATGATCCATCGCTCAAACCTTTTTTTGAAGTAATGCCGGATAGTAAATGATAGCTGATAAAGTAAACGTAATCGTTTGTGTTTATAAATTCAATTTATTGTGATGCCAATCACATCGGATGCCACATGCACCATGCTATAAAATACATAAGAATAGTAACAGAAGTACACGATAATACTAAACCATCCGTGAGGATGGGGCGGAAAGCCTACAGGGTCTTAACGAGACAGCCGGGTTGCCGAAATACAACTACACGTATTCGGCACCCGGCTTTTTTGTTTTTGATGATGTGAATCACATGAATTATTTGATCCGTGTGATCGATTTAAACCGTAAAAATTTACTCCATTGCACGAGGCACGCTCTACTGATAAATAGTGCCAATCAACCTTCCATTTTCCTAGAGATGAAAAGGTTACATGTGGCGAATAGCAGAGATCAGGAGGTGTCATGATGTACTGCATGAGTTTATAGGGATTTCAAAAAGCATATTGCTGACTAATCCATCCAGGTTAAAAGGAGCTAAATAATGTTTAAAAGAATATTACCAATCTCTGTGTTTAAGAACGTGATCATGTTATTTTTGTTTTCATTGGGCATTATCTCTTTATCAGCAAATTGTTTGCTAGCTGCACCAATTATTAATGCTGTAAGCGGCACAATTAGCGATGGTAAAAGCATAACAATACAAGGAACTGGATTTGGGACTAAATCTCCTGCGGCACCTTTGTTTTGGGATAATTTTGAATCAGGTAATACGGGGCAATTACTAAGCACCTCACCAAACTGGGATACACAAATAGAATGTGCCGCTTCGAATAATGGGGGTACACCGTCAATGATATTTTCAAATGAAAAAAGTTACTCCGGAACTAAAGCAGCTAAACAGATGTTATTTAATAATTTGCCTTGTTGGTCCCGAACAAAAGCAGGTTTATTGGGGAATCAAAGTAAAATATTTTTTAGTTATAAATATTGGATTCAGCCCGGAACAGGTGACCATCTTAAAATGGGTCGTATTGGGGGTGATGCTGATGTTCATAGTATGCCTACTGTGGGTTATACTGCAATTGCACCAGAATATTGGTATGCTTTTGCAGATAAAGGAATAGAACATCCTTTAGTCTACACAGGTGCGCTTACGAATCAATGGGTTAGAGATGATTCTTGGGCTGTACTATCAACTCCGAATGCTTCAGATGGTGCCGTTCAGATTTGGCGTAATGGGGTGTCTCAGTATTCAAGTGTAGCGGTAAATACTCTCAATAGTGCAGCACAACGATCCAATTATAATCAAGTTTTTTTGCCTTATTATATCGAGAACGGAACTCGCACAGTATATATTGATGATGTGTATATAGATAAAACTCTTTCACGTGTTGAGGTCTGCTCTGGATCAACATGGTCAAATCGTGGCACTTGTGAGATTCAAATACCAACTGCGTGGTCTAGTGATGGAACATCGATTACTATAACAATAAATAAAGGGGCCTTTTCAACAGATTCTACAGCTCGTTATTTATATGTTGTAGATAGCAATGGATTAGTAAGCAGTGGAAAATCTATTATTTTTGGCATAAGCACTGGCTTGGTTCCTCCTTCAAATTTGAAAATACTAAGCAAATAACATCATTACATAATACATACTAATTAAAAATAATGTAGGGGTTCGCTGATGAATCCCTACATTTGTGAACTGCGTTGTTACAAATAGTTACTTTTACTGACTTTGAATAGGGCTATACTTCTGGATAAAGAGTATAGTACATAGACGAAAGCCAATTGCACATATGCAATATTAATAGTTTTCGTTTTTATTAGTGCTTTATATAAAGGGACTATAATAATAAATGCTGCATTTATAGCAAGATATTCCAAAGATTTTGTATACAAAAATACTACAATAAGGCTTACCCACATCAAACTGTTTGTTAATATGTATATAGTTAATAAATCTATATTTCTATGCACCGCCAAATGTTTAAATGAATCGCCATGCCACATCTCTCTTTGTACAAAGTTTTTGATGCAATTGGCATAACCAGTTGTATATACAATTATTTTATTGCTTTTTACCAGTATATGACCATTTTTTATTAATCTACGGGATATTTCTGAATCTTCACCAATAGATAGTGCGCTATTAAAACCTCCTATTTCTGTAAATATTTTTGACTTAATTGCAAATAATCCACTACTCAAGTTATATACTTCTGTAGTATGCGTTTGTTTACTTGGTGTTGTCAGGTGATAATACCATATTTTCTGTATCCAAGTAGCTGTTCCGTATGGCATGTACCCATCAGGCCCCAATGCAGATAGATGTTCACTCCTTAACAATAAAACTATATTTTTTACTACATCTTTGTTTAGGATAATGTCAGCATCTGAGAAAATAATAATATCGGCTGTAGCAGTTTTTGCTCCGTAATTTCGCAAAGCAGCAATTGAAAAACCGGGTTTTGAGAATGTTGTGGCTCCGTAATTGCCTGCTATTTCAAGTGTTCTATCCTGTGAGCCATTATCTACAACAATAATTTTAGATATTTTGACATGCTCATTTAGTTCTTGCTCAGCAATAGAAGCAAGCAATAACTGTAAATTAACTTCTTCATTCAATGTAGGTATTACAAAATCAACACTAATATTAGTATTCGTCATCTTAACCTCCACCGCCTTATTGGTGGCGCCTTATTTTGCAATAAAAATATATAACACACCACACAACTTTATAAGGGCTGTAAGGGACAATAAACTTATGAGGCTTTTATTCATTGATCTTTGAAATTATGAACCTAAACTTACCATTAGCATCTCGTGGAATTTCATTTAAAAGCTCGAATTGAATTATCATATCGTTGCCAATACGAACTTTGAGTGCTTGTAGTAGCTTATGTTTGTCAGAAGCTGAGTAGTTTGTGCTCGGAACAAGCCTGACAAGCAATACATTTACACCCGTCTGAACCAATTGCGTTTCTATAATGTTTTCAAGACCTTTAAATACAGGATCCAATCTACCAATTCGTCTCCCATCAGGCGTTTGAATTGTTTCATCTTTTCGGCCAATAATTTCTTTGGTTACCGGAAAAGGCAAACCACATGGGCAGAATGATGGTTCAGGTGCTCTCAACAAATCACCTACACGATATCTAATAAGTGGCATAGTCTTATTTACGAATACAGTGCATATTGCTTCTCCCCATTCTCCAGGTGAAGAAGGTTCTCCATTTTCATTCAAAACCTCAAGCAAGCTGTAATCAGAATTAACATGATAAGAGCCATGATCGCACTGAGAAATAAATACTGCCATTTCTGTACAACCGTACTGATCGGCCACCGGAACCTGAAAAGCTTGCATAATTACTTCTCTTTGATATGGAAGTAGAGTTTCAGCTGAAGTGAATACCGCTTTTAAGTTTTTTATCGGTGGTTCCTTATGATTCAACATATAATTTGCTATAAAGGCAAGACTGGACGGGTATCCATCCAAATAAGAAGGTTCAATCTGACGCAGTTTTTTCACATAGAAGGGCATATTGTCTTTCGATAGATGATATGAAGAAAACAATACATTTCTTTG
Source organism: Deltaproteobacteria bacterium (assembly GCA_019162745.1). Taxonomy (GTDB): domain Bacteria; phylum Desulfobacterota; class Desulfuromonadia; order Geobacterales; family Pseudopelobacteraceae; genus JACRCG01. Next base: position 84,148 of record JAFLLC010000072.1, on the reverse strand, counting down.
AACAGGATCGTATCTCCAATATGGCGGTTTATTTTGACCTTGAGGTACTACTACCCGCCCGCAAAAAGTGGCTCGCCAAGAATTCGAACCGACTCCGAACCACCCAATAAATCTTTCCCAGTAAGCAAAATGACAGCGACGAGATTCTTTATCACAGGAGACTACAAGGGGCTTACCAGTTGTGCCACTGGTGTATAAATTAAAATTACCCGATTTATTTAGCATATGGCTAGAACAATAACAGTCGGGATTTTGGCGGATATCCTCCTTTTCAATTACAGGAAGAATGGAAATATCCTTAATAGAATTTATATCTGCCACCGTAACACAATTATTGCGACTCCATTCCTGATAAAAAGGCACGCTATTAAACGAATGTGAAATAATTTGTTTCAATGATCGCAATTGGATAGACTCCATCGAATCAAGTGTTTGCGTTTGATTGTCCTTAATTAAATTCAAATATTGTCTATATTTACCGCCCTTTCTTTGTAAATGTAATTGAAGGCCGGCAGCTGTAACAAAAATATTTTGCATCCATATAGGAGACTGCATGTATATATTTTCAATCATTTTCACTTCCTTATTAATGTACTATAGTAAGTCAAGAAAATAAAAGTGTGTTCTGACTGTCCCCCTATCACCATAACTATATTAAATTTTTGATATAGAATTTGATCTCAGAAATAAAAGGCTTCCTGTCTTCCGAATCGTATACGTCTAACGTTGTATTTGCATTTTTTGCCATAAAAAGCTCCATTATCACCTGCCTACACGTGTAAAATTCTGGAAGAAGCCTTTGTAAACGGTCAAAATGTTTAATACGAATAATTAAATGATCCATAATACCCAAAAGCCACTTTAACCTATGCCCTATTCGATAGTTATCCAAAATACAAAATGGTTTATTGTTAAAATAATAGTCCAAGTATAATGCCGGAAAATCAACACCCGACGAAACGGCAAGTTGTAAAGATCCCCAGAACCTGCCGTTTATTTCCATTAGTTTGGCTTTTCCATCCCGGATATCTCTCTTAAACTCAACCATAGCCACTCCTTTCCAACCTACTTCGGAAAGCAGCTTTTCAGCAGATTTTACCATTTCAGGATCAAGTGGAATGCTTTCTGACATTACACTCACACCTCCTGAAGGAGGTTTTTCCAACAGACGCCTATGCGAAAATAAGACCAAGTGGTGGTCATGATCGAAAAGAGTGAACAACCCAGTTCCCTCACCTACTATCAACTCTTGGATAAGTGAAGGATAGCGGAGTATCGTTTTTGTTTCGTAGAGAAGCCTTAATTCATTTCGATCTGCGGCATACATAACCCCCGCCGATATCAATCCATCTCCATCTGCTATCTTGGAAAAAGCCGGCTTCACCACTGCTGGAAAATTGGCTATTCCAGGCTCTTTTTCTAAAAAATCTTCAATTCCACTCACAAAGGTTGTTTCCGGTATAGGAACTCCAAGATCTTGCGCTAACTGAAAGAGTCTGAACTTGTTAGATACCGCATCCATTTTTTCCTGGCAGGGACAGGCAAGAATAACGTTTTTTGGCAGGTGGTCTCTGACTCTATTGAGTTGATAAATAGATTGTTCGGTCATCGGTAAAATAATATCTATTTTTTCACTTGTGACGATTTCCGCTATTTTCTCTGAATAATTCATTCCATCCTTCAGAGGATTTGGCGTCTGATAATTCCTTTTACAGAACTTAGAACACGCAGAGATATTATCAGGATCCAATCCGGTAACAATAATATCATGGCCCTTTCTACCAAGAGATCTTGTAGCAGCCAGAGCTGACCTGTTTTCTCCGTCGGTGATCAGTACGTTCATTTCAGAACTTCTCCATAAGAATTCGTCCCTGAAACATGGGGGTAGTGTTACTTATATCCTCGTGCATGCCTATCCTCGGAATTTCCAACAGTGGAGTACGTTTCCCAAGAAAACCCTTTTTAGTCGTTACGGCACCAACAAAACCACCCTCGTTGAGTACGTTTAAGACATCTACATTGTAATTACCATTTGGATAGGCAAAAGTGGATACCGTAACTCCGAGCTTTTCCTCAATGTCTTTTTTAGACTGCAAAATTTCAGTTCTGACTTTCGCAATCGGAAGTTGATCAAGAATTTCATGCCGAACGGTATGAGCACCAAACTCTATTAAACCGCTTTTTCTCATCTCGTCAGCCTCTTCCCAACTCAACATCTGCCGTGGAATATTTTGTTGTAATGTGCCCAACCCACGAAAATACTCCAGGACAGCGTTTCTTTCATCCGGCGAATACACCTTTAAATGCTCAATTACTTTATTGAAAAACATATTTCTGTTATCAGATGCGTACTTCTCGATTTCATTGTAAAACTTGAGGACGGGGAATGATTTGTTTGCAGTTGCATCAACCAGAGAGTGCTGTTCAAGATGCCAACATATCTCCTCAGGCCAGAAGAGACTGTTTGTACCGATGAAGGCGGTGGCAAGAAAAATGGTGGCCGGTACTTGATACTTTTTCAGTACAGGAAATGCATCTGTATAGTTGTCACGCCAACCGTCATCAAAAGTGATTGCACAGCAACCGCTTAAATTCTCGTTTTGGCTTTTTTTTTCGATCAGCTTCTCAAGGGAGAGGATTTGGTATTTTTCTCTTAAAAAAGACATGTGCCGGTCAAATGTTTTATCAGTGACAAACATTCCAGGTTGAACATAAATATCATGCGAGCTATCTCGACTGAGCACTCTATGGTACATAAGAACAAAAGCTTTGTCCGCCAAGCGGTAATGGTCAAGCATGTAAAACAGTCCGCAACCTGAGTTAAATGCCGAAATCCCTTTTTTTATTATGATATTTACTGACATATTGCGGCCTGTACCTATGAAATAAGCGTAAGATTTCTGAGTACTTAAGTTAGAGATTGTTCTAGTAAGCATCCCCCACCAAAGGTGGGGGCATTAAAAATCGTGACCCGCTCAAAGCGGTTTGTTTAAAAGATTATCTGACCACTGTTGGTGGTCATCCTTCGGTCAAAAGTGACAATTGGTCCAGCCGATTATCTTCGTGTTCTTGTTTACGTATGTATTCGCGGATTGACTCTTCATCTGCTCCTACGGTCGATACATAGTAACCTCTTGCCCAAAAGTGCATCCCAGTATAGTTCTTGCGTTGACCAAGATATGTACGGGCTACGTGAATTGCGCTCTTGCCTTTAATAAACCCCATTATCTGGGCAACGGAGTATTTTGGTGGTATCGATATCAGCATGTGAATATGATCTGGACATAAATGGCCTTCCAGAATCTTGCACTCTTTCTGCCGAGCTAGCTCATGCAAATATTCTGAAAGATCTTTACGAATACGGCCATACAACACTTTACGACGGCATTTCGGAATCCAGACTACGTGATACTTGCAATCCCACACTGAGTGACATAAACTTTGTGCGTCGTCCATTGAAGCCTCCTTTCGTGTACTTTGAGCGGTTCACGTTAAGGAGGCTTCTACATATTTCAGGAACTGTCAAACTTTGTGAGTCCCCCACCAAAGGTGGGGGATTACTCAAAAGAATTTAAATGAGTTTCTATTGGCCAGGTAAAGCGGCCACGCCACTATTCCGATTTTCTCTCGACAGAATATTGTATAGTGCTGCCGACAACGAAGCTTGAATAAATAAAAATGGATAGAACGTAACTGATATAAAAATACTGGCCGCCAAGAAACCAACTAGACCGATATTCAGCGCAAAGGGGATATCTCTCCATATACGTTCGGCATTAGAGCGGGATATTTTCATCGAGTGAAGATTTATTGAAATAGTCTTTAATGCAATACCATAATAAAAAATAAACCCCAAAATTCCTAACTCTGCCAATATTGTTACCGGGGTGCTATGTGCAACCTCCTGTTTTTCTCCTCTTAGTGATTCACCCGGATGATACTTCAAATAATACGGGGCCCAATTATTATAACCGATGCCCAAAACGGGATGTTCCTCAAAGAACTCAATTCCTCTTTTCCAATACGTCAATCTGGACAACGAAGTTCCGTCTTTCCCAGCCGTATCGAACCTATCAAGAAACGCCTGAGGCATTACTGCAATAAGGCAGACAGCGAAGGCTGCCATCAGGAATATGTTCCTAATGCGACTTTTTGCGGACAGTGCAGCCACGGAGCATATAGCAGCTAACCCAACAAGTGTATTACGCTCACCCGTAGCAATGATTGTCATTAGTGCTGTCATTGGTAAAAAAATAAAAAAAGATTTTTTAAGAGTGCCCCAATAAGATCGGCAACCGATAACAAAACAAATTGATAGAGGCAATATGATCAACATCTGCACCCCAAGGTCAGCAGCGTTTCCAAAAAAACCTGGTGTTCCTGCAATGCCCCACGTTTCATAAGCAAATCCCCTTCTCGCCCATACAATTGCCGCATGCTGCGACATTTTATATGACGCCAGCATCAATAAAAGCATTACGACGAAAAATCTGAATTTTGTCGTAACAATCCTAATAAACAGGAAATAAACGATCAGCCAATTCAGCACGGCGTTAATATTGGCAAACGCAAAGCTCGGAAACTCTGCAAAGACAGAGGACAAGAAGACAGCAGCAATCAGACCCCAGTAATATTTTGTAAGCGAGGAGGACCAAGAGACTATCCCTTTTGACATGAAACTACCTATTAATGCCCCAATGACCAATAACTTTGCCCACGGGAGAATATCTATGGATGTATAGATCGATTGTGGCCTGACATATTCAAAAAACAAATATCCACAAAAAAACCAGAAATATAATGGCTCCTGTTTAAGCTGTGTCCAAATAGCTTTTACATTAACCGATAAATATTTTTCTGATGAGATCATAGGATTCACTTCCTTCTCTATGTCAGAGCCTGCTGATAAACATCTATATAGTTACATGCCATCTTCTCAACAGAAAAAGCATCACGAGTGTAGTTCCTTGCATCAGAGGACTTTTCCAGAAACATATCAGGACAGTGCAGATAGTCTTCTATGCAACGATGAAGTTCTTCCCAGGATTCCGGATGGACCAAAGTCCCATAACGATCCTGCCCGATAATTTCGGGTATGCCGCCTACCGAAGTAGCAATAACCGGTATTCCCAGTGACATGGCCTCCAGAACCGCTACCGGGTGACCTTCTGAAAGGCTTGGCTGCACATACAGGTCAAATGCATTCATGATATTTTCTATGTCATTACGGAAACCGGTAAAAAGAACCCGGTTACCAGGTATGTTCAAGTCAGCCACTAGTTGTTTGAGATTATTTTCCTCTTCACCACGTCCCACAAGCACAAGAAAGGTTTGAGGGTAAGAAAAGCAAATATTGGCAAAGGCCCTGATCAAATATTTGTGTCCCTTCACCGGATAGAGATTCCCCACAGTGCCAATCAGAACGGCATCGTCAGGAATATTAAATTCCAACCGAAAGGAAGTGCCGTTTTTCTCCATGAAATGGACACCGTTATAAATAGTTTTCAGCTTGCTCTTTGTTAGAATGACTCTGGATGCACTTTTCAGTACGGCATCGGAAACACATACAACGAAGTCACTACAGAGAGAAATCAACCCGTACTTAATTTTAGAAACTGTTGTTTTATTAAACGACACGTCTCCATGCTCGGTACATACGTGGGGGATAGAGTTTTTCCTGCAGGCTAAAGATGAATATACGTTTGAATCCAAAAGGTGTGAATGCACAACATCTGGTCGAATATCTTCAATAACAGCTGTGATATTTTTTAAAAGTTGCCTGGGGCTTCCTTGCTTATCAAATGTGATGAATGGAACTCCTTGCACAGACAATGCCGAAGTGAGCCAGATTTCCTCTTGTGGGTGGTTAACTCGTGGAATTGCTGCTATCACCTCTACGCCCTTCCGCTGTAGCCCCCACGCAAGCCAACGGAACGTGTTTTCAGCACCACCATGGCCAAGAGTATGTATTATTTTCAATACTTTCATTTTACATGTTCTCCGAGATAGCCAGATGGTTCTTTAGACCGTCAAGCGATCTTTGTAGCCGTTTAAAGCAGCGCCTAAACTCGTCCTCATCAGATCCGTATGGGTCACTGATGTTGCACAAGAGGCGATCCGGCCACGGTGCAAAATCACGTAACAGCCTTATTTTACTTTTTTTGCCAGGATACATGGCCTTTAACCGCTGATATTGACGGAATTCCATGGGGAGTATCAGGTCGGCATTATGTATGTCACAAGAAGCCACTCCCTTTGATTGATGTAATTCAAGATCTACTTTAAACTCTTTGGCAACGCTTACAGCCTCCTGCGGGGAAAATAACCCCTGATCCACATCAAGGCCGCAAGATTCTATTTTGTGCGCCCCTTCGGCCATAACACTTCTTAAGTAATATTCGGCAAAAGCACTCCTGCAGATATTACCCTTACAGACGAAGATGACATGGTGCTTGTTACCGCTATCTAAATTCCCCTTGGAGTACCCGTAACGGGCTGAATCCCAAGAATTAAGTACAGCCCGCTTCACCGGCCTCTTCAGCTGTTGCGGAATGAGCTGTTTTAAAAGAGTCCCGATCATGCCGCCACCAAACTTTCGTATATTGTAGACATCTGGTTAGCATAGCGGCGACTGGTGAATTTCTGTTCGACTCGCGCCCTACCGGCTAGTCCCATTGATTTCCGCAACTCACTCTGTTCCAGCAGGGCGCTGATCGCGCGTCCCAATCCCTTGACATCATCCATATCAGCTAAGAAGCCGGTCTCTTTGTCTATAACGATATCAAGCGCTCCTCCACCTCTTGTTGCAACAACCGGCTTCTTCATGGCCATGCCCTCAATTATAACCATCCCAAAAGGTTCCGGCCGAATCGAGGCATGAACAATGACATCCATCAAGCCCATCAACGCTGGCACATCATCCCGAAAACCGGTAAAGACTACATTTTCTTTCAGTCCCAAATCTGAGGCAAGTTGTTGCATGGCGCTAAAATAGCTCTTATCACCATCAGAATTGGCGCCCACTATAAAGCCGCGTGCCTTGGGTATTATTTTGAGTACTTCCCGAACGGCTAATATGAACTCTCGAATTCCCTTCCATTCTACCACCCGGCCAAAAATTCCGAATGTGGGCTGTCCGGGGGCAAGGCTGAACTCCTCAGCCAGGTGACCTACTTCAACTTCGGGTTGAAAATCTGCCAGGTCAATGGCATCGTGAACAACCGTAATCCGCTCATCAGGCACTCCAAGTTGTTGCAGATTTTCCCGCACAGCCTCCGATATCGCCACGTGGTGGTCAACCAGCCTTGCATAAAAACGGGTGACAGGATGAACCTCTTCAAAATCCCTTAAATGGGCAACACAGGGTACACGCAGTAACTTTGCTGCAAGAATACCGGCAAACTGGCTCCCCAAAATGTTATTGAGATGTACCAGTTCCACCTGATGCTTGCGCCCTAACTGATAATATTTAAAGGCCTCGGGGATGGTAATAAATGCGAGCCAATAGAGAAAACGTGAAAGATTGAGGACTTTTCGCAACATTCTGAAACGGAATACCTGGAAAGCGGCAACTTTACTGTAAACCAAGTTGTTAACCCAAGGGAGTTTGGGCACATAATGGTACCAGGCACAGTCAAAATGTTTCGCAAGAAACTCCGTGGACTGACCGGTGACCAGTATCGGCTCAAACTGCTCTTTATCGAGGGCTCGAAGCAGATAACAAAGGCTTTGGGTAGATCCGCCAAAGTTTATACTGTTGTCCAAAATCAGTACTGGTACGGGCTTTTTCATGTTTCTACAATCTCCAAACGTTTTTGAAGCGTAGTAAGCCTATCTGCTCTTCGACCGGCCAAAAATCAGGGAGAATTTTAAGAATCGAACCGGCAAAAACAATGGCTTTTGCTTCTGAAACCAAGACTGATTCATCCGGCACTTGCATAGAAATCTGGACAAATGCGCCATCATGCCGATTACGGAGCAATCGTCCCCGGATTTTTTCTATATTTTGTTGGAGTCCAGTGGACACCACTGTGGTTCCCGCTGTCTGATACCAGTGAACCATAACGGTATTGACTCCGTCTCTACGGGCCCGAACGTAATTCAACTCCACATCTGACGTTTTATTCGGTTGACGGATTCCTATCTTTCGGGAATCAACAATAGCCCATCCGGCACCAGGCAGACACGCATACGGGTTATGCCCCGTCCGCCCACCCTTGGCCGTGCCGTAATAGCCGATGTATAAATCAATCTGGCTTCCGTCACTGGAGCGGTAATGACGGTAAAGCTGTGTATCGGCATTAAGTTCACGATTTACTGCATCCGGGAAGGTGTCATCAACCCCTTTGTAGCCAGCTATCTCTTTCGGTAGGTATTCAAGATTGGTGCGTGCAATAACGGGTTTTGGACGTATTGACAGTACGCCTGCAATCAACAGAGTCATACACAGGCTCACAAGGCATATTTCGAACGTTTTATCGGATATCATTCGTTATTTTCCTGTTTACGAGAAAAAAAACCGCAAAGAGCTGTGCAAAGCCAAAAATAAATATCGCTATTCCTGAAAATTCATGGAGGAAGCCCCTGGCAACTCCGTCCCCGTAAAAGTGTGCCAGCACCCCTGTGCCTGTCACTCGAAATATATTCGCCACAATGGCAATCGGAATTGCAGCAATAACAAGAACTGCTCTTCTCCACCAGCCATCTCTGGATAAAAAACAGAATACAAAACTAATCATCGTCAGTGCCATGATCGATCTGACACCGCTGCATGCCTCAGCAACCTCCAGTTGAGTCTGCATAAAATAAAGCATGTTTCCTTCCCGGTAGACCGGTATTGAGCACTTCCCTATGAGTGCTGCAGAAACCTCGGTTGCCATCAGCTGAAGAGGCGTGGAAACCAGACTTATTAAAGAGTATGGTACGGGAACCATGAACAACAGGAATGCGATAGGGAAAGCAAGTTTTTGAATAAATTCTTTTCCGAGACAGAACCAGACAAGCCCGAAAAGGGATGTCACCATGGCTATTCTAGCAGGGAATGCAAGTCCACCTGCACTGCTCAAAACATAAAGCAACAAACTTACGCCAAGAAGCCCCCCACCCCATAAAGACGTCGTAATAGGAGTGAGTTGCAGCGCGTTTTTTCTTTGCCATACAAAATACATAGATATCAGAGGAACAATAAAGGCGTGGGAGTTATCGGAATTACCTAACCATTCACGGACCAGTTCCGGGTAGAGCGGATAAAAGACCGCAGCCCAAAGCAAAACAAGTATCACTATTTTTATTTTGTCATTTTTAGACATAAGAGCTCTCTTGAAATAAGTGCATGATGTTTCCGAGATCATCGTTGTTCACATAAGGATGCACAGGTAGAGTTACTATTCTTTCGGCAAGGTCTTTCGCAACTGGAAACTTATTAGCACCTAAAAGGTTCCGAAGTTCATTGATACCATCAATGGAATGTGGGTAACCGCCTGATATTCCCAACCCCATCATCTCACTTTTTTTGAGTATCTTCTTTTTAGTCTCAGTATCAGCGACCAACACTGGAAATCTGATCAAATCCGGCATTGATCCCCTGTAAACGCCCGGAAACTTTATCCCGTACCTGGCGATTTTATTCACATTCAACAAACGAGCTGCCTTAAATTTATTAATTGCCGTACTCCATTTTCTCGCCATCCCTGCCTGGAATGATGACAACCTCCTGATTGGAAAGGATGGATTGAAATGCGTTTCTCCGAGCTTCAAAAATGGCAACAACTTTGGTAGCCAGTATATTTCAGGGTAGATGAGAATCGACAGTGCAATCGCATTAAGGAACAGCTTCAGACTGTCGAGGTCCCCATATCCTTTAATAGCGAACAGTCGTTTTTCAAGTATTTGCCCAATCTGATCGTTGTCTGTCAGAATTATCCCACCTTCTACAGTAGAAAAGGCCTTTCCACGACCCATACTGAACAGCCCCACATCTCCCTGCGTTCCCATTTTATTTCCGTTCCAGACACCACCCATCGCCTGGGCGGCGTCTTCCAGCACGAATATATCGCCCCGGCAGATCAAGGCCTTTAGCCGTTCCACATCCGCCGGCATGCCGAATAAATGGGTCGGGACCACACAGAGGAGCCGGGGATTTTTCAGCTCCTCCGCGATACGGTCGAAATCAAAATCGAGCGTTCCCGGTGCCATCTCGCATAAACGTATTTTGAGCCCGGCCTTTACTATCGCAGACGGAACCGAGTAACAGGTATAGGCCGGTATAAGGACTTCATCTCTCTCGGGGCAGATCTCATGTAGTGCGTGTAGTATGAGAACAAGGGCCGCCTTTCCGGACGAAACTGCGAAACAGTATCTGACCTTGAAAAATGATTTGAGTTCATTCTCAAAGCGCTCAACTATCCCCTCACCCTCGAAAATTCCGGCAATACCGGACACGATATCCTTAAGGTGAAACGGCGATGCTGCCGGGGGAAGAGTTCTGCCTATACGCTTTGCCATAATGGAATCCTGTCTCAAGTATCAGTAACTCAAGCAGCTTAATTTAACTATGGAACAGCACTATTAGTGCCAACAATATTTGCATAATTTACAGATACTTACAGGTAGCAAGCTAGCTACAAATGCTAAACAAATAATTGTTTTTATTGTCTGAAATGCTGTTGGATACTTTATCAAAGGGAAGTAGAGGTGATTGTTTAAAATATTTACATTGTTAGATTTATGGCCAAGAAATTGGGGGGAATTCAGATAGTCAGTATCGAGGGATTCATGACAACATAACTGTCAATTCATCATATAAGGTTGGATGAGGGATTCAATTTCATTATATCTTTCTTGCCAAGAATTCTTACGAGCTGCTTGTACACGTCCTAGTTGTAACAATTCTGAGTTTTCGTTTACTGCATAATCCAACAGATTCAAAAAGTCATCTTTACTATCTGCCAGATAAAGCAAGGTTGAAAAAAAATCCGTCCCGGCAGTTTTAGTTGCAACGATCGGCCTGCCACTTGCCAAATAATCATAGATCTTGATCGGGTCATTACCGTTTGTATGGGCATTTATAATATTTGGCAGAATGCAGACATCAAAAGCCTTAAGAGTGGACGGATATTTTTCATAGGGGACAGGCGGGAGAATATGAACATTCTTTAATGATTGGATTTCTTTTCCCAGTGGCATCTTTTGACACTCTGGTCCCATAAAAACAAATTGATATTCCGGCCTTTTTTCGGCAACAAATTTAATTAGCTCCTGGTCGAGCCTGAGGTTATTCAACCATCCCACATAGCCAATAACTTTGTCACCATATTGACGAATCCTGCGAATAATTTTCTCGTCTTCATCTGGTGGAGAGAATGTAAAGAAGTTAGTCGCATTTTTAACAACGTGCGAATTTTTATTAATCTCTAGGGCACGTTCACACAAATTGTCATTTATTGTCAAAACTATATCGGCTTTTTCGCAATAGTAATTACACCTCAGCCGACTGGAAAGCCTCCCCTGCTCACTATTGGAAAATTCATCAAAATCATCTGACCAATCAAATATTGTTAATTTTGCTTTACTAAGAACAATATCCAGAAGATATGGATCAGCTTGTAAATCATTAAGAATCAGAATAATACCGTCATCTGGATTGGAGAAATTAAGGCTATTGAAATAGTTGTTTATCATTCTAATTTTTTTATTTTTAGTAACATATGGCAGATAAACAGGAGTTTTAACCCGTATTTTTTCTGTAACAGCCTGAGTAAAAATTGAGCGCGTATCGCATTGAAAAAGCTTCTGTGGTGAGCTAACAAACTCTGCAATCCATATACTCGGATTAACAAAGAGCCCCGATTGCACCTGATCCATATTACTAAGCAGGTAGAATATAGTCTGATTTCGCTTCCAGTATGGACTCCAACGATTGTACCCAAAATTAACTATTTTCATTATATGGCACTCCTTTTATTCCAAGCCTCAGTCTGGACAAATTAAAACAATCATCTTCACAAATGACTTAGCTGACCTTAAGCTGGTAATAAAAGATGAGGGCAACGAACATAACAATAAATAAATCCAGTTTCTAAAGTTAAATGGTTTCGACAGGACACAATGCCATAGAAGGTTTCGGGTCATTTTGTAATTACACATGTCATAGTAAAATTTGAAGGCGTAGCTCCAATACTTATTGTAAAGATGCTCATTTACTATTTTGGAAAGTTTTTTTTGTGATATTTGAGAAACAGTGCTGCATTCGTTCAAGGCTTTTTCAAAAACATTTAAATGGGAGCAAAAACTTAAGTTGTGATTCTTTAAAAGATTTTGCTCATGGAGTCGGTATTTTACATTTCTATCAGGTGAAAATATAATTTTATCCACATCCGCTATCCTGAGCCACATGTCATAGTCATCACAGCAGGTTATTTCGGGCCTTTCGTCCAGCATTCCCACCATTTCGAATATGTTCTTACGAATCAATGTCGCGGAAAAGGTCGTAATCCTGTTACTGAGAAGAAACTCTTCAAATACCTCTCCACTCGGAAAAATCAAGGGATATTCCTGGCGAAGTGCCATTCCTGAACCATCTATCAATTCAGGATAGCTATACACCATGGCGCATTCCGGATTATTTTTCATGACCGCCATTTTATCCGTCAGATTTTCCGGCAGCCAATGATCATCATGGTCCAAAAAAGCTATATACTCGCCTTTACTCACCAGTATGCCGTGATTTCTCGCAGCGGCCGGTCCGCTGTTTTCCTGGCGGATATAATTTATGTGCCCGATTACCGGATTAAGGACAGCTGCCATGTCCTCGGTCGAGCCATCATCGACAACAATAATTTCAACAGGAGAATAGGTCTGACTAAGAGCGGATAAGACCGTGGAAAGAATATATTTACTTCCATTGTAGGTAGGAATTACGACGCTGATCAGATCATTCGGTGTCAATGGCAACTCCTTGCATCAGCATTCAGGCGACAAGGTTAGACGCAGATATCTATTCAACCTCGGCGCAATGCTGCCTGGGTTTAATACAATCCATTACATAGTTCTTTAAAAACAGTGCTTTGTCGAAAATGCTCATATGTTTAGCCTTCCTGTTACAAACATTTCCAAGAACATTGGTCATGCATTTTGCAATCTGCTCAGGCGTGTAGTTCTCATCTATGAGCCGAATGGCATTTTCACGTATACTTGCATGCAGATTGCTGTTATCCAGCAATTCCAGAACAGCGGCGGCAAACGCCTGCGGAGAATCGGCTATCATCGCATTTGTGCGGTGCAGCAACCCCATACCTTCCGCACCGACAGACGTTGTCACCACGGGAACGCCATGAGCCATGGCTTCTCCGATCTTCCCCTTCATCCCGGCTCCATAGCGGAGTGGTGCGACAGAAACATGGCTTCTATGCAGGTAAGATGAGGTTTCAGGTACATAACCGGTTACTTTGATATGTTCACTTTCAAGCATCCGGATCTGCTCCGGCGGTTTGCTGCCGACAATGGTTAACTGTGTGTCAGGTTTGACATTTTTTATCAGCGGCAGAATGTCACGGCAAAAATAGTGGACCGCATCGATATTCGGGGTATGGATAAAGCCGCCAACAAAAATGAGTGAATTACTTTCAGGTGTGATGTCGCTTAAACATAATTCATGGATATTAGGTACAACTTCACATGTTATGTCAGAGTGCTCTTCCAGAAGCTTGACAGCATCATCCTTGGTAACGGTTATCACCGCATCTGCCTTACGATAAACGCTCAACTCCCTCTCTTTAGTTTTCAGGTAATTGGCATGATCTGTTTCAGCGTTTGTGAGATCGTACTTGCGTTTTAACCTGAGATAATGAACATCAACCGAATCAATAATCACGCGGCATTCTGGATGTAAGATTCTAAGCCGTTCCAGAAAATATTCCGCGGTGAAATAAAATTCGAGGATTGCAAGACTGAACTTTTTAGTTTCCAGAAGCTTTTTCAGGGAAAAGTTGTTCGCATAGACGGTAATGCCACCCTGCTCAAGAAGCGCAACATAGCCAGAATCTGCAGGACCATACCCGGAAGCAACAAAAGTCACCTCATATTCCTTTGCCAGTATTGCTAGGATCGAGTAGAGCCGCAAATCTCCTGAATTAATGTCGGGTCGCGGTACCGAGGGAGAAATTACCAGAATTTTTTCTTTTCCGATTTGAGTCATGGGTGATATTCCTGGCTTACATCATCAGTAATCAGCATAAGCTGAACGCCACATTGGCATAACCTGCTTTCACAATTCAGCCTTGAATGTGATCTAACTTGGCCTCATTAAATAAATTTTGACTGCATTACTTCTGTATAAAGGAGACAATAGTCTTCAGCCAATCGATCCCATCCGAAGTTTTGTACAAACTGACGAGCATTATTACTTATGGTGCGACGTATCGCAGTATTGGCTCGTAATTCATTGATTAGTCCGGCAATGCCATCCATTGAGTCTTCAATGAGGATATCTTTACCAGATTCAGCTTTGATTCCTTCCGCCCCCTTGGCTGTTGATATTACAGGGACACCGGCGGCAAAGTATTCCAATATTTTCAATCTGGTGCCACCTCCATCAAGCAAGGGGACCACTGCAACATCGGCCGCCTGAATAAAAGGAGAAAGCCTGTCCACTGCTCCTGTCAGGATGATATCGCTGGCTGCAAATTCAGTTGATGGATATCTGCCGACCAAGAGACATTTGGCAGAACATCCCATGGAGCGGAGACGGGGCATGATTTCCTGTGCAAGCAGGCGAACTGCATCATAGTTGGGTTTATAACAAAGAACACCATGGAACATAATGATGAAATCATCAGGGAGAAAGCCATATTCCTGTCGGATGGCACTGACCGCTTCAATATCCAGGTTCTTGTACTCTGATAAATCCACACCTAATGGGATAACGGACATTCGTGAGGCTTCAACGCCATTCTGAATCAATGCGTCTCTATCCACTTCAGAAACGGCCACTACACGATCACAGGATCTACATGCTTTAATCTCAAATTTCTTCATTTTTTGAATGTCGGAAGCGGAAAGATTGTAGGTTGCGCCTATCCGCATGAATTCGATATTGTGCTCAACAGCGATTCTGGAAAGATCGGGATAAACTCTGGAGGCCCAATCACAAGCATATACGAATGGGGAAAACTCTGCCTGCATAACCTCGAATGAACGCTGAACGGCAAGATACAGAACTCGGAATTTAAAATTACTGTCAAAAAAAGGCAGGGTCATCCATTGCTCACACTTAGGAAATCCCGTTGAGCGGAGCAATCGATTATGATCTATTGATTGTACTTTGAAAGCCCATCTCGCTATCAAAGGATAAGTATGTTGATGGACTTCGCCCTTACTGAACACATAGTAATTATAGCAGGATTGGGTAATGACAAGAACTTCATCGTAATGATGAGATAAGGATTTGGCAGTTTGCACTATTTTGACAGCACCGCCATGATTTACAGGAAACAAGTCTTTGCGTGTTACTATGGCCGCACGGCGAATCCGAGTAATCGGCTTCTTGACTCGCCGGCACACATCGATAGCAAGTCTCAGCGCAAAAGAGCAGCATTCGTATATCTCATTAATTAATCTTGAAAATATTTTCATTACTATTTTCCTTGGATAACGATTTTGTTGTATTTACACTAACGATGCTGATATCCATAGCTATGCCATTTACTCTACCAAATCTACCAACTCACCTAAATACTTCATCACGAATAACTTCAAGATAACCCCTCCCAAATTTATGGTCCGGCTCAAGGTAATTTCCCTCTGCCCATTCATTCCATGACTTAACAAAAATAACTTTGTGCTCCACGGGAACATCTTTCATTATTTCTAGCGCCTTCTTTACTTGAACTCTAAACAATTCAGGAGTGGATCCTTGCAACACAAGACCATTATGTCCGCTTCGAGGTGTATTATCCCAGTTTGGGATTAAGCAGAGGTAATTTTCGATACTCGAAACTTTGTCAGGAAGCATTTTCAACAGCATGTCCTCGTAACGATAAATTGTAGGCTTGCCGCATTTGTCATTTAATAAATCAATAATCTTTGTAATAGGCCGACGCGATGGCACATCTACCCACCTAGGCCGCGGAAGATCTTGCCTAACTGCTGCATCGAATCCATGCTGTTGGGGATTCCAGGATTTGTCTCTATGTAAGATCGCCACCATATGCAGATCTGGCAGCCCGGCATTCACCGCCATGCCCCTCCAGAAGTCCAAAACCTTATGAACATCAGGAATTTCATTAGGCTGATAAATCAACAACAGTGGTTTACCATCTACAGTTACATAACGTTTGTCCAAGAATGCCGGCAATAACTCGTAAAAGTGAGCACGATGGTCATCATAGCCGGGATAGGTTTGCTCTATAAGTACTTTATTCGGACAACCATGCCATATGCCAGTCCATGTCCCATTTGCCCAGCACAGGCAAAAGGGAAAATTAGGTTGTCCTGAGCGCAGAACTTCGGTGAAAGGTCGTTCCAGTATTCTCTTTCCGGCAAACCAGTAGTGATAGTAGCAGAATGCCTCAATGCCGTATTCTCTCGCCATTTCAGCTTGTGCGGATCTTGTTTCAGGCACCCTGAGGTCATAATAACCCAGGTCGGCAGGGACATGGGGCTGATAGTGCCCCCGGAACAGCGGTTTCGCTTTTCCGACGTTTGTCCACTCTGTGAAACCCTTACCCCACCACTCGTCATTCTCCGGAATCGGATGATATTGCGGGAGATAGAAAGCAATCAATCGGGCCATAAAAAAACTCCTAACGCCGCAAATTTTTTTTACATCATATTGTATTTGTTACATTGTTTATTGTGTCTCCATGGCACATCATCGTTATTTCAACGCCTGCCTCTTCATGTCCTTTTCAATCCCTTGCCATAAAGCATTCATGTAAATCGAAGTTCTTTTGAATTCTCCAAGGGATAATTTCACTGCACAGTTTTTTCACAACCGGAGGAAACACTTTTATTATCCTGGCCATCAAACGCACATCCCTATAGATGTGCATAATTTGTTTTTTCCTTATTTCAAGTTTTTCAACAACATCTCTCTTAAATCGGTTCTTTTTGATCTGCATATCTATCGCCATAATATGGCTGTTTCTCATCTTCAGCCTGTCAGCACATCTGGAATTTTCCCTTACGCGATAACTGGCCAGGACCCTGTCGACAAAATCAACCATGGGGGAAAGGGCAAAGATGTTCATCCAACACTCCCAGTCCTCGTTAGCAGGCAGACTTTCATCGAATGCTATGCCGCATTCCTTGAAAAACACCGCATCGAAGATAAAACAGTGCATCGGGATGCACAACTGCGTCTCCCATTTCATCAAAATGTCATCAAAAGGGGATTTATTCTGCAATACCGGACTGGTGCGGCCATACGCCACCGTGACATCATCCATGTCGCAACGGACATAATCGCAGTAACTCAACGCCTTTCCGGAGATTTTTCTCAAGCCCGTTATCTGGATGCGTATCTTGTCCGGGTCGAGCAGATCATCGGCATCAAGGAACTGTACATATTTCCCTGATGAGTGCCTTATCCCTGTATTTCTGGCACTCCCAGGCCCTCTATTTTTCTGGTGTACGTAAATAATTCTCCCTTTATATTTTTCATTCAGCAATTGCTCTGTATTGTCAGTGGACCCATCGTCAACAACTATTATTTCCAAATTCCCGTAGGTCTGATTCAGCGAACAATCAATAGCCTGACATACCACCGGGTTATTGTTGTAGGTTGGGATAATGATACTTACCAACGGTAATTCCTGCATTTTAAATTACCTCCAGGACACACTGCAGCAATACCCGGATTATCTCTAAAGCCCCAAATCAAGCTTCCTGGCAATGGCACCCATAAACTTGTACAGAGGGAGCGGAAAATATGTTCGCATCACAGGAACTACGCATAATCTCAACAATGATTTAAACAGACATGCACCCTTCACTGACGTCATATAAGTCGGTAATACATTTGACTCCGTTCTCTTCCAACAAAAAAGTTGCTCACTAAATATCAATAAATGCTTTACAAAGGCCTTCACCGCAAAAGACCTGGCGCATGCCATCTCGCCTAATTGTTCGTACTTGACAGAAGCATCGAAATACCTCCAACGTAAAATTTGTCTTGTACTACTCGTATATTTTGGCTCCAGGTGTCTGTCCAGAGCTTCAAACAGTTCAATCATCGCCATGGTATGCTCCTGCCAGGTTTTCATAGACCATACGCCGCCACGATGAACGACATACACGGACATTGTTTCATCGATGTAGCCAACCGGGCCATGAAGAGCATTCAGAATATGAATGACCCAATCGCCCATTTTTAACGTTTTTGCCCAGCCAGGCACACTTTCTATCAACCCGCGGCGAAACATCACAGCGGCAGTCGGAATAAAGTTGTCTAGCAACAAATCCTCCACGGTTGAGAACTCTTTTTGCTTTGCGCGATAATGCAACGGCTCATCGCTCCGGTCATCCGGGATAATCAGGGCGTCATGAAAACAGGCTGAACATTCGGGATGGCTGTCGAGATAATTCACCTGCTTCTGCAGTTTTTCCGGCGAAGTCCAATAATCGTCGCCGTCAAGCATGGCAATATATTCACCCTCGCACGCCTGTAAAACCTGAGCACCGTTAGCGTGCATGCCCAGATTTCTTTCATTCAAAAACAGTCTGACCTTATCCGGGTATCGTGCTTTGTATGTGGTTACGATATTCCGGGTATTATCTGTCGAGCAATCTTCGCCGATTATGATTTCGTACTCAAAGCTGACCCTCTGCATCAGAACGGTATCGAGAGCTTTCGCAATATATTTTTCATGATTGTACGTAACGATTGCTACGCTTACTTTCATATCGCCTCTTTTAATGAAGATTCATGGTCATTTCCGTTCTGAAAACTTTTCCCACGGTCGTCGGCCAAATATTCGTATTGGTTCTATGCTGAGGCCATGATCGGCAGATTTTTAAAGCTGTGTGCATCACTAGGCGGTTCCACAATAAATTTCCCTTGCATCCGTTTAGTTGTTTCGTAACCATCTGATACCGATAATCTTATTATCTGACATATTTTTTGAATCTCATCTGAGCTGACAGCAGTGCCTGTAGGTAGAGAAAGCACACGCTTTGTAAGCTTCTCTGTTTCCGGCAGCATCAGCCCTGCATGTGGAAAATAAGAACGGTACGGTTCCATTTTGTGACATCCGGGATAGAAGTAACGTCTGGCAAGAATATTCTCAGCACATAAAATGTCCACGAGCTGATCTCTCGAAAGAACGGTGTTGGCTTCATCTATTTCAAGGACGATATATTGAAAATTGCATTTTTCCTGTTTGTCGTATTGAATCAGACTTATCCCTGGTATATGGTTGAGTTCACACCTGTATGAATCATAATTCATGCTGTTTACTGAAATAAATCTATCAATGCTTTCGAAATTTGTCAGGCCGGTAAGCGCTGAGAATTCGTTCATCTTTCCATTTGTTCCTACATAGACAACATTGTCATATCCGGAGAACCCGAAATTCTTCATCAGTCGTATTTTCTTGGCCAAAGCATCATCATTGGTAACTATCGCACCACCTTCGGATGTGTTAAAAAACTTTGTTGGATGAAAACTGAATATTTCAGCATTTCCGAAGCCGCCAAGCATTTTACCTTTAGCGGAGCAGCCAAATCCGTGAGCGGAATCAAAGAGCAGCTTCAAATGATGCTCAGCGGCGATTTTTTCTATTGCTTCTATGTCACAAGGGCGCCCCCAAACATTCACTCCGATAATTCCTGTTGTCCGGGGTGTGATCATCTTTTCTATGCAGGCAGGATCAATAGTATGTGTGTTTGGATCAATATCGCAGAAGACCGGTGTTATCTCCTGCCATTGCAGCGCATGTGCGGTAGCCACAAAGGTAAATGAAGGGAGAATGACTTCACCTTTTAATTCAAGTGCCCGGATGGCTATCTCCAGCGCAATCGTACCGTTGCATAGAGCAATGCACTGTTTAACACCGATCATATCGGCAACTCTCCGTTCAAACTCCTGTACGTAAGGCCCATTATTGCTGAGCCACTTTCTGTCCAGCATGTCATTGATACGCTCAAACAATCTCGACCGGTCGCCGAAATTAGGACGTCCAACATGAAGCGGCTCTTGAAAAGAGGGAGATCCGCCAAAGATAGCCAGATCATCAATAGATTTTTTCATCACATGCCTCCACTCACACAATTCACTTTCAGGCATCTCATCACAATCATGACGACGCAACAATAGGACTGATAATGGTATATGCTGCTAAATTATTAATCATGAATTATGCCAAAAGTATAAATCTGTATTTATCATATAAAACGGTATATTAGACACTTAGTGTGTGTTAGGGCAGAGTAAGATAATATTAGTGAGACGCGGGTAGGTTGGCTTTAGCGCCGGATTTGCGAGGAAGAAAGAACAATGTTAAAAATTAGGCGCGTGTTACAAATAGGGTATCCTGCAAAACTACCGATATCTTTAATGCCGCGGAGGTTTTGCAGGATAATTATCGGGTAATTGTCAATATGGCACTTTTGGTCACACCGCCATAAACTGCTGTAATAGTGGCTGATCTATTCCGAGTCACTACTGTGGTTGAAATTTTGAATGTGGCGCTTGTGTTTCCAGCCGGTACAGTGGCATTTACAGGAACAGTTGCTGATGATGAATTGTCGCTTAACGACACCACCACACCGCCACCCGGCGCAGGACCGCTTAATGTCACAGTACCCATGGAGGTCGTACCGCCCCTAACACTAGTCGGGTTAAGCAAAAGCGAACTTAATGCCAGCGCCGGCACAACAGTAATTGTGACTGTTGCAACATTACTGCTGTATGTCCCATCGTTTGCCCTGTACGTAAAGCTATCGCTGCCTACATAGCCCGCTGCCGGGGTGTAGACAAAAGAACCGTTGCTGTTGAGTACGATGGTACCATGAGACGGACCACTCACCAGTTGCACTGTCAGGGCCACACCTTCGGAATCGCTGTCGTTACTCAGTACCCCAGGAGCAGCAAAATCAAGAGGGATATTTGCGGTAATATTGTAACTGTCGTTAACCGCTACAGGGGGTAAGTTAATGTTCAAACTGTTCACCACCACGTTGTCAGCTGACATGGTATATGCGGTATTCAATGTCAACATAGCCGCACCGACCCCCCCGCTTAAATACGCTGCCAGTGAATCGTAGTTGTTGTCGGTGACATCGATTTTTGATATCCCGTCGTAAAAAACCTGGATCCGGTTGCCATTACAGACCATTTTAAGCGTATGCCAACCCGTGCCAACGCTCGGGAGACTGGCCTCGGCCATCGGAGTACCGCTAAATGTTGTCCAGTCCCACATTTTCCCCAACTTCAATACATTGCCTCCACCCTCTGAATTATCCGGGAAAATCCATACACTGTACTGGGCGCCAGTAGCCGGATTTACTCGACAACCGATGCCCCCGCCAAAGGCTGTAGTTGGAAACTGGAATCGCCCCTCCACTGCATAATTATCCCAAAAAGGAGTAGGTGCATAATATATTTGGCTATATGAAAATAGCGATCCGGAACCTTGCAATACGCCGGTGGTTGTTGCCCACGAACCTAGGCCGTTGGTCCATGGGGATAAAGGGTTAGGGGCACCTGGAGTTCGTGTGAAGTCATCTGAAAACAGTACCCCACTGGTTGATGTAACCGAAATGGCCACGGTAGCAATATTACTGTTTGTTGTACCATCGCTGACACGGTAGGTGAAGCTGTCGCTTCCCACATAGTTCGAAATCGGAGCATAGACAAACGAGCCGTTACTATTAAGAGTAATGGTGCCATGGGAGGGGCCGTTCACCAGTTGAGCGGTCATGATCATACCTTCGGGAGAAGTGTCGTTACTCAGAACACCCGGAGTCGCCTGGTCCAGTGTAATATTCATGGTAGTGCCGTAACTGTCGTTGACTGCAATTAGTTGTAAACTAACGGCTCCAGAAGTCAGGGTAATGATCCCTTTATCGGGGGTTGCATCGTAATAGACAACCCATGAGCTCCCCTCAGCGACAGGCACCCGGGCTGTGACTGTTGTTCCCTGCTGCACCTTCACACTTGTCCAGCTTGTCGGCACCTCGCTTCTCAAAGTCAGTGGGCAATCAAATATGGCATTGTCCAGAGTATCGGTCAGATTCAATGTTATCATGTCACTGGTTTGTGTTGAAACGCTCACCGTTGCCGCACCACGCTCTTTTATATACTTGATCGCTGTCCCAAATGGTGTGATCCACAGATCCGACCTGCCCTTCAGGTAGTCCAGGTAGGCGAGTAACTGATCTGAGGTCCATCCCCCGTATTCTCCGGGGCTGAAGCTGTGGAAACAGGGGATCAGCCACTTCTTCTGGCTTACCGCCAGATCAGTCAAATTCTTCATCTGCAAAACAGTATAGCCGATCACATCATAAGCGTTCTCATTGTGGGTATCTGTCAAAGAGTCATTCAGCACCGCGCCTGTCCCACGCGCACCTATATAATACTTCTGAACCAAAGCCTTCACTACAGTGTTGACGTCACCATACGGATACGCAAAGGTAAAACATTTCTGGCTGGGTATGTTCGCATCTATCAGCGCCTTTGACATGCTGATTTCATACTCGGCTTCACTCAAAGGAAGCGCAGTCAGATAGGGATGTGTTTTGGTATGACTAGCTATCTCATGGCCCTTGCTTGCTGCTTCTTTCCACCAATTCCAGCCGTTAAAGTAATCAACAAAGTCAGTGAATATAAAAAACGTGCCCTTGAAGCCCCGTTCATTAATGGAGGGTAAAACAAAAGTATATTGCGAAGAATAACCGTCGTCAAAAGTGAGACTCACGGCCGCTGGTTTATTTCCCCGCCAAGGTGTAATTGTGTGTGATGCCGCTAATGCCGGTGGTACAGAAGGCGCAAGGCAGAGTAATATTAATATGAGACATATATCTGTTTTCATCGAAGCGCATCCTTCTAATTCCTAATCAGGATTAGACACAGTCACGTTCTTGCGCGTTTAATGCGCTTAATACTTCTCTGCTGACTGTTGCCGAACTGTATCCAGCTTTATAATTGGCATTAGCTGCCACGGAGAAACTAATTATTGTTCACGCTGCTCACAACGACCTTATCGACTGACATGGTATATGCGGCATTTAATGTCAGCATAGCTACGCCTATCCCGCCAGTCAAATACGCTGGCCGTGAATCGTAGTTGTTATCTGTGACATCAAGCTTTAAAATCCCGTCGTAATAAACCTGGATTCGATTGCCATTACAGACCATTTTTAGTGTGTGCCACCCTGTCCCGACGCTCGGCAGAGTCGCCTCGGCCATTGATGTCCCGCTATAGGTTGACCAACTCCACAGTTTCCCCAACTTCAACATATTGCCTCCACCCTCTGAATTGTCAGGAAAAATCCATGCACTATACTGGGCTCCGGTAGCCGGATTTACCCGGCAGCCGATGCCCCCGCCAAAAGCCGTAGTAGATGGAAACTGGAAGCGACCCTCCACGGAGTAGTTCTCCCAAAGAGGAGTGGGAGCATAATATATATGGCTATATGAGAAAGGCGAACCGGATCCTTGCAAAACGCCGCCGGTTACTGCCCAGGAGCCAAGGGCACTGGTCCACGGGGATAAAGGGGCTGACGCATCGGCAGGCCGTGTAAAATCATCTGAGAACAACACCCCACTGCTTGATGCAACCAATATGGTCACAGTGGCAATGTTGCTGTTTGTTGTCCCATCACTCGCACGGTACGTGAAAGTGTCGCTTCCCACGTAATTCGCTATCGGAGAAAAGACAAATGATCCGTTACTGTTGAGGGTGAGTGTCCCGTGGGATGGGCCGCTCACCAGTTGTGCCGTCAGGGTCGCGCCTTCGGGATCGCTGTCGTTACTCAGCACCCCCGGTGCAGCTTGGTTCATGGCCGTATTTGCGCTGGTGCTGTAACTGTCATTCGTCGCCACAGGTGACTGGTTGGCCATGGCGATCGTTATCGTTACTGTTGCGATATTGGACATGAGGTTACCGTCACTCGCACGGTAGGTAAAACTGTCGCTCCCTACATAGCTCGCTGTCGGGGTATAGGCAAACGAGCCGTTGCTATTGAGGGTGAGTGTCCCGTGAGATGGGCCGCTCACCAGTTGTGCCGTCAGGGTCGCGCCTTCGGGATCGCTGTCGTTACTCAGCACCCCCGGTGCAGCTTGGTTCAGCGACTTATTTGCGCTGGTGCTGTAACTGTCATTCGTCGCCACAGGAGCCTGGTTCGTACTCAAGCTGCTCACAACGACGTTATCGACTGACATGGTATATGCGGCATTTAATGTCAGCATAGCTACGCCGATTCCGCCATTCAAATACGCTGGCCGTGAATCGTAGTTGTTGTCTCTGACATCAATCTTTGAAGTCCCGTCGTAATAAACCTGGATCCGATTGCCATTACAGACAATCTTTAGTGTGTGCCAGCCTGTCCCGACGCTGGGGAGGCTGGCCTCGGCCATTGATGTCCCGCTGAAGGTTGACCAACTCCAGAGTTTCCCCAGCTTCAACACATTCTTACCACCCTCTGAATTGTCAGGGAAAATCCATGCACTGTACTGGGCTCCGGTTGCCGGATTCACCCGACAACCGATGCCCCCGCCAAAGGCCGCAGATGGAAACTGGAAGCGGCCCTCCACGGCATAATTATCCCAAAGAGGAGTAGGAGCATAATAGCTTTGGCTATATGAGAAGGGCAATCCGGAACCTTGCAAAACACCGCCGGTTACTGCCCAGGAGCCAAGGGCACTGGTCCACGGGGATAGTTGGTTCGGGGTACCTGGAGCTCGTGTGAAGTCATCTGAAAAGAGTGGGATAGTGACAGGATTAATTGTGAGTACCGCCGTTTTGATCACCCCGCCATAACCAGCTGAAATGGTGGCCAATGTGGAACTGGTTACCGAGGTTGTGGTTATAGTGAATGCGGCACTAACGTCGCCGGCCGGGATCGTTACGGTGGCAGGCACAGCGGCGGCCGGCGAATTATCGTTCAATGACACCAGCACACCGCCGGCTGGTGCAATCCCATTCAACCATACCGTCCCCTGGGAAGTACTCCCCCCTGGAACATCTACAGGATCCAGAGACACCGACGCAACAGCCGTAGCCGTTCCTGAGGCAACTGCCGCAGTGGGTTCAACAGCCTCATACTTTCTAACCAGTACGTTGTTAAACTCTGCGACCGTGTAGGGCGAGCCGAAAAGTGCTACCGCCCCAGAAGCATATTGTGTGGAAGTTGTTTGCAGCTTTAACACATCATCTTTGTAAACATCGATCATATTTCCATGCACTTTCACAGAAAGTTTGTTCCATGATCCCATATCAACCTGCCCTGTCGCGGCATATGCAAGCGTCGCGACCCCTCCGCCCAGCCAACTGTATTCATACAGATTGTTGGTTGAATCAAGATTCTCGTAAAGGTTGCTGGAGTAAAGGTGGTATTTGTCAGTCGCTCGTGCGCCAAGACCCCACGCATTCCCACCGAGAAGCTTGCCATACGCCTCCAGAACATAATCAGTGCCGGTGTATGAGGAGAGAAGTAATTCGCGAATGCTGCTTCCAATGCTGCCCTTAACCACACCACCTGTTGAGCCGTCCTGCTGTGTGTCGGTGGCGCTTGTCCATGTCCCACCACTGGCTGTCCACCTGCTCGGAGCAGGCACCTGCTCTTGTAACAGAATCCTTCCTGCAGTTAGATCAGCGACACGGTGATCTACGGTCCAAATATTTTCAGTAGCCTTGCAGTAGTAATTATGGAGTTGCGTTCCGATCACATGCTGGAAGAAGCAGGCAGAGCCGTCGGCGAGAACTGGATTCCCGGGGAGCGGTAAAAAACCACTGGTTGGCGAACTGCTGGAATAGATTTTGGTGGCCCACTGGTTAGCACTATCCAATATTTCTGTTGAAAGAAAATATGTGCCATCAATCAAAAGCATGTTCGGTGCTGCCAGCACGTCGGTTGAACGCAGAACAACGATCTCGGAGCTTGGATCATCCAATCCTTCAGGTGTACTAGCGTTTCTCGCACGAATTTCCCAAAATGTAGTGTCGTCACCACTGTACCAATAGATGTAATATTTACCATCCTCCTGGTTATAGAAAAGATGGGAATTCTGGTTACGGTACCCAGAGTGGGCGGGAACGATGGTCTTCACGTTGCTGAAGTTGACGCCATCACTGCTAGTAGCAAGGTTTATGTGACTGGTGGCACAGAAGTCCTGTGTATAGAGCATATAAAAGATATTTTCTTTCTTCAGAACTGAGGGCCACCTTCCGTTTACAAACAGTGGGTTGCCGACATACTTGGTCCAACGGGACAGGTCATTACTGAATGCCAGTCCAACGCCTCCGCAACCCGCCTGAAGCCCATAGTAACCCCTATAGGCATAGCCTCCGCTGTTATTAGGCAAAACGGACAAGGTATGTGGCGCCGATGTCTCCCAAATTTGATCTTTAACTAATGCCGTCTGCTCAGAACCTAACAGATAATAACCCGGCACGGAATCTCCCGGCTCAAATGAGTCGAAAAAATCGAATGTTGCCGTACCATTCGACGCACTGCTCGACAATTGATTACCGTGGTAAAGGTAAAGCGTAGTACCCGAAGGCGCGATTGCCGGGATATTGATCCAGATACTGGCAGACTTGGCGACCGGGTTCCAGGACTCGATCCAGTATGGAATAAGGGTAGTGCCGTCTCCGCTCGTGAAGCGCACATCGGAGCCATCGACGTTGGCATTGGCAAAATCAAAAGTGCTGTCGAGGGAAAGGTGAACCTGAAAATTGTTCAGCAGGCCCCCCCCGGGGTTGGAGACCATTATGGTGCTTCGGTTATTCCAGGCTGGATCGAACCACCCGGTAATAGTGTCTCCTGAAGCAGGCAACGGCCCCGCCAATATCGACATAACAAACCACACAACAGCAATAGAAAAAAAATTCATACTCACAACTCCTTGTTGTACCGGGTTAACTGTTGCCGACCACCCCAAAGCGTCTTAACACGACCAGCCGCAGCGTCTGAATAACCGTTAAACCGACGTTCATGCTGGAATTTCCCTTTTTAAAATCATATCTTAATATCATTGGGACTTCTTCAGCTATCAGATTAAACCGCCTGAGTTTTATAAGAATGTCAGACATACACTGAAATCCTTTCTGATCTATAAACGATGCACCATACACTTTGAATGCCTTTTGGAGTAATTCCGCACGGTACGCTCTGAATCCGCAGGTGTAATCTCGCACACCTTTCAGAGGAAAAATAATTCTCATCATCACGCTGGCACCTATGCTCAAGCACTTCCGCAGCCAGCTTAAACCGATGACCCGTGCACCTTTCCTAAAGCGCGAAGCGATCACAATATCGTGCCCTTCAAGGATTTTCTGCACCATTAACGGCATCAAGCCCGGAGAATGTGTGTTGTCAGCGTCCATGGTAATTATAATATCTCCTGAACTCGCTTCTTCTGTCGCAGCCTGGAGAGCATCCCTGATGGTAGGTCCTAATCCTTGATTCTGCTCGTGTACAACAATCCTCATGGGTATTTTGGTCGCATAATCCTTTAGGATTTTTCGCGTTTCATCAGCACTGCCATCATCTACAATCACGTATTTACGGTCAAAACCAAAACCCAGATTCAAAGCGAGCGTGCTCTCAAAATTATCAAGTAAAGCGCCAATATTAAGGGCCTCATTATAGGCGGGCAAAGCAACTATTATCTTGGGCCTGTCCATTTAGATCCTCCTTATTAATGATGACATCACTATTATTTAAAGTCCCTGTGACACGGATTAAGCCGTCACCTACACGAGTATGACCCTCAAAAGCATGCTCCAGCACATCAACAATTCTTTTTGATGCGAATCCGTCACCGTATGGGTTATCACCTGTCGCCATCCGGTTATAATGATTGATATCGTTAAGTAATGCGAAGGTCTCTCTGACAATATTTTCTTTCGATGTTCCAACAAGCTTTGTCACACCTTGTTCAACGCCTTCGGTCCGTTCCGTCACCTCCCTTAACACCAGCACCGGCTTACAAAGAGAAGGCGCCTCTTCCTGCACTCCACCGGAATCGGTAAGAATGATGTAGGATTTACTCATCAAATAGATCATGGTCGAATAATCTACCGGTTCAATGAGATGAATATTATTCCTGCCACCGAGTATGCCAAACACAGGCTCCCTGACATGGGGATTCAGATGCACCGGGTATATGATTTCGACCCGGTTATCTTTAGCTATTTCATTCAGCGCATGGCATACGTTTTCGAGCGGCCTGCCAAAGCTTTCACGCCGATGCCCGGTCACCAGGATTATTTTTTTAGAGAAATCAATATGCTTCACTGCCGGGTTAATATCATCCATGCTCAACTTATTCACTTCCCGTAAACCCAGTAAAAGGGCATCCACTACAGTATTGCCAACGACATATATCTTCTCCTCTGGAATGCCCTCTTTCCGTAGGTTGCCCGCAGATCGTTCTGTCGGTGCAAAGTGAAAATCAGACAGATGGGTCACCAAGACTCTGTTGACCTCTTCCGGATAGGGAGAAAATTTTACATTGCTCCTCAGACCTGCTTCAATATGCGCGACGCTCGTCCGACGATAGAATGCAGCCAGGGCACCTATCATCGCTGTCGTTGTATCGCCCTGAACGACAACCAGGTCCGGGCTTAACTCCTCCATCACCGTACTAAGGGACCGTAAAGCACACGAAGCAAGGTCATGCAGCGTCTGGTCCCGCTGCATGAGATGCAGGTCATAATCAGGGATCAAATCAAAGAAATCCAGAACCTGCTGCAACATTTCCTGATGCTGCCCTGTTGAGCATACATGAGTTGTAAAACGATCCGATTCTTTGGCTTGATGGATAAGAGGCGCAAGTTTGATTGCTTCCGGGCGTGTTCCAAGGATGAATAGGATTTTATGCATTTCTCCCCCCTTAAACATCGATATTCGGCGCAGCCTGCTTCAAAATTACCGCCTTATTAAGGCTGCGGGCATTTACCAGCATCAATACAGCCCCAATGATTCCGGGGATAACAATCAACGTCATGTTGACGATCATTGACGCCGCTAGTGTAAGATGTTGCTCTACACCAACCACTCCCAACAGCTGCACCATTAACGCATCTGCCGATCCAAGTCCTGAAATGGAGATAGGAAGCATACGTAGTATGTTGACTGAAGGAGCTATTGCGAAAACATACCCCATCCCGACGTGTGCTCCCACAGACGAGACCGCAAGAAAATACATCAGGTTCGTAATCATCCACCCCACTATCGAAATGAACATGGCTCCGAAAAAGGTCGATAAACTCATGTGGAAAGAGCGTAGGAGGAGATCGACATCCAGATCCTTTTTCAGCACTCTGTTCACAAGCAGCGCAAGAATATTCCATAGCCAGCGGACAGGTACAATGAGGATTAAACCAGCCGGAATGATTAAGATAGCCGCTAACATGGCAAGTTTGGTTTCACCGCACATAAAACCACCAACGGCTCCTAACAAGAATAATGAGATGAGCGCTACGGCCTTATCCGCGAGAGTCGATGCCAGCATTTCCTCTTTATGGCCATACTTTTGCCAACTGTAGTAACTTCTGACCACATCACCTGCGCTTGCAGGCAGAATAAGATTCAGCGCCATGCCTATAAACGTCGCATTTGTTATGGAACCCATGGAAACCGGAATCCCGCCGCGAGTTAATATGTAATGCCATCTCCATGCCCTCGCAAGTACCGCCGGAACCATGATTGCGGTGATTAAAACTACAAACAGGTAGTTGGATTTCTTCAATGAATCAAACAGCAGCTCTGGTGATACCATTTGAAATAACCACCAGAAGCATCCGAGAGACCCCAATGTCTGTATGAAAAAACGAATTTGGCTATTCATAGCGGCGTTCCATGGCGTCCTCCATACAATTGAGGCTAAAATAATAAGCTGTTGCTAATTAAACTTAAATACATCAATCTCACCAAAACGTAGAGTGGCAACCAGATTTCTTTTACTGCTTAGCCGGTTGAATACAATTTTGTCCCGATCGAACAACTCTTCTCTTCTGGTAATCAACCATACCGGTGATTTGTTTCCAATCGCCCTATCGATTGAGTTGACATCAGAAGGCTTGATACATATGGCTTTAAAAGGATCCAAAGCGAGGATTTCCATACCGGGGTCTTGGCGCAGGAAGTCAGATATCGGGCATGGCAGGGGAATAACGTGAAGATTATTATTGATGATTCTCTTCGCATAATATGAAAAAGGGATTTCAATACTGTTTGGGACAAACAGCACAACATCTCCCTTGGATTGATAACTCACCGTCTGTGCAACTTTATCCCAGGACTCCTTCTGGAAATTCACGAAATAGCTATAGGTCCATTTCGTGAATATGAACGAGATCAGGATAACGGCCAGCGTGCTTTTTCGTGTATCGCCTAACATCATTATCCCTGCAGCAATGGCTATGTAGAACGGCACACTTACATAAATGATCGTTCTCGCGAGAAAAATGGGTCTTAACGCCATACTGAAGAGTAGTTCCATTAAAATTGGTCCCACTATTGCCGCAAGGATCAAGATCGAAATAAATAAACCGGAATGTTTACGAATATGTATCAACCCCGCCGCAGCGAGAGTGATGAGAAATAAAAAAGCAGTCATTTTCAGAATATCGTTAATAGAGGAACCCCAGGCAATCGAATTCCCCAGTAGTAACCAGGTAACAGTATTAATTGTTGAGAGTATCGTTGGCTGTGGAATAGGGAGACTTGCGTTTAGCGACTGCGGAATTAGATAGATAAGATATGGTATCCAGAGCAAAAACGTGATGACGACGACAATCAGGATTTTTGTTAGTAAAGACCTGTTGAATTCTAACTGCAAGGCAACCCACGCCAGCACGACAAGCAACAGGGTAACCATGTATAAAACAGAGGTATTATGGAGCCAGAGCGCAAAAGATATGGCAATAATCATGAGCATCCACGTGAAGAGTCCGGGCCATGCAATTCCTTCTGTTGCATACGGATTCATATCGGAAGTTCTACTGAATATGGGTTCGCAGGCTTCGGCAGGATGGCGCATGATCCAAAGAACTACCAATAGTGTCAAAGTAGTCGCAAACGTTAGCATTGCGTATGGTCGTGTTTCTTGAGCATATTGGATATGCACTGGAGATACGGCAAACAGTAACGCTGATATTGTGCCCAGCCAATTGCCGCCGATTGACTTCCCCAGCAGCCTTCCGACCATGTAAATCAAGGGGATACATCCGATGCTCATTACTGCTGATAAACTTCGTAAACATGCTTCAGATGATCCGAATAAATTTTCCCATATTTTTAAAATAGAATAATAAAGCGGCGGGTTTGTTTCAAACTGGGGAATAATCGTCCAAAGTTCAAGTATCGTTCTTCCTGAAAACCAATAACTCCACGCTTCATCAAGCCAAAGCGGTTGACTCCCTATTTGATAAAAGCGGAGAAAAGCGCCTAAAACTATTGAAAAAGCCAGTACATAGCGATGACTGAATGTTATGCTTTCTTCTCTCATATCCACGATCCCCTGTGTGGACTCTCTTCCAGGTCTGACGTGACATGACTACATGCCGCCGGGTGAGTTTATAATGTAATGAACACAAATCATGCCAACTCATAAAATCTAATTTTAGTTATAAAAACGGTGTATTACATAATATGCATGCAATTTTACGAGGTATGACAAAATGGTGCGACCGGAGTTGGTCAGTCCCTGAAGCTGAAATTTACAGGGTAGAAAGGTAAATGTTAAAATAGTCGCAAGTGTTATGAAATTGTCGCCCCCAAAACCAAAGAAAAAGGGGTAGCAGTGCCATATGCATCAACGCTCCCCCCCCTTTGTCCTGGCCCTCTCCTTAAGGCCCCCAGAGGGTCAAGGGTCCTCAGGGAGAGGGCATTTTTGCCGCCACAACAGTGAGTTAATTATAATCGTATTAATTTTTTATCGTATAGTTTATCGATGCGGATTGCCTTACGTTGCCTGCAGCGTCATATGCTTTGGCAAACATGGTGTAGCTGCCGTTATACGCCGCGGTTGTAGCCACGCAGTAGCCGAATGGAGCTGCCGTAACGGTTTTATCCAACCAGCCGTTCACGTAGTACTCCACCTTGGTCACACCTACATTATCACTTACAGATACCGCGGCGCAGGCAGTGCCTCTGATCACTGCGTTAGCTACCGGAGAGGTAATGGCAACCGTGGGTGCAATCGTATCTGCCGTACCATTACTTACACTTACATTCACGGCGGCGGACTGTCCCACGTTACCGGCGGCATCATAGGCCTTGGCGGTGAGAGAATATAAACCATTGGCGACTGTGGTCGTATACCAGGTGTAGGTATAGGGGGCTCTCGTATCCGTACGTTTCAGTGAACCGTTAACAGAGAACTCAACCTTGCTTATTCCAACGCTGCTGGTCGCGGTTGCGGCAACGTTAACCGTTCCGCTGACCGTCGAATTGACAGCCGGCGCCGTTATGGAAACGGCGACAGGCGTAGCAGTGCCGCCGACAGTAATGGCCTGCGGGCCAAACACATTATTCGCTTCATTCAGTTCCGACACCTGCCGACCGGCATCAACCTGAGCCCACATTTTATAGCTGCCAGCTACTGGGTATGCCGCAGTGAACGTACAACTACCTGTTGCACCTGCTGCCAGACCACTTATGAGGCAGTATACATCCCCTAATTGCAGCGAAGCCGGCGCTGTAGACAAATTTTTGTAGAAATCTATCGTAAAACTGCCTGAATCGGCATTGCCCTGGTTTTTAGCTGTCACCGTTACGTTCACCGCTTGACCTGTCGCCGGGGAAACCGGAACCGGTGTGATGCTCTGGACGATCAGGTCAGGAAGTGATTCAGAGGGAAACAGGGTCGCCCAGCTATATGTTTGCGGTGTCATCAGCGCTGCAGATTTAAAAGCACCATTCACTATCTTGGCAAATGACACATCAAACTCCATCCTGTTTGGCCGCATCACAATACTGGTTAATGTCGGGGCGACAATATTGTCAACAGCTCCGAGAAGAGACCATGCTTCGGTCGAATCCACTTTACGATCGCCGGTTCCGTAAAGATTGATCAACCCGCTCCGCAACGTGTTATAGCGGGTGACCGTATCGCCTGATGTCGGCGCCGGGGTGACTTTCAAAAAATGATTGGTGGCAATAATATGATTGTAGGCAGGCTCGGTATCTGCAGCTTTACGGATTAAATTCAGGGTTGAAGAATCTTCAACATAGTAAACTGGATCAGCAGCATTTCGGTAAGGTGTGCCGACTTGAATAGTCATCGGAATGTATTCGGAAGTTGAATTTACGATCGCCAGTGGTTGAGTCGAGTAACTGTTAAGCGTTGTATTCTCAAGAATCTTGCGGAAGACTTCTATTGAAGGGTAGAATTTATCGGAACTGTTGGAGCTTTCGCCGTTCGCCGCATTTGCCATCGCGGCGACACCATATTCATTCATACCAGAAGCGATACCGTACCAACCTGGCCAGGCAAATGAGACAAATTTGGGCTTGCCGACCGGTTCATAGGTAATCAGCAGCTGGTTATTAAGGATGCTGCCCTGGGCATCATAATAAAAATCATAATTTCTTGCCAGGATAGTCTCCCCGTTTGCGGTTGATGTCCCCCAGGCCCCAAAAGAAGAGCAGGCAAAAGAGTACTGGATGAACAGGTTGAACGCCTTTATGTCTCTGTCATCAACATTCCTCCCAAGCTTTGAGACATACAGACTCTTGCCGCTGGCAATCATTCCGGCAATCATGCCATTGATTTCTTCCTGATATTCAGGGTGAAAGGTGTGGTAAAGCGGGATAAGGGAAAGATGATAATTATAGTCAGAAACATTTCCTTCCGCTATCAAGCCGACCATATACGTATCAACAAGGTCGCGTATTTTATCAGCCATTAAATAGCCATGTGCATAACCCATCTCATAGTTGGAGCCCCAGAGGCTGAGTACCTGCTGAGTGCCGATTTGGCGGAGAACGCCATTGACTGCTGCCTGGGCTGAAGATCCTCCTGAGACACCATTGCCAAGAACCAGAAAACAAGAAACAAGCAAGAAAAGATACCTTTTCACTACGCTTCTCAGATACATTTTCATAGTACACCTCCTTATAAAGTGTTTGTTGAAACCGTCAAGACGATGAACTGCATTGGCAGATAAATTCACGATGAGTCAATCTACCTTATCATCAGGAATGAGCAACAAACGCGCCAATGGCTAAGAACCTGGAATACTACACAATATTCAACACACTCATTAAAACAACCATGTACTATGCAAATTTATCCGACACGTTGACGCAATTATTTTACATTGGGGAATGGACGTAACGGTAGGAGTCCTCCGGGGTGCCAGAAATTCCCGGAGGTTTTTTGAGTGGTGCAGAAAAACAGTTAACGCGTTTGTCTCTGTGTATCAGTGCATGATCTACTTACATGAGTACACACATGGCTAAACCATGCCGTGTATCAATCACCCCTGTTTTGCATCCAGCGGGCAAGGACATGCTCGCGTCCCTTACCCTCGGCAGCAAGGGCCTGTGCAATCCCGAACTCGATACTTTCCTGCGCTTCCCGCCCCTGTAAATAGAGCTGCCACTCCGGCGTCCCACGATGAGCATCAAGGGTTCCGGTCGCTTTGGCAATAGAGAGCGTATTCACCATCGCATCGAATTTTGCAATTTCGCGCTGGTGAGTCTCGTACAGAGGTGTTCCCAACACTTTTGAGAGAGGCTCGTAATCGCTGTATTCACCGGGACGGTGGATCTCGACGCCGGTTGGCGCAGGATCAAACAGGCAGCAGAGCGTCACATGACCGTTTGCGATATGAACCTCGTGCTTGTTGCGGAGATATAGCAGCGTCCGGGAGACCTCATCAATAAAACACTCTTCTTCCGGACTGCCGACGGCCTCATTCAGGTGATAGGTTGAATCATCATCCAGCTTTAACCACGGGCCCCAAGGCTGTTTCAATTTTGCGTAAGGGTGCTCAGCCATACGCACCCGGGCGTCACCTTTCACGTCATAGCAGACGTTACACTCCGTCCGGGAATTATAGGACATCTTGAACACCGGTTCCCCTTCATCGTTATAGGGGAGTCCGGCCACGTCAAACATAGTGGTTCTGAACCAGGACACCGGATTTCCTGCTTTTGACAGCAGGACCTGGTCGTGGTGCAAGAAAATCCGCCTGCTCAGATACTGGGGAGTAAATGCCCAGCGCAGCGATTGAGCCCCTGTAGCACAGGCGGCAAGAAAAGTCTCATCGCGCAGCAGAAACTCCTTACCGCGCCCCTGAGAGGGATCAGCGCCGGATACGCACAGGAGCTCGGTTCCCGACGCGCTGTTCAGGACGCTCGCTTTGCCCGGTGGGATATAGAGATGAACTCCTTCCGTCAGGCGAAAGGGACTTTTGCTCTCTCGGTCCACAAGGATACTCCCTCCCCCCTTAAGAACACTGATGATGTGACCGATATTACCCTTCGGCTCAAGCCGCCCCGGTTCATAGAAACGGAGCCGGTCTATATCCAGCCCTTCAGGATGGACCGCGTGATTAAGAATTTCGATTTTTGCATACTGTTCTCCAGGCTTGCGACACCAGTTGTTCTTGATAAGCTTTTGCATAGTTTTCTCCAGTAATTCTTCATTATTTAGAGAGTGAATAACCACTGCAAAACAAAACCGGCCAAAAGTCCGCTGCTGCGCCCCAATTATGGAAACGCCCATTCCTCACTGTTGACAAGCTCTTCGCCAAGTTTTTTCCGGTCAACTTTTCCAGACGATGTCATCGGCAGAGAGTCCCTGAACGCCATCGTTTCCGGGATCATGTATTTTGGCAGGCGCGGCGTACAGTACCTGAAAAGCTCTTCCGTTCCGACAGAGCACCCGGATGCAGGTGCGATGACGGCAAAGATCCGGTTGCCGACAAGGTCGTCCGGAATCGGAATCGCAACGGCCGCAACAACGTCAGGGTGGCCGGACAGTACCGTCTCTATTTCTGCCAGCTCGATACGATATCCCCTGCTTTTAACCATATGATCCGTGCGACCGCTGAACAGGTAATTGCCGTCTTCGTCAATGCGCACGAGGTCACCGGTTTTATAGACAATCTTATCCAAAAATGGATAGCGCGGGTCCGGTACAAACTTTTCTCCGCTCATGTCCCGGTCATTCCAGTAGCCGTACGCCACCGTTGAACTGCTCACGTAAAGCTCCCCCTCATCGCCCGGGTGGCTGACAACCTGCCGCTCCCCGTTCAGGGCAAACACGTCAAAATTGGGAAACGGCTTTCCGATCGGTATTCTCCAGGAATCATCGTCCGGTATTGCACCTATTGGATAGCAGAGGGACGAGTTGGCCTCCGTCTGTCCGTAGATGTTGTAGAACGCGGCATTTTTCATTCGCTGTGCCAGCAGGCGGAGATACTTGACCGGCATGATGTCTCCGGAAAAGTGGACGAGGCGCAGAGAGTCAAGGTTCCTGGACTCAAGCACCCCCTTGTCGGCCAGCAGCGTCAAGACCGAAGAGACCGAGTTCCAGACGGTGATCTGCTCCTTGTCTATATATTCAGCCAGTTTCACCGGGAACGTCGAAAGCATCTCCGGCAGCAGCACAATTGCAGCCCCCTGCTTAATCGCGACAAATATGTCGAACACGGAGAGGTCGAAATGCAGCGGCGCGTGGCTGCAGAAACGGTCAGATGCCGTGACGTCAAAATAAGAGGCCGCCATTTCTATAAAGGTGAGCGCATTCAGATGCGATATGGCAACGCCTTTAGGATTTCCGGTGGAACCAGAGGTGTGAAGAATATAGGCGGGACTGCTGTCGGACATCTCCACGGCTTGAAAACCGCCATGGTCGCCAGCGGCTTCGACATCCAGGGACAAACTTTTGCTGACGATAGTGCCATGGTTCACCACCTCGGCATCTGTACCGATCAGCAGCGCCGTACTGATGCCAAGCGCATCCTCTGAATTCAAGGACAGCAGTTTCAGATTGCCGGGCGTAGTGATCAGGCACTCAATACCGCAGTGCCGTATCATATACTCGACCCTCGCGGCGGGAGCGGCAGGGTCAAGCGGCACGTAGATCGCTCCAGACTTTAATATCCCGAAGAGCGCAACAATCTGCTCTATTGATTTCGAGAACATGATGCCGACACGGTCGCCTTTTCTTATGCCAAGCTGCTGCAAAGCCCCGGCAATGCTGCTGCTCTGCCTTTCCAGGTCAGAATACGTCACCGATTTCTCTTTAAAGATAACGGCGACATTGTCAGGATATTGTAAAGCGCTGCGCTGCAGCAGGTGATGCAGTAAATAGTCGCGCATACCATTTCTCCGGGTGAATTCAGAGTCCGAGAAGGCTCGCTATGATATTTTTCTGTATTTCGGACGTTCCTGAATAAATTTTCCCTGCAATGGCGTCCCGCAGGTTTTTTTCAAAATCCATCTCTGTTGAATAGCCGTAGGCGCCATGTATC
This sequence comes from Deltaproteobacteria bacterium, assembly GCA_019162745.1. Taxonomy (GTDB): domain Bacteria; phylum Desulfobacterota; class Desulfuromonadia; order Geobacterales; family Pseudopelobacteraceae; genus JACRCG01. Next base: position 46,493 of record JAFLLC010000072.1, on the reverse strand, counting down.
TGCAGCGCCTCCATGCAATTCTGCACATAACTTTCGCTGACAAACAGCTTGGCGATAGCCGATTCAACCGGCGCTCGTTTCCCTTGCGACTTCAACCATGCGACCTTGTAAAGCGCAAGCCGGGACAGTTCGAGCCTGACGTGCATTTCGGCAATCTTATGGGAGACCGCCTGATTTTTACCGATCGGTTTTCCAAACTGCTGGCGCTCGTTTACATGGCGGATACAATCCTCCAGATCCTTGGCCATGGCACCGACATGGGTAGCGAACAGACAGCTCCTTTCCCATTCCATCTCCGAATTGAAGATCGCCCCACCCGCCCCCTCTTTTCCCAGCAGATTTTCTTCAGGAACTTCGCAATCCTGGAGGACAACCTCTCCGATCGGACTGGTCTTCAGTCCCATTAATTCAAGCGGTTTCCCTACAGAAAACCCCGGAAAGCCCTTTTCAACGATAAAAGCCGAGACCCCGGCAAAACCTTTTTTAGGATCAGTCACGGCAAACACCAGGAGCAGATCCGCAATCGGCGCATTGGTAATGAACATCTTCGTGCCGTTGATGACATAACGATCCCCCTTTTTTTCAGCCCTGCACTTCATACTGAAGGCGTCGGAGCCGGAGTCCGCCTCCGTCATGGCATGCCCCCCCTTGAGCGACCCGTTGCAAAGAGAGGGTAGGTAGGTATCCTTTTGATACTCCGAACCGAATTTCAGAATCGGGGATTCGCATGTCCAGATGTGGGAATTGATCGCAAACAGGAGGCCGCTGTCCCGGCAGGCGTAACCGAGCGCCTCCATGGTGACGACGCAGGTCATGATATCCATGCCAAGCCCGCCGTATTTTTCCGGCATGGAAAGCCCCTGCACCCCGAATTCAGCACATTTCTCCCACCCCTCCTGGTTGAATTCACGGTTTTTTTCCCGCTCTTTGGCACCTTTATTGAGAGCCTTCTCCGCAAATTCGATGGCTGATTTCTTAAAGGTTACCTGATCCTCTGTCAGTGAGAAATCCATGGACGACCCCTTTTCTAGTTCTGTACTTGCAGTTCAACAAGCTTCGCCATGCAGTTAAGGCTCTGAAAATTTTCCGGTATGACCTCCTCGTCCGGAATCCTTATGCCAAAATCCTCCTCCATGAAGCTGATCAGCTTCATAAGTCCGAGCGAATCTATGATCCCCAGTTCGAGCAGGTCCTCATCAGGTCCCAGCGTTTTTTTACCAAGGCCGACCGCAATTTCCGTCAGTAAATAATTTTCAAGACTCTCTAAAACACTCATCCGGCACACCCCCCTTTTGATGACGATTGGTGCTACACACCTTCAGGAAACCGTCCAAATGCCTCAATATTATGACCGGGCCGCCACGTTCCGCGCACCATAAGCAAACTCAGGCAGTATAATCTGAAGCCCAGCTTCATCAACGCTCTGACAAACCTGCCATCTCTTGCCATAACACGTGTTCTGCAAGGCCGGTCATTGAAAAGGGCAAGTGCGTGCGTGAACAGACACTCGGCCACATCTTCGCCCCTGGCAAGCAAAGGACCAAGCTGGATCGCACCGGTACCGGGAAGGCAGGCCAGGTAGCCTCGAATCTCCCCCGCATCTTGGTACACAAGGATCTTACCCCACCTGACATAATAGGTAAGATCAGTATGGCGATCAAAATGGCTGCGCGGCATATCATAGCTGCACAGTTCATCAAGGCCCTGTGCCGTCAGCTCACTCACTTTGCCTTGCAGATCAGGGCATTGGCGTGCCCTTCCGTTCAGAACAAGATCCAGCAGATCAGCGACCGGCATAAAATCGTAAGCATATTGGAATGAAAAGGACGTCGGGTTAAACGCCTCCTGAACAACCCGTATGCTCGACAAGCTTTTGCCTCTTTCAAGAAAAGCAGTCATCAACTGCGGCGCTATGGTTTTCCCCTGAAAGTCCGGGTCAATGGCCATTGGCCCCCCGCCGCCAACGTCACCTCTTTTATTCAGAAAGACCACTCCTACCACGCGGCCATCAACTTCAGCGACGATGCCTTCGCTTGAAACATAGCGGCTCATCGCCCAGGCCCAGGCTTTTCCTTCCTGCACACAATTCATAACCGGAGCATATCCATATTTGGCCGCAACACCCGTGAACGCGTCATAAAGAATCTCCCCGACCCGATCGATATCCGATCTGGTCATATCGCGTATGAGAGTACTCATCTCAATCTCCTTGCGGCAGCGAGATGGCGTTAAAAAGTTCATTGTTATCCGGCACCCACACCTGCTGTTTTTTTGTCCTTGGCCCGGACCCCCAGCGCGGTTTGTCCGGGTCCACAGGCCAGGTCAGCCATTCCCTCAATTCATCGCTGCGCTTGGGATATAGTTCTGGTGGGCGGTTAAAATACACGCCTCTTTCTACGGTATTCCTGGTTATGGAGACTCCTGTACCGATAATACAATCAGGCGCGATTGTGACCCCCTCCTTGATGGTCGCATTGGCACCGATCAGACTGTGAGAGCCGACGGTCACACCGCCCAGGATCACGGCGCCAGGGGCGACGAAGGCATGATCGTTCAGGGCGACATGGTGTCCAATCATCACGGAGTTCGTTACGGTGACGTTATTGCCGATTCTGGCAAAGGCTTCGACAATACAGTTTGGTCCGATGCTGCAATTGTCGCCAATCGCCAATCCGGACCATGTAGAGGCTTTCGAGTTGACGTAGTTTATCAACTCGTACCCCTTCGCTTTCGCCTGGAAATATTTGGCCTCTCGTACCCTGTTGACCTTTTGGAAGCTGACAGAAACGATCATCTTGTATCGGGAAGGGGGGAAAACGGATTCAATATCCGCAAAGGGAATGACAGGCAGCCCGAACAGACTGTCCGCAGTTATGTATTCCCGATCGACGGTAAACGCCGCCACTTCATACGGGGAATCGTTAGTCAGGCAATCGTAATAAAGTTCGGCAAACAGACTGTTTCCAAAAATGATCACTTTTTCCATTATCAACTCCTCACGCCGCTCGGGATTAAAACTGCCCTCTTGCGCCATCTTCACCAAGGTATTCAGTTGTCCACTCCAGCACCGGCTGCACAACCCCCGGTTCCTTACCGTACCAGCTCCCGTGCCGCTCTCTGACGTCCAGTATGTCGAAGGCCACCCGGCTTTCGTGGCTGTAGATCACACAATTGGTGTCCTTTACAACCATTACGACAAACCGGTGCGAGCCGCTGTTCAGCAGATCCCCCGGAAAATAGCAGACACTGCGCAACAGGCCGGACGGCATGGCAGCGGTGGTAATGTTACCGGTGGTAAACGCAATGATCTGTTCCGCGTTATACAAGTGCAGGGTTATATGTAATTGTGCGGCGGGGACCAGATTCCAGTATTCAACCTCGACCCTGAACGGCGTCTGCATCGTCAACGGATCAGACAGCGGATCGAACAGGCGGCCGTCCTGATGCTTGACAATGACACGGCGGAGTCGCACCATGTCATTGCCCGGCGCCTCAGCGGCGCTATCCCAGACCTCTTCAGACAAATCACGATCCTGCACAGATTTTGTCAGATACTTCCTTACGACATCAGCCGATGGGCCATCCTCGACGATCTCTCCGCTCTTCACCCATATGACCCGCTTACACAGGCTGTTGACGGCAATCATGTTGTGGCTTATGAAAATCACTGTCTGACCGTTTTTTGAGGCATTTCGTATCTTGTCCAGACACTTCTTCTGGAAAGCAGCGTCACCTACGGCCAGGACCTCGTCCACCAGCAGAATCTCCGGTTCAAGGTGTGCCGCCACGGCAAACCCCAGGCGCACATACATGCCGCTGGAGTATCGCTTCACTGGCACATCCAGGAACTTGCCTATTTCGGCAAAATCAACTATTTCGTCAAAACGGCTGCTTATCTGCTCCTTCTTCATGCCTATTATGGCACCGTTAAGATAAATATTTTCCCTCCCGGTCAGTTCAGGGTGAAAGCCGGTGCCCACCTCCAGCAGGGAGCCTACTCTGCCGTAGACTTCGGCCCGACCACACGTCGGTTCGGTGATACGGGACAGGATCTTCAGCAAGGTACTTTTCCCGGCCCCGTTCTGGCCGATGATGCCGACGACTTCACCCTGCCCTATCTCAAAGGAGACATCAGTCAGTGCCATGAACGTTTCCGAACTTTTACCGGACCTTCCGTTCTGATGCAGTACCGACTTAAGAGTCTCGGCGATCAGTTCACTGAGAGTGGTGTGACGTTTTTTCAATTTCGCAATATTATACCGCTTGGAAAGCTTTTCAGCCCGAATTGCAACATCTCCCATACGCTGCTCCTGTGACCGCTGATTATATAAAAACTGCACGATTAAATATCATCGGCAAAAGTCTGCTCCATCCTTTTGAAATAAACGATGCCGCCAAACAACAGGAGCATCACGACGGCTGTACTCACCGCCATCATCGTCAGATCGGGACTTCCCTTGCCGAGAAAAGCCCAACGAAAACCTTCAATGACCGCAACCATCGGATTCAGGCTGTAGAGCAGTTTCCATTTTTCAGGGACCATGCTTACCGGGTACGCGACAGGAGACGCATACATCCAGACCTGAATCAGAAACGGGATAATGCTTCCCACATCCCGATATTTCACGTTAAGTGCCGAGGCCCACAGTCCAACAGACAAGGCTGTCATTATTGCAAGGCCTAAAAACAGCGGCAGCGCCAGCAGACCCCACGTCGGCGCAATTTTGAACCAGGCCATCAGAGCCAGCAAAACGATGAAGGAGAAGAACAGGTCAACAACCGGAGCAATCGAAGCGGCAAGGGGAATCAATAACCGGGGGAAATATATTTTAGTAACCAGGTTGGAGCTGTTGACCACACTGCTGGAACTCCGTGTCAAAGCTTGAGAGAAGTATGACCAAGGGAGCAAAGCGCTGAAGGCAAAAACCGGATATGGTATTCCATCCGAGGGAATCCTGGCCATTTTCCCGAAGATAAGCGTAAATATTATCATTGTAATTGTCGGCTGTACAATAACCCAGGCCGCACCGATAACCGTCTGTTTGTATCGGACAATCACATCCCGCCAAACAAGGAAGTAAAGCATTTCACGATGACGCCATACACTTATTAGATCAAGCTGGAACATACCCTTACGGGGCTGTATGACTGTGCACGGTTTTTTAAAGCCTGTTTCTGCTGCTAGTTCCATGTGGCACACCTCTTAGGTCTGGCTTAAGACATTCCTTGCCGATGAAAAACGGAAGCTACCCAGCAAATGACGTATTTTCAGCTCCATACGGTCAAGGTTTACATAATGTCTGAAACATGACTTCAAACCAGCCCGGATGCGCGGTTGCTCCGTGTCTATCTCCCACGGATGAAAATAGACGATTACCGGCTGCATCTCGCTGACATTGATTATCTGAATTGCCAGTGCAACCAGTGCGGCAGGAAAGAGCCTCAGATACCCACCGCCGCAAATCGGCATCTGAGATTGCCAGCACCCCATTCTCAGCGGGAATGTTGATATGGGGAACTCCTTTATCTTGCCTGAGTGTGTTGATATTTCATGCGGAAAGCGTTTTCCCCCGGGGATGCCGTAGATATCATGATTAATGGGAAAGATGCTGGAATCGTAGGCAAACCCCATCTCCACAAGAATGTCGAGCGCCCAGAGTGACTTTGTTGTGATTGAAAAACTCGGAGCGCGATACCCGTAAATCCGTTCCCCGCAGAGGTTTTCGAGTATATTTTTAGCTTTGGACACATCGTTGCGAAATCCTTGTGGTGACTGATTATATATGAGCTGATGCCCATAACCGTGGCAGGCTACTTCATGCCCCCGCCGATGGATTTCCTTAACCAGTGAAGGAACTCTTTCTGCAACCCAGCCCAAAACAAAGAATGTTGCTCGTAATGCAAATTCGTCCAGCAAATCGAGAATACGCAAAGTATTTCCCTCAACACGGAGCGGAAATCCGTCCCACTGTTCAGGCTTGATACGCTGGGCAAAAGCGTTCACCTGGAAGTAATCTTCGACGTCTATTGTCAGGGCATTAATCATCTGCTGCCTCAGAATGTTTTTTTGATCTCTATCATTGCCCGATTGACATGACGGTTGTCATACGCAATGCCTGGCGAGTAATACCCTGCATAAACATAGGAGAGCGAGGCGACCAATTGCTTGGCCAGGAGATAACTGAGCCCGGAATCAACCTGGAAACGCCGGGTATAGCTGTCCAAAAGCGGCTGTTCGTACTTTTCTGCCTGAAAGGTAAGTCTACCTTTCAGATCGGCGGTAAACTCGTACTGACCGCTGGCAGTTGCACCATATTTCTTTGTCTGCAGGATGTCTGTCTTAGTCAGAACATACTCAGAATACATGGGAGAAAAATTTATGGAGCCCCTGTTAAGGCGCTTTTCAATGCTGCCGCTAACAAAGCTTTCCTTCATAATATTGCTCAGCGGATCTTCATTGTATTGGACGCCCGTGTTTAAAGTTCCTGTCACAGTATTAAACACATGGGTGAGCCCCGCATTCCAGTTGAGGCTATTAAGACTCTGGCCACTGTCATAACGGGTCCAGGCGTTTCCTGCCTGGGCAAAAAGAAACGATTTATCCGCATATTCATAGCGGAAGCCTCCAAGCGCCTGGTGCTGGCTGAAATCATCAACATCAGCCAACTCCCTGGTAAAGGTATAGGAGGCTGTCAGGCTCCAGCGTTTCGATAATTCGTAAGCTGTTTCCATAAAGGCTATGTGGTCGGTTTTATCGATGCCGACTGAATCAAAATAGCGGGTGTCTATAAATCGGTAACCGGCCTTAAGCGGGATTCTTTCAGTAATACGCAAAGCCAGATAGGGCGATACCGTGGCTACATTGCGGTCTGACTGGTTGACAAACAGGCTTTCTCTCGTCACATCCCTGGTTGCATCCAGCGAAACCCGCTGATATTCATCGCTGAATTCCAGAAAAAGGAGGTTATTAACTGCCGTCAGTTTGCCCTTTGCAGTGAGTGAATGAGTTGTCTCATCTTTATGGCTGTCTCTGGCGTAATACCGGTAGTCAAACACATACCCCAGATTTCCGGTAAGAGCCGGCGCACTGTAACTCATGGCAATCCCCGGAAGCACCCTGGTGATGTAATCAGAGACACGGTTGGTAGTAGTCTCAAAAACATTATCGGTATACTCCTCGCTGACAGCCAGAGAAGGGTGCACCTCAAACTCCGCCGCCTGTGCAACAGGTACGGCTGCAAGAACGACTACCGCTACGGATGCCCCTAATATGCTTGACATGACATCTCCTCAATAACTAAAGTCTGAACATGCGACCAAACATTGTCCCCATAAGCGATTGTGAACCTTCTTCATTTGATAACTGTCGTGCTTTTTCGTCTTCTATGATTGAATCGGTTTTTAATATTTTTTGAATGAGCATGCCGGTTTTATCCTGATGTGACTTCATTGACTCCTCCAAGTCAGCAATTTTAGCTGCCATTTCCTGAAACATCTTCTGGGTAGACAATTCAGATTCTCTCCCCAGATTTTCGAGGCGATCGTTGATACCTTTGATCAGCTCTGAAAACACAGGCTCGGAACGGATAGGGGAAGATGCCGCCTCAACATCTTTTTCAACTGTGACGTGCCCATCCAGTGACTCACTTCCCCAATAATGATATTCAAAATCCAGATCGCCAATTATATCCTGCACCAGAGCAGCATCAATGTTTCTGGTCTCCTCGGCGAACGCTGCCAGCAGGATAAAATCACAGATAATATTGATCAGCCTTGGAATTCCCCTGCTGTACGTAAATATAATATCAATGGTTTCCTGAGAAAAGCTTACAGCTTCCCGATCCCCTGCCTTTTCAAGTCGATACAGTATATATAGTTCAATTTCCAATCGACTTAATGGCTGAATATGACAGTTGATGCTGATTCGCTGGCGCAATTGCACAAGTGTTGCCGATGCCAGTGTCTTGCGCAGTTCAGGCTGCCCCACGAGGATGATCTGCAGAAGCTTTGCATTGTCGGTTTCCAGATTGGAAAGCATCCTGATCTCCTCAAGCAGATCCTGGTTCAGGTTCTGGGCCTCGTCAATTATCAGTACCGGCTGATTTCCCTTCACAAACTGATCAATCAGGAAGGTATTTAAATCCCTCAGCAGCGTTATTTTGTCCTTGTTCAGGACAGGAAGGCCGAAATCGTCATTAATCATCGCGATCAACTGTTCCGAATCAACTCGCGTATTAAATATTTTAGAGAGAACAACATCGGTGAGGTTTTTCTTGATAAGGTTTCTGATGATGGTAGTTTTGCCCGAACCTACTTCACCGGTGAGAAGAATAAAACCAACTCGTTCTCTGATACCGTAGTCCAGATATGAAAGTACTTTTTTGTGCGAACTGCTCATGAACAGAAAATCAGGATCCGGCAGGAGATCAAACGGTTTCTGTTTCAGGTTAAAAAAAGACTCGTACATGGATTATCCCCTTTGTTCTTTATGCATATTCTTCACGACAATATTGGTAGCGGTCACTTTGAAATTCTGTTGCCGCTTCATTGTAAACAATGCCCAGCATCGGAGCACCTTTGATGTATTCCATCGTTTCTTCAATATTGCGCAGCGTAACAAGCCCTTCCTTTGCCACAAGCACGATGCCGTCTACAATGGCACTCAATGAACGGGTCTCGGCAAAGGGGAGCACAGGCGGTGTGTCAATTATGATATAGCGGTCATGGTAGCGATTTTTCATCTCAAGAAAGAAATCCCGCATCCGTTGCGAGGTAAAAACTTCTGCAGGATTAGGTACACTCCTCCCGGCAGGCAGAAAAGATAACTTTCCGATTCCAGTGCGTATCAGCGCATCCTTTACATCGACGCCGTCCAGGAGGCAATCAGTCAATCCTGCCGAATTCTCTATCCCCAGATAACTGTGAATAGTTGGTTTTCTTATATCCGCATCCACGAGCAGGACCGTGTGGTCGAATTCCTGGGCCAGACTCAAGGCAAGATTAAGGGATGTCAGGCTTTTACCTTCGCCGCCAACGGAACTGGTCACCATCAGCATATTCAGAAAAGAGCCCTCTTTGGTTAGTTTGACGACAACCGATTTCAGCTTGCGGTATTCTTCTGCAGCCTGTGTATACGGATCATTCACGGTCACGAGCAACTTGTTTGCCAACGTGATTCCCGGTGTGGTGAGCGGCGGTGGAAGATGGATTTTGGGAATTCTTGTTTCAGGTATCACGGCTGATGCCGTCTCAACCCTTAATTTAGCAGCCTTTTCAAGTGCTTCCTCAATTCTGCTCATAACATTTCCTTTCTGACCGTGTAATGTGATCAGCTACAATCTATTTGAGGGAAAAATTATTTAGATACGTTTTGATGCTTGCCGTGCTGAAAACGTCCATGGATAGAGGTCTCAATAACTCAAACGGAACCGTGGCCAGAATCATCAAAAAACACGTTCCCGCAATTCCGTAAAACCAGTAGTCTTTCTTTCGCAGCGCCTGTAATTCAACTGGATTTTCGATTGTGGGCACAACCGCCAGAATCTGAACACCCAGTGACTTGAGTGACTCGACATTCCGTACAGACTTGTCAAGTTGGTCAAGCAGCAGCAGGAAGGCAAAACTGGCTGCCAGGCCGCCAAGGACACCCAACAGGATTATTCTTACCCGTTGAGGGCTGTAAGGTTGGGTCGGAAGTATCGCCGGATCAACTATTCTAAAAGTGGTAGACTTGTCCTGCAGCTCCATCTGTTTGGAGACCTCAGACTGCCCATATCTTGCTGCGAGTTGTTCATAAAGATATTTCTGACTGTTTTTCTCCCGTTCCAGTTCGTCAAGCCCACTTCTGGCAGCAGGTATGCTTCTGAGCAGAGCCTGCTTTGAAGCGATATACCGGCGCTGATTATTTTCAGCATCACGGAGTGAATTCAACTCCATCGAGATTCTTTCCACTTCAAGCGAGGGGCCATCCACAAGAGATGCTCTCGTGGAGCCCGATCGAAGCTGTTGCTTGATGTCCTCAATCTGGTTGTTTATCTCGGCAACTTCCGGATGATTATCCGTATAGACGAGACCAAGTTCCTGTTGTTTTTTTTGAAGAGCAGACAGCTTTGCTTTCAGCGGGTCATTCCTCCTTGCCTGACTCTGCATACTTTCAAGCTGGCGACGTTTAATTGAAAGCTCATCAATCTTCTGCTGTGCAAAACCAATCTCGGCAAGCAAGGCGCCTTCATTCTCGGCAAGCACGCCTCCTTTGTCCCTTTTGTAACTGTTTGCCTTTGCTTCAGCCTCTTCGAACTTTGCCTTGACGGTTGTTATCTGTTCAGAAAGAAAATTGGTGGCGCCGTACGACTCTTCCCGCTTGGATGTAATATTTTCCTCTATATAGCGGCGAACCAGCGCATTTACATAGTCCCGGGCAATGCGTGGATTTTCATTAGTAAAAATTATGGTAAAGAATCCTTCCTTGTCTTTCAGCTTTATGTCTGTGTTTGCCTGAAACTCCCTGACCATCTTTTCAAGCTGTGCATTGGTCTGTTTATCGGCATTCAGTCCGAGATCATCGAACACCTTAAGCAGTAAGGTACGGCTTTTCAGTGTGTATGCCAGCACCTTGAGTTTGTCATCAAAAGACGGCGTTATCGCGATCCCCTTAACAAGCTCACTGATGACGCTCTTTTCGATGAAGACCGTGCATTTGGCCTCATACCGTTCAGGAAGGAGATAGCTGGTGATAACCACCCCGGTCATGATCAGAAGGGCAAGTATCACGAATAGATATTTCTTTTTATTGATCAGTTTCAGGTATTTTTTATAGTCAAAATCTTCTGTGTTATCCATATGTCACCCCACAATTCATATTTTAAAACTAAAACATTCCTTCCTTTACCAGGACGTAATCGTTCGGCTTTAATTTAAAATTTTGGCTCAGATCACCATCGTTCAATATATCCTTTGCCTTGACCTGTATAATTACCTCTTTTCCGCCTTCATTTCGCAGGATGGTCGTATCATTCTGCTTGGCAAACTTACTGAATCCACCAGCCTCAAGGATCGCCTGCATGACAGTCATTCCATCCCTATATTCAATAAACTTAGGATTATTAACTGCTCCAAGGACATAGACGCTCTTATCCAAAAGGAGCGGGATATAGATTGAGTCACTAGATTCGATAACCATATCCTCGCTGATTTCACCGTTAATGAAGAGCTTGTGAAAATCAGCTTTGATCTTTTTCCCGTTTCTAAGTACGTACGCTCTTTTAAGGTCGGCACTCCTGACATCGCCTACATTACACAGCAATTGCAGAAGTGTAGTGCTCCGGTTGAGATCATATGCCACCGATTTAACCCCGCCGCCGAAGATATATACCTTGCTGTTGGTTATATCCCTGACCGTCACCGTAACATTGGGGTTCTTCACTAACTCCTTGAGTTTCTCAGTGAGCAACTTTTGCAGTCCTGGCGGTGTAAAACCGGATGCTTTTACATCACCTATTCCGGGAATGGTAATCTTGCCGTCCGGTCTCACTTTGACAGAAACATTCAGTTCCTTGACGCCCCAGACAAAGATATCAAGAACGTCTCCCTCTCCTACTACGTAATCAGCGGCTTGAGATGGTTGCGACAACGCCATTATTCCGAGAAGAAACATTATCAGCCATTTTTTCATCGCATTCTCCTTTACTCGTGTGCTTAACCAAACTAAGTCATATATCTACAAGGCGCTATCTGGACCCTCTCCTGAAAAGAACCACCTGAATGGTTTCCATAATAATCATAAAGTCAAACGTCAATGAGAGGTTCTTTATGTAATAAAGGTCGAATCTTAGCTTTTCCATAGCATCCTCCACTGAGGCTCCGTAGGGATATCTGACCTGGGCCCAGCCGGTTACACCCGGCTTTACAAAGTGGCGTTCCGAATAATAGGGGATGATCTCCTTCAACTTGGTAACAAACTCCGGGCGTTCCGGCCGTGGGCCAACCATGCTCATCTCCCCACATAATATGTTGAAAAACTGAGGTAGTTCGTCGATACGGCATTTGCGGAAAAAAGCGCCTGTCCGGGTAACCCGTGAGTCGTTTTTTTGGGCCCATACAGCACCGGTACCATTTTCCGCATCTGCTTTCATCGTCCTGAATTTGTAGAGAAAGAAGTTTCTTTCTTTCTCTCCAACCCGTTCCTGCCGGTAAAAAACCGGTCCTGGAGAGTCGAGCTTTATTGCCAAAGCGACAATGGGCAGAAAGGGAACCGTCAGAATGATGCCAACTCCTGCGCAAAGCAGATCCACGACCCTTTTGAGAATCTTGCGTACTTGACTGACGTTGAAACCATTGGAAAAGATAATCCAGCTGGGGTTAATGCCCTCCAGAAACAGCTTGCCGGTAATATGTTCATAGAACGAAGGAGCGTCCACCACCTCGACTCCATTCAGCTTGCAGGCCATGACATCACCGAGCGGAAACACACCGCGCCGTTCTGATAACGAAACCACAATCTTGTCTGCTTTTTCTCGCTTAACCGTTTCGTAGATCCCGCCACTGTTTTCCAGAATCCAGTCCGACGGGATCTCGGATAACTCGTCAGAACATCTGATGTAACCTGAGAGCAGATAGTTTTCGTCCGATTCCGGTATGAGCGCCCCCATATTTCCGGCGGTAGCCCCAACACCAAGAATCACAACACGACTTGCAAACCCCTGATATTTAACATAGTTACGATATATCAGATGAAACAGAAACTGAAGAATTCCGAAGATGATAATTGCAGACACCTGGATACCGCTGCCGTATTCGTCCAAATTGCTTGAATAGGTGATAATGGAAAAGACAAAGCATGAGACACCAAGCGAAGACCCAATTTTGACCGCTATATCCCTGGCAATCAATTCGTGGTGGTTTTTATAGATTTCGACCAGAAATGACAGAAAAACAACGGTTACGGTAAAGACTACTATCCTTACGACTCCAAACGTTTGTATTTCCTCTACGCCCGGAATCTTCATATGCTTGATTGAAATGGCTGTCAGTATGGCCAGAATGGCTGCTATGATGTCGCAGACAATCAGTAAAACAAGCCTCTTATTCTGTTCCATTTCGATACTCCTTGAACCACAGTAAGTAGAACTAAATACCCCCGTGTCAGTTGAGTCCCGCCAGAATTTTCTTATCCTGCGACCTCCCCGCAAAACGCTCCGCACGAGGAAGTATCCTAAGCTGTTCAACAGCCTGTTTTTTATCTACTGAGTGATGATTGAGAAGAGAAATATGGTAACGGATAGTTGGATCTCCGGGAAGAAGGGCCAAAGCCTTTTCCAGATACTCGCGGGCTTCCTGATGACGGTTATTTTTTAGAAGTGCAAATCCAAAAGTATCCATGATTACCGGGTTTCCAGGTTCAAGAGCAATTGCCCGTTCAGCCAGGTGGAGCGCTTCTTCTTTTGTCCCATAACCATCAAGATACAGGTAGGCAAGATTATTAAGGGGTGCGGCATAATTACTGGATTGTGCCAAGGCCTTGCGATATTTATTGATAGCTTCTTTTTTATCCCCCTTTGCCTCCAGAACTGTTCCTTGTGTAAAAAAGGCTGGAGCGTAATTGGGCTGCTTCCGTAAAATGTCGTCACAGGTTTTCAGAGACAATGAGTGATTACCGCTCTTGGCATACAGTGCCGCCAGCGCAAGGGCAGTCTTGGGATTATTACCGTCACGGAGTATCCCTTTTTTCAATGTTTCTATGGCAAGTCCCGTGTTGTTTTGTCCCTGGTAGACAGAAGCAAGCAGCTTATAACCATCCGAAGAGTCCGGCTTGAGGGCAATGGCCCGCCCTGCCTCTTTTATGGCCTCCGGCATTTTTTTCATGGTTGTGTAGACTGAGACTCTTCTGGAGATAGCAAGTTCCGGCGAGATCGGCTCAATATCATCGCATGTCTTAAGGGCCTCTTTATACTGTCCCGCTTTCAGATACAATCGGACTTTCTGCTCCATAATATCGGCAGAGCGCGGAATATAGCGACCGGCCTCGTCGAGAATTAAAAGTGCTTTTTCTGTATTCCCTTTTTTTTCATAATAATGAGCAAATTCAAGATAGGCCAAAGGGTCGCGGATCTCCTTGGCTCTCATGTACCATGCAAGGGCTTCCTTATCGCGTTTGGACGAATTGAGAAGCGCAGCCATCTGCAGCATCGCCTTCACATTGCCGGGTTCAATCTGTAAAACTTCCTGATATTCATTCAATGCCCTGCCGGTATCACTAATACCGGTATAATACCCGGCAAGAATGACATGAGGTGCAACTGCCCCGGGATTAAATTCTTTTGCTTTTTTTAGATAGTGTATTGCCTCGTTAGGCTTTTTATCTGCAAACATGATCCTTGCCATAGCGTAATACAGAACGGCATCGCATTTTTTACCTGATAAACCCTCGTTGAGGGTAGCGAGCGCTTTAGCACGATCATTCTGGTGTTCATAGAACGATGACAAGATTAATCTGGTGTTGAGGATTTCTGGCGCAATACGGATCGCCGTCTTAAGATCGACTTCAACTTCTGCGGTTTTTCCCTGACTGAAGTGAAATATCCCCTTCTTCAGGTATGCGTCGATAAGCCTGGGTTCCATTTTTATCGCCATATCAAGCTCTTTCATTCCCTCTTCATACTGACCCTTTGCCATATATGCGTTGCCGAGCAGATTATGCCCCTGAGGATTTTTATCATCCGCTTCAAGTAGTTTGGTCAGCTCTGATATCGCATCATCAAATCGCTTCTGCTGCAGTAGAACCATACCGGTAAGCAGCCTTGCCTGATGGAAATTCGGAGTTCGATCAAGAATCTGCCGGAATTGGTTCAGGGCACTTTCCAGATCTCCTTTGCCAAAGAGGCTAAGACCCAGGAAATAATAGCCGACCACACTCGGCTGGAGCTTATTTGCGTTCTGTAAAGCCGATATTGCCTCTAAATAATCTTTTTTACGGTAGGAGGTCATACCTTTCAAGCGATAGCCCTCTGAGTTTGCCGGGAACTTTTTGATAAGCTCCCCGGCAATTGTTTCAGCGATGGTTAAATGCTCCATCTCAAAATGCAGAAGTCCAGCTTTGTATGGTGCAATAGGATCTGCAGGATTAATTTCCCCCAGTTTTTTAAAAAGGATAAGAGCCACATCTTTCCTGCCGAGTGCAATTTCAATATCAGCCAGGAGATAATTTGCCCTTGAATTCCGAGGATTATCCTTGATTACATCTCCCAGCAACACTCTGGCCTGCTCCGTTTTTCCCTGCCTTACCTTAAGTGCTGCCAGCTCAAGCTTGGCTGACAGTTTTTCAGGATCTTTCTGCAATGCGCGCATAAAAAAAGTTTCCGCAGTCTGCGGCAGATTTTTTATTCCGTACGCAATGCCGATAATCTCCAGTGCGTCAGCAGAATCGGGCTTAGATGTCATGTATTCCTCAGCCTGACTGATAGCCAGATCCGGTTTCCTCTGACCGTTGTAAAGTTTTGCCAGTTCCAGTTGTATGCCGGCCTGAGCTGGATTCAGCCGTTTTACTTTCTGAAATTCCTTTTCAGCCAGTTCATATTTCCCTTCCGATAGGTACGCCCTGGCCAACTGGTAACGAGCGTTAATGTGGTTCTGGTTTTTCTCCAAAGCGTTCCTGAAAAGCACAACCGCACCGTTTGAATTCCCTTCACGAAGGGACTTAACTCCATCCGCATACAGTTCCTCGCTGCTTTTCCCGGTACAACCAAAATTGATGAGGATAATTGTCAGCAGAATAAATGGTCTTTTGTACACAACAGCACCCTCCGGGATGTTCTTTTAATCACTCATGACATATCCTTGATTGTGATTTCTTTACCAAACGAGTTAACACACAGTGTGCCATATCGCTTAACGCCAACTTATTGCGTAAATACAGCAATTTGCTGTCCATTGGCCTTACAATGTGGATGTTAGATTATATGATATTTAGTGGCATGACTTTGTCTGGAGGCAGGATTTGATGCGGATAGAATAACTGGTAAAAAATATGACCGATGTTAATCAGTCTTGGAACATCACCTAACCTCTATCGAAAGCCGTCAGTCGTAAAGAATTGCTATCTGGCATGTCGGTCCACCTTACATTTATCATGCTATAAAAACCTGTTCATAATAATTTAACCATAAAAATCATACGGTTATGATTTGGCACACCTGATGCTTATACCTTGTCAATACTCAATTAAGTCTTTTTCTGAAGCCTGCGAAGATTTCAGTAAACATAATTTATTGCAGCGGCGCCAGGATCTCATTCTCTCTTTGGCAAGAGAGTCAGACTACAATGAAAGGTGGTGAATCAGCTTTTTAATGCAGATTAGCAATCATGAGACAACTAATTAGAATCTAAAAAGGAGATAAATCATGAAAAAGCTTATTTTAATCGCAGCATGTTTGGGATTAATGGCTTTTGGCTCTACTGGCAGCGCCGAAGCTTATACTCAATGGGAGGCTGGTGAGACAGCATCCTTCAACATCAACATTCCCCATTACTTTGATATAACAAGTGCTTTGCTGAGTATTTCAGCCGTTAATCCCCTGGGTAATGATCACGTCAAAGTAAATGGGGCCAGTGTCGGTTTTCTTGATGTTAGTCCACTCGAATTAACTGCCACCAGATTTGACATCACGAATTTTTTCGCTACTTACCTGCCGAATGGTCATCCTTTAAATATTACCATTGACGCCGGCGGACCGTTGAACCTGAGTAATTACATCCTTGATCTAAAGTATGAATTTACTGGATCAATAGCAGATCTGCCCAATGGCAACAACACCGCACCAGTGCCGGAACCCGCCACTCTCCTGCTCCTCGGATCGGGCCTGAGCGGCCTGGCTTTCTGGGGTAAGCGCCGCAGGGCTGCATAGTATCCTAAAATGTATAGGCTAATAACAGCGGGGCAAAACACCCCGCTGTTTTTTAAAGCGCTTTCATGACATGAACCATACCGGGACATCCGTTGCGCTTTTATGATGTACTCCTTCAGTTAATCTTCACAAAGTATATCGTGACATGCGTTTAAACGGAGAACGGGAGGTGGGGCATGACAACCAGTGCAAAAATACTATTGGCAGAAGACGATGCCCTTGCAGCTCGCCATTTAAACCAAGCGCTGCTCCGTATGGGATACAGTATTACAGGAGTGGTTCGGACCGGGGAAGAGGTCATCGAAAACGTCAAGGAAAGCATGCCTGACATCATTCTTATGGATATTACCCTTGGCGGTAAAATTGACGGCATATCCGCTGTGCAAAAAGTTCACGCCCAAACGGACATCCCCGTTATTTATATAACCGCAAATTCTGACAATGAAGTATTTGAGCGCGCCAAGCAGACCGATCCGTATGCCTATCTTATCAAGCCTTATGAGATCTACCAGTTGCAGAATGCCATCGAAATAGCCTTATACAAACACAACCTGGACAAGCAGCTGAAAGACAGTGAGAATCGGTATCGTACGATATTTGAGGCGAGCGACAGTGCCATGATGCTGGTGAATGAAAATTCTACCATCACTATGGTGAATGAACAATTCGAGAACATGACAGGGCGCTCCAAGGCCTCGGTGGAAAATCTGGAAAAATGGACTGAGTTCTTTGACCCCGGTGAGCGTTCTAAACTGGAAGATCTACTCCAACAGGGTGATGATAGCGCCTCCGTGCCTCGGCATCATTTCGAATCAATACTTGTCGACAAAAATGGAAATACAAAAATTGTCTATACTAATATCAGAAAATTCCCTGACAGTAACACCCGCATTGTTTCACTGAACGATATTTCAGAACTCAAGTTGGCCGAGAAGGAAATACGTGCCTTAAACAAAGAACTCAATTATAAAAACAGAGGACTCAACCAGGAAATCACCTTACGACAGAGAGTCGAAAAGCAGCTGCGGTATAAAGCAACCCACGACCACCTGACCGGCCTGCCTAATCGAGTTCTGCTCTTTGACCGACTAAAGCAGGCGTTCGCTTTCGATGAACGCCATAATACGCTGATCGCGCTGATGATGCTTGACCTGGATAATTTCAAAAATATAAATGATACGATGGGGCATCTGTCAGGCGACATTCTTCTGAAGAAGGTGGCGCTTGGACTACAGAAATGCATGCGCCAGTATGACACCGTGGGGCGCCTGGGCGGTGACGAATTTGTTATTATCATCAACGATGCCGATATGATACAGGACATCATCACATTTACTGAAAAGATTCTGGCCGTTTTTCAAAAACCGTTCGATATCCTTGGGCAGCAAACATATGTGACAACCAGCATAGGCGTAGCGGTGTATCCTCTACATGGATCCACGATTGAGACGCTGATGAAAAAAGCGGATGTAGCCATGTATGTAGCAAAAAAAAACGGACGGAACACATTCAGATTTTTCTCGGATTCAATGGATGTGCAGGATGCCACCCAAACGAGCATGAGAACGAAGCGGCGGATCTCATTGATGGGAGAATCAACTCAAAACGATTTCTTCTCTGATATCGACCAACAATCGGCTAAAGACCGTTTGTCGCACTGACATCAGATAAAAGCAGAGGTATGCCCCATGAAAGAGTCAGGCAGCCATAACCACCTCAAAATGCTTGAGAACATCCCTATATTCTCCGGGATGCTTCCGGATGAGAAATCCAGACTTAATCAGATTATCACGGAGAAACATTTCAAAAAGAATTCCATTATTCTCATGGAAGATGAATCAAAAAGCTTCATGTATGTTATTTTCTCCGGAAAAATCAAAGTAATACGAATAACTGCTGACGGGAAGGAACAAATACTGGTCATCCGCAAGCGGGGGGACTTTTTTGGTGAAATGACCCTGTTGGATGGAAAATCCCAGCCAGCGACAATTGTGGCTATGGAAGATGCCACAGTGGGGTTGATCTCTAAAGTAGATTTTGAGCAGTACTTTATGAAGGATACAAATGTTCTCAAGCATATTATCAGCATGCTCTGTGAGCGTCTGAGAGATTCATGGGTAATGCTGCGGGTACTCGGAATGCCTGATGCAGAAACCAGGGTGAGGGCGGTACTGGCCCATATCAGCTCTGCTTACGGCATCAAGGACGTAAGAGGAATCATTATCCCATTCAAGCTTACACATAAGGAAATAGCAGATTTTGCGGCACTTGCCAGAGAAACAGTGAGCAGACTGCTGGCACGGTTAAGTCAGTCGGGCGAAATCGAAATTATCGGCAGAAAAAATATTATCCTCAAATCTTCCTTTTTAGATCCCAATAAAAGCTGATTCCATTTATTCCGGACAGAGAGCGGCGCTATAGGGCATCGTCAAATATTCGCGAATCAACCGCTGCTTCCCCCTCAGCTGTAATCCTTCTCAAATCCAGATTATGTATACAACTTATACAGATGATTTTGGATGCATCCACGTCTGTTAATCTGCTATATTGATAATGATAATTAATCATAAAGCCATGCGTTTCTATTAACAAAATGGTGATTTACAGGGGATAACGATGAAATTAGCGTATTTACGCACACTTGTAGAATCCATAGCTACCGGCAGTTTTTCCAAGGCGGCTGAAAATCTTTTTATAACCCAGTCTGCGGTATCCCGCAGAATCAAATTTTTGGAAGATCAGTATGGTTACCCACTTGTAGACCGCTCTGGACCGGTGATGATTGCGACCGAGGCGGGACTGGTTGTAATCGAAAAAGCTGAAAAAATTTTACAGATTGAAAATGACCTGTTGAACGATCTTCGCGGACTTTCTCTGAAAACCGGAATCACCTTCTGTTGTACACCTTCCTTTGGCATCACCTACCTACCGGAAATAATGAAGGCTTTTATGCTGCACAAACCGGATATGCTGGAGCTTAAGTTTTCTTTCGAAATGCCGGACAAGGTTGTCGATGGAATGCTGAAGGGGTTTTACCAGGTGGGTGTAATTGAGCATAATACGGATTATGATTTAGCCGATCTTGAAACATTTGAACTGCCAGGAGATGAAGTCGTCTTTGTCAGTTCACCGCAATTGGGTCTTACAGGAGCGGAGGTGCTAATTGAGGACCTGATCGGTTTTGACCTTTACACCAGAAATGAGGGATGCTGTTCCAGCAAACTGCTAGATCACAACATGAAGCAACTGGGGAGGGATTGTACTGACTTCAACAGAATTATTTATTATGACGACCTTCACCTTATCATCAGCTCGGTACTCCAAGGCTATGGCCTCGCTTTTCTGTCCAGATCTGTTATTGCAAAATTCGTGGAAGAGGGAACCCTGCGCACCCATCGCGCCACCGGCTTTGACCACGCTTACAAACGTACACTTATCGTCGGCAACTCCTCAGCATCAACGCAGCTGCTCGGGAATTTAATTGAGGAAATAAGGGGGTTATTCAGAAAAACACCGGGAGAAATAGATTTTTCGTGCTGTAGCCCTGCCGACATTGGTCCGCCTTTTGCTCCGTAACCATCAAAGTAGGCGGATGTTTACTTCTACAGAATCATTTCTTACATATGCAGCCACTTATCCAGCTTTGCAAGCAGATCAGCCAACAAAAGAGGTTTGGGGAGATGATCGTCCATACCGGCGGCAATGCACCTGTCACGATCCTGCTTCATGGCGTTCCCGGTCAGCGCAATTACCGGAATGTCATGACGACGCACGGCTGAGGCAGGATTGCGGATGATGGTGGTGACCTCATAGCCGTTCATCTTCGGCATCATGCAGTCCATCAGCACCAGTGCATAGTCGTTTTCCTGAAGAGCCTGCAATGCTTCTATTCCATCAACTGCCACATCCACCTGATAGCCGTAACTTTTGAGCAGCTTTGGTACTATTTTCTGGGCATTGGGGTCATCCTCGGTCAACAGGATGCGAATGGCTGCAGATGTATCACTTTTTGTTAAAGGGAGATTAAGGGGGATTTGGCCTTGGCTGCCGTATTTCAAATTCCCCCTCGCCCCTCCATTTGATAGCGGGGTAGAAGCAGGCTGAATTTTACCGGATCTCTGCTTCTCCAATACCACCGTAAACCAGAACGTCGACCCTTCGCCTTCCACACTCTCTACACCAACAGTCCCCCCCATCAGTGCTGACAACTGTTTGCATATCGCCAATCCCAGTCCGGTGCCGCCATAGGTGCGCGTAGTGGAACTATCGGCCTGGGTGAATGGCTCGAATATGTGCTCCAACTTGTCAGCTGCAATGCCAATGCCGCTGTCGCTTACCAGAAACCGGAGTGTAATCGAGCTGTCAACTTCGGTATCTTTCCGGACCTGGAGCGTTACGGATCCAGCGGGGGTAAATTTAATGGCGTTACTGACAAGGTTGGTTATGATCTGACGCAACCTGCCTGAGTCACCTTTTAAAGCCGTTGAAACATCTTTATCTATCGAAAAACTTAGTTCCAGCCCTTTTTCGCGGGCCTGAGGCAATAGGATGCTGATGGCGCCGGAAATAACCGATCGCAGCTCAAAGCCGGATTTCTCCAGCTCTATCTTGTCCGCTTCTATTTTGGAAATATCGAGTATGTCGTTAAGCAGGCCTACCAGTTCAAAACCGGATTTTTTGGCTATTTCAGCGTATTCCTGTTGTTCCGGGGTCAGCTTGGTATGCTGCAGCAGTTCGATCATGCCGACTACGCCGTTCATCGGTGTACGGATCTCGTGGCTCATGATTGCCAGGAAGCGGCTTTTGGCGATATTGGCTGCTTCGGCGGCGGCTTTTGCCTTGCGTAACTCCTCCTCCATCAACTTGCGCTCCGTAATGTCGTATGCCGTCCCGCTCGCGCCGACTATATTCCCGGTATCATCACACATAAACAGGGCATTAAAGACCAGATGGATTTCACGACCGGATTTCCCTACATGAATGGTTTCAAAATTATTGGCCGAATCGCCCCCCAATACGCGGCTGAACGCTGCCAGTGAACGCGCGGCGCTTTCAGTAGTTTGAAAGTCGCTGAATTGCTTGCCGAGCATCTCGTCCAGTTCATAGCCGAGAACCTGTTCCCACGCCAGATTGAGGTAGATATATCTACCCTCCGCATCACATTGCCAGATCAAATCCTGTGAGGTCTCGACCAGCGAGTGATAGAGTGTCTCGGACTTTCTAAGGGAATCCTCCGCCTGCTTACGCTTGGTAATATCCCTGTTGGAGGCACGCTGTCCCAGATATTTCCCGTCACCGTCATATACCGGTCGACAAACATGCGAGAACCAGCGTTCTTCTCCGCTGCGGGTACGAATCCGGAAGTCAACGTAGTGCGGATGCGCTTTCACTGTAGAATCCTGATTAACCGACACGTGATCGTCGAGCCTGTCCCAATCATCAGGATGTGTGATCCGCTTCAGAAGACCGGCGTCTTGCAGGAACTCTTCTCTGCTATATCCGGTATGGCGCTCGCAAGAGGGAGAGAGGTAGCGCAGGCTGCCGTCCGGTGAGACCCAGTATTCCCAATCGTAGGTAAAATCAGCCACGGCGCGGTAAGCTTCCTCACTCTCCCGCAACTCCCGAGTTCGCTCCTCAACCCGTTGTTCCAGCAATTCGTTGATCTGCCGAATCTCATGGAACTGTTTCGCCAGCAATTTCACCATCTCCCGGAAATTGTTGATCAGGTGATTAGCCTCTTTAATGCCGCTTTCAGGCCAGACAATATCATTCTTTTCCGTAGTCAGCTTGGCCGGAAGCTGGTAGGTCAGCGAGCGGAGCTCTCCCAGGGTAACGACCATGTTGCGGCTTAAAAATTCAGCCAGCGCCAGAGCCAGGAGCAGAATAACGAATAACAGGGTCAACTTGTCGGTATAATTATCGTACAATATCTTTTGGAAAGGCGCAACCGGCTGACCAAGAATCAGTCTCCATTCCGAGAGACTGCCGATGGCGTTTTCAGTAATATAGAAAGATTTCTGCCAGCGTTCAAATTTGGGGGTATTGGGAGGCACGGGCGGCACCCAGTGACTGATACCTTGATCAAGAGGATGGAGCATCCCTTTGCCGAGCACAAATGGATTCATGACCGTATGATCGGTGCGGTTGGTCATAATGATGTTACCGTTTTTATCGATCAGTGTGTAGAAGGCGGTATGTACGTTCAAGTTTTTGTCCAGGTACTCCCGGATCTGCTCCAGACTCAGGATACCGGAAACGTAACCGCCGTATTCTCCACGAATGACCACCGGAGCAAGTATCGCGACCATCGGTTTGGGGGTACCGATCCTCGACATTACAACTTCGGAGAGCATCGGTTTGAGCGTCCGCCTGAGCTGCGGAATGTAGGGGCGATCCGCGAAGTTAGTGCCGATGTTGTTATGC
Organism: Deltaproteobacteria bacterium; assembly: GCA_019162745.1. Lineage (GTDB taxonomy): Bacteria > Desulfobacterota > Desulfuromonadia > Geobacterales > Pseudopelobacteraceae > JACRCG01. Next base: position 23,172 of record JAFLLC010000072.1, on the reverse strand, counting down.
CCCTGTTCGTCTGTCAGAGGGTAAAAAGCGACTGATGTCGCTTCTCTGTTCTGAAGCCCGATCCGCAGAAAATTGACATCCGACCTCATCGCCTGTTCCAGATACGTTTGCATCTGCTGCGGCGAACGCGAAGCAGCCATCTCAGCCAGATTAATAATGGTTGTTTTCCTGTTCTCCACCCATGTTTTCAGGCGCTGCTCCGCCCCCTTACTGTTTTCAATAAGCGTTATACGAACATGACGGTCCGTTGCGTCAAAATCGGCTCGGCTGCCGATCGCCAGCAGGGCCAGCACCGGACACAACACGAAAAAGGCCAGCAGGTTGTACATAATCTCGCGGTAAGACGTCAGCAATGAGCGCGTACGGAGGGCAAAACAGGCAAATATAAGGCGGGCGACCAAAGCATTGAAGATGCCGTTCACCGCCTCTTTCATCATGACAATGTAGGTGCCGCTTAAAGGGACATGCATGACGGTATGGAAAAAAAGGTAGGCCAGCGGCATGCCGAGCAGCAGCCAGTAGAATGTATCGGCAAGCACCATCCCCATTTTGCGGCGCACCATCAGCCAACCGACAACTGCAACCTCGGCGGTCATGATAACGATGGAGTAGGGATGATTCCAGAGGAGGTAGGTATAGCTTGCAATGATTGCAGCCGCCAGGATGCCCGGGCCAAACCCGAAGAACTGCAGTGCCAGCATGGCAAAAATGCTGCCAAAAATGAAATCGATATTAGTGAAAAGCGGGAAGTTGAAACAATTGCCCGCCAAGCCGGCAACTATCAGAGCAAGATAGAGAAGGAGACGGGATTTACCGGCTATTGCTGTGTGTGATATCGGCAATGTAAGCTCCCAGCCCTGACAAACAGGATTAAGCGCGTTAATGCTAACGTGAGCCGTAAAATTCTATATCACAATTTAAGAGCATTACAGTAATAAATATTTCATGTGGGTTTTAAAAGGGTGGGGGTTCCAGACTGTGCGTCGACTATCACCCCGATTATTTCTGTGCTACCCCCAGATCAGGTAGCCCGGTTCGTAGATGTTGCCCAAAACTTTGTGATGCGGCGCAACTCGCAGCATAAAACCGTGCCGCCCGCAGAAGCGACACTCCAGGGCTCCGCCGAATTCATAGAGCCCATTGCCGAGTTCGCGCGTCATCTCAAGCGGCACCGTTTCTCCTCCCACAATAGTACCGGTAGAATCGAGCACCCCGAAATATCCTTCCACTGAAACGTCATCGACTGCAAGAGCCCCAAGGTCGACGCCGGCTGTAACAGGAACCATACTCCCGACCGCTACGGCATCTGTAACATTCGCATCGGCATGTAAAACACGTACCTGAGGCCAGGCTTTAAAAACCCGCTCTTTCCAGTGTCCAAAATCAAGAGCCAGCGCCAGATCGTCAGCGACCAGCTGTTTCCATTGAGTAAACGCCGGAATATAGGAATGCAGAGTATATTCCTGCACCATCCGGTCCGTTGAAAACACCGGGCAGAGGCTCTGCATTGATGCCTTCATGGTGGCGACCCATGAGCGCGGAACACCGTCGCTCCCCTGATCATAGAAGCTCGGCACAACTTCTTTTTCCAGCAAATCATAGACGGCGCGACCTTCAACCTGATTCTGGTATTCTATATCCTCGTAGACTTCACCTTTGCCGATCGCCCAGCCGTTGTTTCCCTGATATCCTTCACACCACCAGCCGTCAAGAACGCTCAGATTGAGGCCGCCATTGAAGGCCACTTTCATACCGCTGGTACCGCTCGCCTCCATTGGTCTGAGCGGCGTGTTCAGCCAGACGTCAACCCCTTGAACCAGATGCCGAGCTACTTCCATATCGTAATCTTCGATAAATACAATCCGGTGACGGAAGCGTTCCTGATGTGATGCCTGTACAATCTGGCGGATAAGTTCCTTACCCTCATGATCCTGCGGATGGGCCTTACCGGCAAAAATGAACTGCACCGGCTTATCCGGATGGTTGAGAATAGAGGCCAATCGGTCAAGGTCCCGCAGCAGAAGCGTCCCGCGTTTATACGTTGCAAACCGCCTGGCAAAACCGATCGTCAGCACTTCCGGATCGAGAACCTCCTCGGCAACAGCAATCTCTTTGAAGGTGGCGCCAACCTTGATCAACTGCTCCTTGAGCCGTTTCCGGGCAAAATCAACCAGCTTCTCGCGGCAGTTCTGCTGGGCCCGCCAAAGCTCGGTATCCGGAATTTTTGAGATTCGGCGCCATGCAGTATGGTCGGTCGGATCTTCCAGCCAACGCGTCCCGAGATAACGTACCAGCAGACTTGCCATATGATTGGACATCCAGGTACGGGTGTGAATACCGTTGGTGATTGAAGTCAGCGGCACCTGCTCCAATGGGAGTTCCGGCCAGGCATTGCGCCACATCTGGCGTGAAACCTCACCGTGCAGCTGGCTGACGCCATTTACGTGTCCGGCGAGCTTGAGGGCCAGCACCGCCATACAGAATGACTCCTGCTGGTTTTTCGGGTTCTGGCGTCCCAGGGCGATAAATTCATCATGGAGAAGCCCCAGCATTTTGAAATAACGGCCGAAAAACTTGTCGATCAGTTCTGGCGGGAAATGGTCAATTCCCGCCTCTACCGGAGTGTGGGTGGTGAAAACATTACCGGATTTTACGACCTCGCGAGCCTCATTAAAGCTGATGCCGCGTTTTTCCATCAGCAGCCGGATGCGTTCCAGCGCCATAAAGGCGGCATGCCCTTCGTTCATATGGCAAATATTCGGGATGATCCCCATGAGTCGCAGGGCACGGATACCGCCGATCCCGAGCAGGATCTCCTGGATAATGCGCATCTCCTTGTCGCCAAAATAGAGCTGGGCAGTGATAAGGCGATCTTCAGGACGGTTCTCCTCCAGATTGGTATCCAGCAGGTACAGTGGAACGCGACCGACCTGCACCCGCCAGATATGAACATTGAATTTTCGAGGACCGAATTCCAGCTCGAACGACAAAGGCACTCCGCTTTCGTCCCGCTCCAGAGTCAGCGGCAGGTTGTAAAAGTCGTTCTCGGGATAATACTCCTGCTGCCACCCTTCGTTATTAAGATACTGGCGGAAATACCCCTGACGGTAGAGCAGGCCGACTCCGACCAAAGGCAATCCGAGATCGGAGGCTGATTTAAGATGGTCTCCAGCCAGAATACCGAGCCCCCCGGAATAGATCGGCAGCGACTCGTGCAGACCGAACTCCATAGAAAAATAAGCCACTTTCATCTTTGCACTGCTGCTGCAGCTGTTTTGAAACCAGGTCTTTGCACCAAGATATTCAGTCAGCTTCTCGTCCACTTTCTTAAGGTGAACCATGAAACCCTCGTCGTTTTTGAGCGCATCAAGCGTGGTCTGCTGCAGGATACCCAGAATTTCAACAGGATTGTGGCGGGTGGACTTCCACAGATCGACATCCAGACGACGGAACAGGTCAATCGCATCGACCTCCCAGCACCACCAGAGATTATAGGCGATACGCTGGAGCGCCGCCAGTTCTTCGGTTAGCGAGGGTACTACGGTGAATGTATGCAGCATTTTTGTGAAGTCCATCAAAAACTCCTTTGAAACCGGCAGATGCAGCAGCATCTGTTTTTGCCTTAATATTTATCAGTTGTCAACCGGACTGCTTATCTTCATATCGTCCACATATGCCTTAACCAGCGGCAGCTCACGCTCCAGGGCAATTACGAGTTCCCTGACGTTGTCATGATCGTCCCTGGTGGCATTGTCCTGAAGTCCGGTGCATATTTCAGAAAGCTTCTGCAGACCAAGGTTTCTGCTTCCGCCCAGAAGATAATGCGCTGTTTTGTATACTCCTGAAAAGTTTTTTTCAGCAACCGCAGTGTACAATTCCGGAATATTTTTTTCGACATTTTCCAAATAAGGTTCAACCACCGCAGGCACAAAATCTTTCCCTGTTTTTTTAAACATCTTCAGCAGCTTATGCAATCGCACCGCGTCAAATACGGCATTGGAAGATACTTCATAGCTAACCTCCAAAGCAGGCGGCGACATCTGGAAAGAAATATCCCGCAGCGGAGATGCCCAGCGCGTTACCATCTCTTGTATTTTACTGGAGCGTACCGGCTTACTCAGGTAATCATCCATTCCGGATGCGAGGCATTTTTCCCGAAACCCTTTGATGGCATTTGCCGTGAGAGCGACAATAATAGTGTGTTTTTTGTTACCTTCCAGTCGCCGGATCTCACTGGTCGCCTCAAAACCATTCATATCCGGCATATTGCAATCCATCAGCACTATATTGTAGTCATTCTGACTCACCATGGCAACTGCGTCCCTTCCGCTTGAGACAACATCAACCTTGCAGCCTATAAACTGGAGCATGGTGGCCGCCACAATCTGGCTGGAAATATTGTCTTCGGCCACAAGAACACGCATCTGCCTGAATGTTTCCAGGGAGGGGCCTCCTCCTGAATCAGCAGAAGCAACAGCATCTTTCAGAGCATATTTACCGCGATTTTTCTGCTGCGTACAAAGAGAAACCACCGTAACAGCATCTAAAACCCGATGCAAATTAATCGGTTTAGCTAAAAATGCGGAGAAAATAGTGTCCGGAAAGTCCGGCGTCTTTTTATATTCCTGAGAGAGTGGCGAGAGCAGTATAAGCTGGGTCTCGCCAATAGAATCATCCGCCTTTATTCTCCTGCCAAGGGTCACACCATCCATCCCCGGCATATTCTGATCTATCAATGCAATCTGAAAGGAATCATTGTTAACCTGTGCACTTTTCAACAACTCCAGAGCCTTTTCCCCTGAACGCGCCAGAGTGCAGCGCACCCCCCGGAACGCTAGGTGCCTGGCAACGAGCAGACGATTCTGCCGAACGTCGTCGACAATCAGAACGCGTATACCGGCCAGTTCATGGTGTGATAGCGGTTCAGGCACGCAGGATAAGTCGAGCGGCAACAGCAGCGTGAACCAGAAGGTGGAGCCTTTGCCCGCACGGCTTTTAACACCGATTGTACCACCCATCATTTCAACGAGGCTCTTACTAATGGCAAGTCCAAGACCTGTGCCGCCAAGAGAGGGGCGCGAAAGAGAATCCACCTGATAGAACTTCTGAAACAACTGGGGGAGTGCATCCTCTGCGATACCGATGCCGGTATCTGAGACCTTGATCCGGAGAGAAGTTTCCCTGTCACTGCCGCCAAGACATTCCACGTCTATAATTACATGGCCATGGCTGGTAAATTTGATCGCGTTGCCGGCAAGATTCACCAGCACCTGCCTGATACGCCCCGCATCACCGATCAGATGTGTCGGTATCTCCGGGGGGCAGCCGATAATGAGCTCTACCTGTTTTTCAGCGGTTCTCGGCGCGAGAAGTTCACCCACGTTCTCACATAAGGCGCGTAAATCAAAGGGAGCAGGCTTAATTTCAACCTTTCCCGACTCAACTTTAGAAAAATCAAGAATATCGTTTATAATATCGAGCAAGGTATTTGCAGAATTAAGTATGCCATTGGCAAAAAGGTGCTGCTGCTCTGATAATCCGGTCTTAAGAAGGAGTTCGGACATACCGATGACGCTATTCATGGGGGTACGGATTTCATGACTCATGGTAGCCAGAAAATCACTTTTTGCCTGATTGGCCGTTTCAGCACGGTTGTGTGCGGCAATGAGATCGTGAGACTGCTGTACTATCAGGTCTTGCGAAGTTTTGAGTTCGTTCATATATCGCAGGATTTTTTCATCCGCCAGATGCCGCTCGGTAATATCACGGACGATAACCAAAACTTCGTCAGTATCACTCCTGACTGAACGCAGTTCAAGATAGCGAGGTACGTTTTGTACCGAAAAGTTTAAGCACAGTTGCAGATCGTCAGATTGAAGACCTTGGCTGATGTCGTGGTAACCGGCCGTTTCCGCTCCGTGAGACAGAAGGTCAGTTATCTTTTTTCCGATCAGGTCGTCTGGGATAAATGAAAAATCAGCGGAGTTAGGTTTCTGACAGTAAAGGATGGTGCCGTCGTTCCGGCAACGGAGGATAAGATCAGGAATGGCTTTCAAAAGAACAAGGGTTTTCAGCTCGCTCTGCAGAAGCTCCTTTTCCATCCGCTTCCGGATACGTTCCTGAGTCTGCTTGTAGATGGCCATTTCGATGCAGTGCTTGAGGTGGTTCAGATTGACCGGTTTTTCAATAAACGCAAACGAGTTCGATATCTTGGTACGGGAAAAGGTAGCGTCATCTCCATGTGCAGTAAGAAAAATAACCGGTATACCAAGACCTTCACATATACGATTGGCAGCCGTGATTCCGTCGATGTTTCCCTTTAGAGTCACATCCATGAGGATCAGATCGGGGAGTAAGGTTGATGCAGTTTCAATGGCTTCATCACCGTTGTCAACGATTGCAACGACATCGTACTGAAGCCGGACCAGTGACTTACCGAGCGTTTGGGCGGTGGTCGCTTCATCCTCTACAATCATTATCCTGTTTTTATGCATCAAGTCACGGTCCCTCTTGGCTCAAACAGCCACTTAGATAGATGACGCCTTAATTACAATTGCGAATAACAAGGATTGCGTATAATTTTGCAGATAATTTTAACTATAATTCCAGCAAATGCAACAATTTACTAATCATAGCTTGAATTTCACTCTACAGTGACACTCTTGGCCAAGTTTCTCGGTTGATCGACATCCTTGCCCTTAAGAATCGCAAAATTATAAGCCAGAAGCTGCAGCGCTACGGTAAAAAGGACGGAGGACAAGGCCTCTCCAGCCCAGGGGATCAACAGGGAACATTCAGCTCTCCTGCCGGTTTCCAGATCCCCCTCGGAGCAAAAAGCAATGGCCTTGCCGCCACGGGAGATGATCTCCTCCATGTTAGACCTGACCTTAACGAGATGCCGGTCATTGGGCGCCAGAATAAAAACCGGCATCTCTCTGTCGACCAAGGCGATCGGCCCATGCTTCATCTCACCTGCCGGATATCCGTCGGCATGGATGTACGATATTTCCTTCAGCTTGAGAGCGCCTTCGAGGGCAATGGGATAGCAGATCCCGCGGCCGAGGAAGATGGCATCCCATGAGGTCAGATACTCACAGGCGATTTCTTCTATCTGGGGATCAAGTTCAAGCGTTTTTTTAATTAAATCAGGAAGTTCACTCAGCGCGGCGATCATTTCCTGCCCCTTTTTCAGATCAATGGAACCTTTGGCGCGACCGAGACGGATAGTCAAAAGATAGAGGGCTACAAGTTGGGTAGTGAAGGCCTTGGTTGAAGCGACGCCGATCTCCAGACCGGCATGCGTATAGATCACCCCGTCTGATTCACGGGGAATGGACGAGTCTATAACATTGCAGATTGACACGATGTGTGCGTACTTGCTCTTCGCCTCGCGCAACGCTGCCAGCGTATCAGCCGTTTCTCCCGACTGGGAAATCGGAATCACCAGCGTTTTTCCCGAGACGAGAGGATCCCGATAGCGAAATTCCGATGCTATCTCCACATCTACAGGTATGCGGCAATGCTCCTCAATCAAATATTTTCCGGCCAGTGCTGCGTGCCATGAAGTGCCGCACGCCACCATGCAGACCCTTTCAAACGAGTTCAATTCTGTGTCACTCAGGTTAAGCGCTTCAAAAAAAACATCCCCTTCATCCTCCCGTAAGCGACCTGCAATAACATTCCTGACGGCCTGCGGCTGATCATGAATTTCTTTGAGCATGAAATTCGGGTAGCCATTTTTTTCAGCCTTCAGCGGTGACCAATCAATAAAACGTGAGTTTTTTGTTATTTCCTCACCGTCAATAGTGCTGAATTTAACGCCGCCATCCCGAAAAACTGCCATTTCACCATCTTCCATGATCACCATCTCCCGCGTATTGGAGATAATCGCGGGCATATCGGACGCGATAAAATATTCATTCCCCTTGATGCCGATGACCATCGGTGATCCTAATTTAGCGGCAATGAGTGTTTTATCATCCTTCTGGCTCAACACACATAAAGCATAAGCGCCTTGAAGGTCTTTAAGCGCTGTCCGTACCGCCTCTTCAAAGGATCCGGCTGTTTTGTATTTTTCATCTATGAGGTGGGATATAACCTCTGAATCAGTTTCAGAGACGAATGTATGACCACGATCAGACAGTTCCTCCTTCAGTGCAAGATAGTTTTCGATAATACCGTTATGAACAACCACTACAGATCCGCTTTTGTGGGGATGGGCATTAGCAACAGTTGCTTTGCCGTGAGTTGCCCAGCGCGTATGGCCAATGCCGATAGTTCCGGATATTGGATTATCCTTGATAAGCCGTTCAAGATGGGCAAGTTTACCGGCACTGCGACGTATCTCAGCTGTACCATCGTCCATGGTACATATTCCTGCAGAATCATAGCCTCGATATTCCAGCATTTTCAGCCCATGCATTATCACCGGGGCAGCAGCCTGACTTCCCATATATCCAATAATGCCGCACATATATTTTCCTCCCTTCCACTGGCAATATTATCTTAAAAAAATAAGTGCAGCAGAGGCCGCCTGCAGTACGCAAAGGAGGCATCTACACATACTGTGCCAGCGACATCTTATGCAAAAACATCTCAATATCATTGTGTTAAGTGTACCAAGACGGGAGACTGGCAGTGAACAGGATCGGCAATAAAGATTGGCAAGCACTGCAGCAGACAGTGGAAGCAGCGGCAGTTACATTGAATCTGCACATTGTTATTATTTTTACCACTGTTGTATTTGTGGCAAGGATAATGAAGTCGTAAAAAGTTATGCAGGAATTCCCAAACGCTTGCTGAGCGTTTGTCTGGCAATACCAAGCAGCAATGCCGCAGACCTTTGATTGCCGCTGGTCAGGTTCATGGCAGACGACGTCAGATAATCTTCCATCTCTTTTATGGTTGGGAACCGTCCAAAAAATCTGTACAGAGCCTCGTCCACTTCTTTACTCGGCACCAGCAGAGCCGTATTTGCCTGGCTGCAGGCAGTTTCAGCCAATCCGGCAAAGCAGTCGAGTGTTAACAACCCCGAGCTATGCCGCGCAACGGCATCGGAAACCATGGCATGGAGTTCGCGGACGTTCCCTTCGAAATGATAGGTCGAGAGAAGAGCCGAGACTTCCCGTGAAGGGACCGGCTTCGGTTTATTGAGTGCTCTTGATGCTTTTTCGAGAAAGTCGTCCAGCAGGGCCGGAATATCTTCGCGGCGTTCTCTCAGTGGCGGAACCTGGATATGGTGGGCACAGAGTCGATAGTAGAGATCCTTGCGAAACTTGTTGGAGGCAATAAGAGCGGAGAGATCCCGATTGGTGGCAACGATCAGGCGGGCATCGGTCTTTTTTATAACATCCGAACCAACAGGGTAGAATTCCTGCTCCTGAATAAGCCGCAGCAGCTTGATTTGGGATGTTTCGTTTAAATCCCCTATTTCATCAAGAAACAGGGTACCGCCGGCGGCTGTACAGATAAGGCCGTCACGCGGCTGGTCTGCACCGGTAAAAGCCCCTTTTTTATGTCCGAACAGAGTGTCGGAAAACATATTGTCATCAAGCCCTGCGGCGTTGACCGTAACAAAGGCACCTTTTCTACCGCTTAACGCTCCTATTGCCCGGGCAATCAGCTCTTTGCCGACTCCGGTTTCACCGGTAACCAATATCGGCTGGTCCGATTTTGCGATAACCTCGATATACTGAAATATGGAGCGCATCTTTTTGCTGGTAGTGATAAAAGCATCGAATGCCGCAGGATGCACCAAACGGTCGCTGAGCAGGTATTCCCGCAAGCTGCGGTTTTCCATCGATAATTCATTAATATGGAGTGCATTCTCGACACTGAGCAGCAGTCGCTCTATTTCCACCGGTTTTGTGAGATAGTCTACAGCACCAGCTTTTATGCATCTTACCGCCGTCTCGATGTCATCAGATGAAGTCATTACAATAACGGGTATGTGAGGGAAATCACGAATCAGGACAGGGAGCAGCTCCAACCCGGATACATGCGGCATCATCAAATCAAGAACAATCACCGAGACGGGATGTTCTTCAAGAAACTGCACAGTTTTCCTGCTGTCGGTGAGTGTCAGGACATTTTTGACGCCTTCACTCTCCAGAGCGGTAACATGTATTTCAAGCACCACTGGATCATCATCTATCAATAAAAGCGGCAATTGCGAATTGAGTTTTGAAATCATGATGATGCTCTCCCCTTTTTAACTTCTCGTACTATTCTCAAGAAACAGATTCAATTGATTTCAAACGCTTGCTTATTGTTTGGCGCGTGACACCCAGTATTGAAGCGGCGACCGCATAGTTTCCTTCAGAAACCTTCAGTGCCTCCACTATCAGATAATCTTCAATCTCGCGAAAAGTCGGCAGGCGGCCAAAAAGGCTGTATATCCCGGCGGTGGCGACAGTGGGCACTGCGGAGGGAACGGGGTAGTGCTGTGATGCCGCTGCGGAAATCCCGGGGAAATCATCAAGGGCCAGCATTCCTCCTTCATGGCGGGCTACGGCGTCGCTGACTCTGGCCTGCAGTTCCCTGACATTGCCGGGAAAGTTGTATTCTGCAAGGGCCTGGATGAGTTCAGGCGAGACAGCGGGAATGTCCCTGCCAAAGCGCAGTACAGACTCCTCGACAAAACTATCCAGCAGCAGTGCGATATCCTCCCGTCGCTCGCGGAGCGGAGGAATGTGGATCTGATGGGTGCAGAGCCGGTAATAAAGATCACGGCGGAAGCGCCCCTCCTTGATACGCTCCTGCAGGTTTACATTTGTCGCCATAACAATCCGTGCAGAACAGCTCTTGACCTGATCGGCGCCAACCGGGTAATACTCCCGTTCCTGCAGCAGACGCAGAAGTTTAACCTGTGACAGTTCGTTCAAATCTCCAATCTCATCCAGAAACAAAGTGCCCAGTGCAGCTTTACTGACTAGTCCGTCGCGGTACTGATCAGCCCCGGTGAAGGCGCCCTTCTTATGCCCGAAGAGCGTGTCAGAGAACATGGCGTCGTCGAGGCCGGCGACATTGATGCTGACGAACTGACCTCTAACTTTGCTTATCTTGTGGATCGCGTGTGCAAAGAGCTCCTTACCAACGCCGGTTTCTCCCGTAATCAGTACCGGTTGTGGCGAGCAGGCGACAACCTCGGTGTACTGAAAAATGGAACGCATCTTCCTGCAATTGGTTTTTATCTCGGTAAATGCTTCAGCGTGTTCCAGACGGTCGTTGAGCAGGTATTCCTTCAGTGAGGAGGTTTCCTGCTTCGAGGGTATGGAATTCAGGGCGTTTTCAACCGCCAGGACCAAACGGCCCGGTTCGACCGGTCTGACGATATAATCGACTGCTCCCGACTTCATGCAGTTGACAGCAATTTCCACATCAGGGGAAGCTGCTTCCACGATAACCATGATATTCGGATAATCCCTGCAGATTCGCAACAGAAGTCCGGTTCCGTTCAAGGCAGGCGTCATATCGAGAACGACCAGAGAGACGTTATTCTGTTCGAGAAACGGCAGGGTGGCGCGACTGTCCGCAAGGAGAAAAACAGGATTGATACCTGCATCCAGAAACTGCAGCCGGTTCTGCTCCAGAGCTTGGGGATCGTCACCAACAAGTAAAACGGTATATACCCCTTCAGGTGATACTGCCGTCATAATCCATCCTCACTATCCTCTCATCATTCCTTACTTCGACAGGCTCGTCAATACTTCGCAGTAGAACTGAATCGCCAAAGGAGTGACTCCTGAAAATTTTCTTATAACGGTCTCCTTATATCGCATTAGTTTTGATTGTCAAGTTGGCTTTATTTATCTTTATTACCTGCTATTGCTGTTGCTGTTACTATTGCTCCAATAGTAACAGCTGCAGTTTTTTTTAACATCCTTCACTAACGGTATTTTTACAGCCCATCCGCATTCTGTGTCTGCAACTCTGAATTCTAAAATAACATTATTATGCGAAAACGCCTCCGAAGCAAACTTGTTAACAGCCTGTTGTTAAAGCACATTACCGTAACTGCCGGCTGGCATGGTTTGTGATATCATTATGTCGAAGAGTGACTGGAGACTGCAATGGGATGGTATATCAATAAACTGCCACGAAATAAACGGACCGGCCTGCAATGTTAACGACTCTTTCCGTCACTACAATCTTTGCTGCGATTACGTTTCCGCTCTATTTTACACTTCGAAAGGACACGCCCTCTACGCCGGTTCAGCTATTTATTGCCCTCTTTATGTCTGCAGCTGTAGAATTATTTGATTTGCTGACACTGTATAATCCGGAACAGCTCTATCTCTGGAAGAAGTGCTCCCTTACGGCAGAAGCAGCCCTTATACCAGCTTGGCTCTGGTTCACCATGACCTACGCACGCCAAAATGGATTTCGTGCGGCCTCGCTGCCACTCCGATTCACGCTGGCAGTCTCACCACTTTTTACGATCTTTGCGTTAATACTTCCCATTCGTTCATTTGTGTACTCACCTGATTTTGCCACGGAAAAAACTCTCTTCCTCGGCAATAACGGCTTTATGTTTTATATTCTGATGTTCATCTATCTGGTCCTTGCCCTGATCCAACTGGAACAGACTCTGGCACATACAAGCTGGACCGCGCGCGGGAAGATTAAGTTAGAACTACTGGGAGCCGGGGCTTTTCTTACGATACTGATCATTTACTACAGTCAGGGTCTTCTCTTTCGTACAATCAACATGCATCTGGTTCCGATGCGAAGCATCGTCCTGCTCGTATCCATTGCGATGATGTTCTATTCTCGCCTGAAGCGCGGAAACGGAGTTGTTGTTCGCATTTCGCAGCAGATTGCATGCAAGTCAGCCGTGCTTTTTGCTGTTGGCTTGTACATCATCAGCCTCGGGCTTGTTGGAGAGGGGATGAAATACTTTGGCGACGGATTTCAGCGCGCCATGATCTTTTCTCTTCTCTTTTTTGCCGGCCTCGGTCTGCTCATCATCCTCCTTTCGGAAACGGTTAAACGCAAGGCAAGGGTATTCATTCACAAAAACTTCTACCAGAACAAATACGACTACCGGAATCATTGGCTGCAGTTCACGAATCGGCTTTCTTCGTCACAAACAAGTGCAAGCCTGTTACATGCGATCGTCTCAGAATTCTGTGAAACCTTCGGAATGGGGACTGGGGCGCTGTTTATTATTAACCAGGAGCGGAATACTTATCAACAGGCAGCCGCTATTTCAATGGAAAGCGATGATGTAACCTTCGGCGTCAATGACCCGGCTATCGAATCACTTGTAGGCGGCAGATGGATTGTTGATTTACGGGATAACATTGCGGGCTCTGAAAACGAACACCATAAAGCGTTTTTCAGCGAGGCGGGCGCCTGCTTCATCATACCGCTTTTCATGAACGAAGTGGTGGAAGGCTTTATAATACTGGGGAGGCCTCACAGCACTAATGAAATCTATATTCATGAAGATTTTGACTTGATGAGAACACTTGCGAAACAAGCTTCATCTACACTTCTGAATCTGCGTCTCTCGGACCAGTTGTCATGTTCACGAGAGTTGGCAGCCATCGGCAAGGTGTCTGCCTTTGTGATGCACGACCTGAAAAATCTCATCTCTGCTCTCTCGCTTATGCTCGAAAATGCTCGGGAGAACATCGACCAGCCTGATTTTCAGAGCGATCTGCTCGTTTCCCTTGGGAACACTGTCACCAAGATGAATGGCATGATCCTGCGCTTAAAGGAGCTGCCCGAAAAAAATTCACTGAAATTAGCTCAGGTTGATCTGCTGCAGATGGCGCGTGAGACTGCAGCTCTGGTAAATGGTACAAAACTGGATGTAACGGGAGAGCATATTATCGCTGAGGCAGACCGGGAAGAACTGCAGAAAGTTGCTCTCAACCTTATGCTTAATGCGGTAGAGGCCACAAACGGGAGCAGTACAGTGAGAGTGGAGGTTGGAGAAAAAGAGAGCCCCTTTATTCGCGTAAAAGATGATGGACACGGCATCCCTGACGCGTTCATGCAGCATGTGCTGTTCAAACCGTTCACGAGTACTAAGAAACAGGGTATGGGAATAGGACTTTATCAAAGCAGGCAGATTATTGAGGCACATGGCGGCAGAATCGAGGTTGTAAGCAGCCTTGACCATGGCTCCGAATTCACCGTCTGGCTGCCAAAGATGCAAGCAGTTGTAGCATGATGAAAAGGTCTATATGGAAAGACTACTTATAGTTGAGGACAACCAGGAAATACGCAGCCAGCTTCGGTGGGGACTTGCAAAGGAATATGAAATCCTCACTGCCGGTGACCGCCTCGAAGCGCTCACGCTCATAAAGAAGCATGCTCCGGACGTGATCACGCTTGACCTCGGCCTGCCGCCGGATGAAGCGGGATGCGAAGAAGGTTTCCGTTGCCTTGAGGAGATTCTCCGAAATATCCCTGCCGCAAAAGTGATTATGATCACCGGCAATGATGAACGGGAAAATGCTTTACGGGCGGTGCAATACGGTGCGTACGACTACTACTGTAAGCCCTTTGATCTGGCCGAACTGAAGGTTATTCTCAGGAGGGCCTTTCATCTGGCGGCCATTGAAAAGGAAAATTTGTTTCTGCAGAGCAGTCTCGACCAACAGACTCTTACCCCGGGGGGAATTATCGGCACATCGCCACGCATGCTGGGGGTTTTCTCATCTATTCGCAAGGTCGCTTCTTCAGAGGTAGCGGTGCTCATTACCGGTGAAAGCGGTACCGGGAAGGAACTGGTTGCCAAGGCGATTCACGAGCTCAGCCCAAGAAGATCAAAGGAATTCATTGCCATAAATTGCGGGGCCATTCCTGAAAACCTGCTTGAATCAGAGTTGTTCGGCTACGAAAAAGGAGCGTTCAGCGGGGCCAATGCGCGTGTGCAGGGAAAAGTGGAATACGCCAACAAGGGGACTCTCTTCCTTGATGAAATCGGCGAACTGCCTCTCAATCTGCAGGTCAAGCTGCTCCGGTTTCTACAGGAAAAGAGCATCCAGCGCGTTGGAGGGAGAGAGGACATCGCCGTTGATGCCCGTATCATCGCAGCCACCAACAGGAATATCAATAAGGAAACGGAAGCGGGCGCCTTCCGCGAAGACCTCTACTATCGGATCTCGGTCATCCACATCAAGCTGCCGCCACTGCGAGATCGCGGAGAGGACATCATGCTCCTGGCAAACTTTTTTCTACGCCGCTGCAGCAAAGCATCCGGGAAGAAGGCACGACGTTTCAGCCCTGATTCCGTAAAACTGCTTGAATCGTACGAATGGCCCGGCAATGTGCGGGAACTGGAGAACAAGGTTCAGAGGGCGGTCATCATGTCCGACAGCCAGAACATTGAACCGGAAGCGCTCGATTTTTCGATTAAAACAGCCCAGGAGAGAATTCATTCGTTTTCCAACCTGACACTTAAAGACGCCCGCGAAATGGTTGAGCGGGAAATGGTAATTGCCGCCATAGAAAACCAGAAAAACAACATGGCCAGGAGTGCCGAGGTATTGGGAATCAGCAGGCCGACCCT
>JAFLLC010000072.1:0-7546 GCA_019162745.1 Deltaproteobacteria bacterium | reverse complement strand
GCCTCATAAGCAGAATCATGGCTGCCGGCAGCGTTACCAGCGCGAACAGGGCGGTAAAACCGACCCCGAAATTGGTAGCCCAGCCTATTGAAGCCAGTGCGGGGAAATCGGCAAAAGCGAGTGAACCGAAACCGGCAATCGTCGTCAGCGCAGACATGATAACTGCCCGGCCAGCCTGAACAAATCGGGATTCTCTCCCCTGCAAACCTCCGGCTGTAATCCGGTGACTGATGTGCAGGCCGTAGTCGCTCCCCATCCCGACGATCGTCACCAGCACCATGGCATTCATAAAATTGAGTCCCATCCCGAACAGCGCCATGATCCCCAACATTGCCAGTGAGCCGGCAACAACGGGAAACATGGTATGGAAGATCCCGCCCGGTGATTTAAAATGGGCCAAAAGCAGAAATAGCACGAGCAGGCCGCCGATCATAAAACTCCACAGAAAACCCTGCCTGACTGAAGCGGCCAGTTCAGAACTGATCAGGTCAACACCGGTAACTCGCGCCGTTGGGTCGGTACTCTTCAGCTCGCGCAGGAATGCCGCCTGATCGAAGCCGGTATCCTTGTAGTACAGATACAGCAGCGCGTGATACCCGGACGCATCCTTGACCAGGTGACGATCCACCAATCCCCGCAGCGGAGAGGCCTTCAGCCGGGCAATTGCCTCCTCATCTGGCACCGGTGTCATCATGGCATTTGTCTTTATCGCATCGATGAACGGCCGGAAAGGCTCCGCTTCGAACCCCTGCCTGTCCAGCGCTGCGGTGAGCCCCCCCACAGGCAGATTACCCCCCGCCCTGTCGTGGATGGCCCGGCTGACTTCAATCTGCCGCGTCCGGCTGTTTATTACCTGCCCTAGTGAAGACCAACTGCTGATGCTGCTATTGCTCTGAAGAGTTCGTGCCACACCGTCCAGACGGGTCGCACGCCGCAGAACATCCGCCAGATCCTTCCCCTCCACCGCCACCATTAACTGTTTTGGCGCAAGGCTCAGGTGGCGCTCGATCTTTTCCTGGGTCATAAACGCCTCGGAGTGGCGCGGCTGAAGGTTTTTAAGCTCGCCATCAAAGAAGGTCCGGCTGGAGGCCGCTGCCAAAATGATGATAGCCAGGATCGATACCGCCACCACCGCACGGGGGAAACGCCCGGCAAAACGCCAGAGCGAGCGCATGCCGAGGCCTGGTATCGGCAGGTAATCGGCAGGAAAGCGCCGTTCCATGTAGACAAGCAGCGGCGGCAGAAAGAAAAATGTTGTATAAAGCGAGAAAATTACTCCCAACCCGACCAGCAGTCCGAGTTCGGACAGGGCCCGCACATCTGAGATTATCAGGGTGAAGAAGGGCATGGAGGTAGTGGTTGCGGCGGTAAACAGACCGTGACCGGTATCGACAACGGCCAGACGCAGTGCATCGTCACTGCTTTTACCGGCGGCCCGTTCAGTGTGAAAGCGGTCGTAGAGATGGATCGAATAGTCTGTCCCGAGACCGACAATCAGCGCCATAAAAGCGAAGGAGATTATATGGATTGAGGGGAGCAGAAGCCCGGCAACCCCCAGTGCCAAGGCAACACCGACAGCGATGATCAGCGGCAGGAGCAGTGTGGGAAGGATACGACGGTAGACAGCATAAAAGATGGCCAGCACCACCGCCAGTGAAGAGAGGATGCAGGCGAGGATGTTGGACTTCATGGCCGCTTCGTCCAGCACCGCGCTGATGTGGGCACCGGCGCAGGAGATGGCGACCGTCGATCCGATTCTTGCCTGGTTGATGGTCGTCACCAGAGCGCGGGCAAAGACCATATCCTGTACCGGGCGAGCCGGTTCGGCGATCATGATCAGCACCTTGCCGTCCCGCGACAGGAAGTAGGGTGAGTCAGGGTCCAGATCGAGCGCCTGGCTGCCGGCTTTGAGCCGAGGCAGGATTAAATCCCTTATATATAGCGGATCAGCAGAGGCCAATCCGGTCATGGCACCGCCAAACTGTCCGGCCAGGTCGGCCTGAATACGATGCAGGGAGTCATCCACTGAATCTGGTGCAAATCGCTGCAGCAGGAGAGGAACATCCTCGGGGGCAATAAACAGTTGCGGCCGGGAGGCTGCATAGGCGATGAAGTCGTTAAAAGCTGCCGCCTCGTTTTCGTCAAAGACTCGCCAGGTGATACGCACAAAAGCGGGTTGGCCGTCCACCTGCGCAACGCGGAGCCGTTCTGCAAATCGCTCTGCCTCGCGTGGCAGCGACTCCCTATCCCCCTCCAGCAAAAAATAGGCCTCATTGGCGCTGCCGCTCCACTTCAATGAATCGAGCAGCAAATTTAGCGCCGGTTGACGTGCAGGGAAGAGCTGGAAAATATCGGAGTCGAAGCGGGTGGTCGCAATCACAGAGATTGAGAGCAGCAGCGCCAGAGAAAAGGAGATCAGGACGGCACGTGGTCTGGTGGTGGTTATCCGGAATATCCATTCCAGATGCCGGCGGGTAAGAGAATTAAACAGAGATGTAAGTTTGGAAAAAAAATTCAGGGGCATATGATCCTACAGCCCTTTAAAGACGGAAAGAGGCACAACTGTCAACCCGTCGAGATTCGGGGTAAAAACCGCATCTTCAAGGGGCGTATTAACCTCAGGTTCATCAAGCAGAATGCGGATACGGTCGCCGCGGTCGTTGCGCAGGTTGAGTTCAGCGGCAACCGGGACGCCGTTGACAACGGAGTAGTTGCTGTAATGTACCTGATCGCCGGCAGACGACTCCTTGGCTGTTACCACTCCATTCTCAAAGGTCACTTTTTCAGAAAAGCCCAGCTTGTCCATCCGTTCCACCGTTCCGTTTTGCTGTTTTTTCCCGGAAGTGTCGGCATCCATCACCCAGCGCATCAAACGCCACCCCTGCAAGCCACCCTTTTCGGGAAGTTCGTCGAAACGTCCCACATAAGCCGTTGACTTTGATGGGTAAACCAACGTGATGCGATCTCCCAGAGCAAACGCCTCCATCATTGTCGTACCGAAGGGGGAGAGCACCACCAGATGGATTTGATCGGGGCGACGAAAGAGCAGATAGCCGGTTCCGCTCATGCTGCTGTCAGCAGCACGAATCGAGAGCGATACCGCTGACGAGAGCGTATCCAAGACAGCACCCTGATGGTAGTCGAGGGGAGGAGCCGGAACGGTGGCGCAAGCGGTGAGCAGTAGAAGCGGCAGAAGATTTTTTATTAATCTGTAAAATGGCATGGTGGGCCTTCCCTTATCAAAAAAAACATTTAAAACACAGAGGACACAGAGAACACGGAGTAAAATGGACTAGCTATAGACTGATAAATTATTTTCATGATTCACCAGAAAGAATTCCGTTTTTTTCAGTTTTAAGCCCTTGATTTCTCTGTGTACTCGCTTAGAAGCGCCTACTTTTGGCCGTGTCTCCGTGTTATTGAACTACCGTTTCTGGCGTATTTAAAATACTATTACAACCGGAAATCCTTCTCTGTCAGGCCGACATTGCGCCGTACCTTTTTCAGGATCATGGTGGCCCGGTCGCCGTTCCGCTCGTTGATGACGAGACGCTTGATCGTACCGTCCCCCAGAAAAACGATGGCAATATCCTTGACCTGCCCTTTGCCCGTGGGGGTAATCGTCATGGTGTAAACGGAATTAGTCAGATCAGCCTGGACCGCTACACCATCCGGCAGCGACTTAATCGGAGAAGCCAGCTTTAAAAACCACTGTTTCAGTCCATGCTCCGGCGGCAATGCGATCCTAGCCGGCGTTTTGTCATTGCCGGCTGCCTGCTCAATGATGTTGTCCCGCAACAGCATGCGGCTGCTGAAGGGAGGGTTTATTTCCATAAAAAAGAGATCCGGCTTTTTAAAGCTGATCGAACCGTTCATCACCATGGTCCGTTTCATCAGGGAAAGCTTTTTTTCCTGGGTAATGTCAGCGGTAAAATCAGTAATACCGGTAAAGCCGCGACGCAGGGCTTCCAGTCCTTCAACAGGGGAAATAGTGCGGGCGTAGCAGGTTGAGGTAGTCAGCAGGAGCGCCAACAGCAAAAATAATACCTGTTGAAATACATTTACACGCCTCACTCTGGAAAAAACATTTGAAGTCATTTTCGATATCATATTTTCCCTACTCCCAGGGTTAGTTGTACGGAGAGGAGCTGATCCGCGCCGCTGGCAACATTCCCTTCAATCATAAACAAACGCCCGAACGCTTTTATCACACGGGCAGAAACAGTCAGTAAATCTCCGACAGCCGCCGGGGCGGAAAAGACTGCATGATCTATGGCTGCAATAAACCCTCCCTCATCCCCCGCCTGCGCAACAACAATTCCGGCTAACTGGGCAACGGCTTCGACCATGAGGATCTGCGGAAAGCTGTGGTTAGCGGTAACAGCTGTAGTGGCAATAGCCCTTGAGCCCTGCTCCAGTTCAATAATGCGGTTGAGCAGCAGAAATGGGTACCGGTGGGGCAGATATGCGGCAGGATCGGGATTAAACAGGATCGCCTCCGCTGAACCGGATGGCGTAGTATGGTCCCTCGGGTGAGGCAGCCAGATGCAGACCGGGTTGACCGGGCTGGAGCGAGGCCAGCAGGGCAGCCATGGCAGTCCCCCCCATGGCCAGTGAACTGCCAATAACGCGCGCCGTATCCAGCGCAGGGATTCCGACAATGCGTTCCATGAAAGCAGGAAGAGCGCTTGCCGTACCCGAAAGGGATACCGTAGAAGGGGGAGCGAAATCGGCCATAAGCAGATCAACCCCCTCTAATTCGCGACCGGGGAGCAGCTGGCCGATCGTGCTGATTGAATCGGTCCGCCCTTTGACCACCGCACCCCGTCCAGCGGCGTGTGTAGCACGCTCCAACACGAGCATGCCGCACCCCTCGCCAAACTCCCTGGCGTAACGTTGCAACTGTCCCGTGGCGGCAAAACCGGAGAGCATCAGGGGAGTCATATCATCGACTCCGCCGGTCAGCATGATGTCGGCCCGACCTTCCATAATGAAACGGCAGGCCATCATAAAGGCCAGTTCAGCCGAACAGAAACGCTGCACCTGGGTCACGTTCGGGCCTTTCAGGCCATGTTCAATGGAAACATTGCTGGCGGGCGCATTAGAGACCGTGTTGGGAAACAGCATCGGAGACATCCCCTCCACACCCCCTGTAAAATAACCGGTAAGGAATTCGGCGGAATTGGCAACACCGCCAAAACCACAGCCGAGTGTAATGCCGATCCGTTCCGGGGGGAGAGTATTCCTGTCGAGTCCGGCATCCTGAAGAGTCAGGGCGGCGGTAGCCACGGCAAACTGGCTGCAGCGATCCAGCTTGCGGGCCTTTAAAGGGGGGATAAAGTCTGTGGCTTTAAAACCTGTAGCCTTGCCCCAGCGGCAATCAATCCCCACTCCATATTCAGCAGGAACCGGCATCAGGGCATCACGACCGGCACTAATCAACTCCAGAACCGGTCCCAAGCCATTTCCGGCAGGGGTTATGGCCGAAAAGCCGGTAACAACAATATCGTGTAGAGGAAAGTTCATAGTGATAGCACCAGAGAGGTAATATTGCCGCCAAAGGCAAAGGAGTTGGACATGGCCACATCGCAGTCGGTCGGACGCGGGGCGTCATGACAATAATCCAGATCACATTCCGGATCGCGTCCCCTGAAGTTGAGCGTTTGCGGGATGATCCGCCGATTGAGTGCGATCACCGTTGCCAGGGCCTCGATAGCACCGGCCGCCCCGAGACAATGGCCGGTCATCCCCTTGGTGGAGACCAGCGGCACATCGGCAACGTGGTCGCCAAATACCAGTTTCATGGCGTTTGATTCCACCCCATCATTAAGCGGCGTACCGGTACCATGGGCATTGACCCACCCTACCCTCCCGGTTTCAACCCCGGCTGACAGCAGCGCTGCCTGCATCACGCCTGCCGCCGTAACGCCGGACGGTTCCGGCGCAGTCATATGCCAGGCCTCGCCTGCCAGGGCATATCCGAGGATAGACCCGTATATTTTTGCTCCACGCGCACGGGCATCTTCTTCACCCTCCAGCAGCAGACAGGCAGCCCCTTCGCCAAGTGAAATCCCCTGACGACCAAGGCTGAAAGGGGAACAGGGGTTAGGATCGACCACCCGCAGGGCATTGAATCCGGCAAAAGTGAGGATGGAAAGGGCATCAGCACCGCCCGCCAGCACCGCCTTCTGTTGACCGGTGGCCACCAGGTCGGCGCCCCAGCCGATGGCAGTGGCCGACGACGAGCAGGCGGTTGTAACTGTTCCCTGGTAACCGGCCAGGCCATAGGTCCTGGCCAGTACCGTGGTGGTGGTATCCGGCAGGAGGCCCCGCAGCAAATCGGGTGAACACTTCTGCCCGGCAAGCTGACATTTCAGCCACTGTTCTCCCTGGAACATACCGGCGGCCCCGGCCCCCATGGAGACACCCATCTCATAGGGAGAATAACAGCCGGTCACGCCGCTGTCCCTGAGCGCCTCTCCGGCGGCAATTGTTCCGAACTGGTCAGCCCTCGAAAGCTTGCGAGCAGCAACCCGGTCAAAATATTCCAGAGGATCATAACCCTTGACCTGGCAACCGATCCGGGCAGGAAAGGGGGACACATCAAACAGGTCGAGCGGGGCGATGCCGCTGGCACCATTCAACAGGGCGTCAGTAAAGCCCGGCACGTTTGTTCCGGAGCCGCAAAAGACCCCCAGACCGGTTATAACGACACGTTGCCTGCTCATTAGACGACACCTCCATCAACGATCAGCGATTGTCCGGTAATATAGGAGGCACGCTCCGAGGCCATAAACAGCACCGCGTCGGCCACCTCTTCGGGGGTGCCGATGCGGCCCAGGGCCGAATTTTTAACTATTCTGTCAACTATATCCTGTTTGAGTCCTGCCGTCATGTCGGTCCTGATCAGGCCGGCCACCACGGCATTGACCCGGATCCCCATCGGTCCGAGTTCACGGGCAAGCGATTTGGTAAAACTGATTGCCGCCCCTTTGGAAGCGGCGTAGTTGGTCTGACCGGCAGCCCCGCTGATGCCGGAGATGGATGAGATAGTAATGATCGAGCCACGGCGGCGTGCCAGCATCTTGCGCACCCCCCACTTGCAGCAGTGAAACAGCGGATACAGGTTGGTGCGGATCACGGCATCCCAGTCATCGTCGGCCATCATGGCCAGAAAGCCGTCCTTGACGATCCCGGCGTTGTTTACCAGCACATTGATGTGTCCCGACTCCTGCGCGGCGGCATTGATGACACTCTGGGCCCCCTCGCTCGTACTGACATCCCCCTTGATGGCGATAATCGACCCGGGCAGGCCGGAAGAATCAACGATAAGAGAGGCTGCAGCAGCATCATTGTTCAGATAAGCGGCAAACACCTGCGCACCATGGCGGGCAAAGGCAAGCGATATGGCTCGCCCTATACCGCGGGTACCGCCGGTAACAACGACTATTGAACCGGAAAAGATCATCTGGACTCCAGGTAAACATAATGTAGCGTTATAGTACTGATTATTGCGTTAACTGTCTAGAGGGGATGGGGTCACATC
>JAFLLC010000063.1 GCA_019162745.1 Deltaproteobacteria bacterium | reverse complement strand
AGATCCTTTGTTGCTTGGGGTGTTTTGAAGGATTCTGAGGCCAAAGGCTGTTATGAAAAAGCGTTGCCAGTTGGTATCTCTAACCAGGATATGGCAATTATGCTGGTTGAAGCTGCTCTCCTTGCGTCGCCTGAGGGTAAAGGAGCATTGAGCATTCTACTTAACAACCCTGCTTTCTTTCCCTTCCAAATCTCTCCTTTGTCCGGTGATTTTATCTGTAAGCGAAACGATCGCATTAACGTAGACCGCTACGGCTTGGATGAGGAGCTACTGAAACTTAAAATTTGATTCCCTCTCAAGAACGCATTGTTTTTTATCATAGGTCACTAAATGGGGGAGGTCTTGTGCGATGCTTGCGCAGCTGATCTTCTATGCAAATCAATCTGAAGAGGTTATGCAATGACTCGTCAAGAGTATGAAAAAATATATTCACGAATGACAAAGCGAAGTATTGACTCATTTACCAGAGATGATTCGACGATTTTGAGCGACGAATCCGATATCTTTGATGAAGGTTATACTGCCGAATACACCGGCGATATGCTTGAGCATTTCAAGTCGGTTAATCTGCATATGTATTGGTTCTGGAAGTACCCAGATTTATTTGATCGCGATGACCTGTGGTCCGGGTGTGCTGTACAACGCGCTGTAGGCAATCACTTTGGGGAATGGCTCGGATCGATCATATTAAATCACCACTTTGGATATGACAGCTTGGTCGAAAAATACGACTGCCCGAATGAGCACAAGAAAAAAGCCCGCACTTTGAAACGGTTAGTCGGAGCTGAGTTGTTCGAACAAATGACAAAAGGATTCTATCAAGGACCAGACCTCCTTTTACATAAAGAAGCCGATTATTTCTTCTGCGAAGTCAAAAGGCGAAATACGAAAAAAGTTGAAAAACTGACTGAGCGTCAACCAGACTACTTTAAAAGCATTAAAGCGCGGACCGGTAAAAAGATCATACTGCTCTCACTGATCGAAGTGGTTTAAGCATAATATGCTATTCGGGGCGTTGTCTGGCTTAAAAAATTGACGCGTAAAAAGAGTTCTCAATTTTTCTAAAAAGAACCAGTGAGAAAAAACCATGAGAGACTACAAGGGATGGACTGCAAAAGAACGGCTTGCTTCGTTTGCTAAAACGAAAGCAGCAATTGCAGCAGGTACAATTTCTCTACCGACACAATGTAACCGCTGCGGAAAAACAACAGGCAGGATTGACTACCATAATCACGACTATTCTGACCCGATAAAATACCTGGAACCGATTTGCCAGGGATGTCATACCCGCTTGCACCGGGTGGAGAACAAAGAAATAGACTATCAGAACAACAAAGAACCGGGAACCGCTGCTATTAAAAAAGCAGCCCCCAAAATTCCAGTCACCAAAGTGATAAATGAAAATATTCATACGGTGACAGAAAAAGCACCCGTAGGTGTTTCTGCTGATTTAAACAGTTGGTTGGAGAAAGGAATGACATTACCTTTGGAAGATCTTTCTGAACATATTCAAGTCACGCCTATTGGAGAAAAGCCTCTACACGCTTTACGTGGTTTGGGTATTGTTTTTAGTGGTGGTTTTTCTAAACTCTATGACTGCGCTGGCTACCCTCAGACAGTGGGGCAATCAAGAGACCGACAGAAATTTGATGTTGTGGTTGAAAGAGTAATATTCCATGAGAAAAACGGACAATCACTGAAAGTAAAGGGCATCTCATTGTCTGAAAAGCTTAAAAGCAACTTTGTGCATAACAGATAAAAATATGGGTTCTGTTACAGGAGGAACAATGACAAAAGCAGACATTTTTGAAAAGGTTCAGGAAGGTCTCGGCCTGACTAAAAAGGATTCTGCTGAGATGGTAGAAGCCGTCTTTGCTCTCATGAAAAGTACGCTTGAATCTGGAGAAAATCTGAAAATATCCGGCTTTGGCAGTTTTATAGTTAAACAGAAGAAAGATCGGCGTGGTCGCAATCCGCAGACGGGCGAATCAATCACCATTGAAGCCAGGCGGATACTGACATTTAAGCCGAGTGGCGTTTTGAAAGATCAGATCAACAAAGAGCTTACACCTTGAAAATATGGATTGATGCCGATGCCTGCCCACGAGTGATCAAAGAGATTATTTTCCGTGCCTCCGAAAGACTCAGCCTGCCGGTCCTGCTTGTGGCAAACAAGTGCCTGAGCAAACATAACTCCAAATTGATTGAATCGATTGTTGTCGCCGATGGCTTTGATGTCGCCGATGATTATATCGCCGAACATGCCTCTCCTGAAGATCTGGTGATAACTGCCGACATTCCTCTTGCCGCTCGAATTGTTGCCAACGGCGGTGTTGCCCTTGACCCTCGTGGTGAACTCTATACCGAGGAGAATGTTGGTGAACGTCTTTCCATCCGTGACCTGATGATGGAGCTTCGCTCTGAAGGATTTGCTCAAGGCGGTCCAGGTCAATTCAGTCTCACCGACCGGCAACGCTTCGCCTCATCCCTCGATAGCATGCTCACACTAATGCTGCGTGGAAAGAGGCCGGTATAACTATGGCATCTTCAAGACAGATGAAAACATCCAAAACCAGAGATTTCCAAAAAGAGCCAATGAACTTGCTGGAAGCTGAGATTGCAGTGACAGCACTTCATGCTACTGGGGAGTTCTCTGTACTCCGTAAACTGAACCTTGAACGGGAATCCAGCTTCACACTGAGATCTGTTGTAGGATCAAAAATCGGGATTTGTCTTGATACCGAGACGACCGGCCTCAGTCATGCTGAGGACAAGATCATTGAGTTGGGGATAGTCGCCTTTGAATATGACCCGATTACTGCCGAGATCATACGCATTACTGACCGGTACAATGGCTTTGAAGATCCGGGGCGTCCACTCCCGAAAGAGATCATCGAGATTACTGGAATAACCGATGATATGGTTTACGGACAACACTTGGATGACGACCAGGTAAACAGGCTTGCAAACCTGGCAACTGTTGTGATTGCACACAACGCCGGTTTTGATCGTAAATTTGTCGAGGCTCGCTTTCCGGCTTTCACGACGCTTCCGTGGGCTTGTTCCGTAAATCAGATAGACTGGCAGGCAGAGAGGATATCCACTCGTGTTCTGGAATATCTGCTGTTTAAATTCGGTTTGTTCATAAACGCCCACCGTGCCCTGGATGATGCGGAAGGGGTGCTTGGTATCCTTCTGGGAAAACTGCCGGTGAGTAAAACTTCCGTATTCAAATCGCTGCTAAACACCTATGACGAAGTATCCTCAAAAATCAGTGCCGTTGGCGCACCGTTTGACAAAAAGGATATACTGAAACAGCGTGGTTATCGCTGGAATGATGGTTCACAAGGTGGGTGTAAAGCGTGGTGGATCAGCGTTCCTAGTGCTCTTGAAAATGAAGAGCTTGCCTGGCTTGCCAGTGAGGTCTATTCCGATAGTTCAACTGACCGGGTCCAAATCAGCCGGATCAATGCTATTGACCGTTTTTCCGTTCGGGAGAAATAGCTATGTGCGGTCGGTTCACATCACTCCTGTCACCTGAACTGCTGGCTGTCATTTACGAAGTGCTTGCACCATCAGATTTGTCTCCACGCTACAATATCGCTCCGTCCCAACCGGTCATGGTAGTCAGGCAGGACGTTTCAGGTCAACGCGAACTCGTCTAGGTCAGCTGGGGGTTGATCCCATCTTGGTCTAAAGATTCGCGATTCTCTCACAGTCTGATTAATGCGCGAGGTGAGACTGTCGCCGAAAAACCGTCATTTAGATTTGCTTTCAAGCATCGTCGCTGCATTATCCCAGCGAGCGGATTTTATGAGTGGGTGCCGGTAGGGGGATCAAAACAGCCTTGGTATATCAAGGGGGTTGAAGACAGGCCGTTGTCTTTAGCCGGGTTATGGGAGCATTGGCAATCACCTGACGGCAGTCTGATTGAGACCTGTGCCATCATTACGACAAAAGCCAATGAGTTGATGGCTCCGATTCATGATCGGATGCCGGTAATTCTATCGCCGAAATCATTAGCAAACTGGCTTGAACCGAACACTAAGTCGGATGAGCTGAAAGACCTACTACATCCATGCGCTTCTGAACTGCTGGATGCTTACACTGTTTCAAACTTGATTAACAATCCAAAATTTGATAGCCCTTCATGTATTGTACGAATTTGACAAGTACAACCCTTTTATCAGTAAATTTGCATTGCAGATTTTCCTCACAACGTCTAGACTGTGTGAGTTGGTAGTCACACGGTGGGTATGCACTCATTTAGGTTATGGGGGCGTAAAGGTTTCGACAGGGGATTAAAGGAATTGGAAGCGAGCCGAGGGACGCAGATGGCCCGCGTTAAAAAATCTGCGAATTATTAATTGCCAACTTAACAAATGCAACAGCAGACAACTACGCTTTTGAGGCTTGCCTCGCTGCTTAGTGTCAACAATCCCTAGAGAAAATCCTAGGTGGTGTAAAGAGTAGATAGTTCTGGTAACTCTTCGCACATCAAAAGAAGCAAACTAGAGTGATCCTGGTTGTAGGTGTCAGTCAAACCTTCTGAGGCTCCGGGGATTTCGTTCTATTTCGACCAGAGCGTAAGATTAGAAAATGAACTACGCTCGTAGTGTCTGGTTTTGTAGGTCTTTTGGACGTCGGTTCGACTCCGACCGCCTCCACCAAGTAGTTAATATAATTATTGTTTTATATTACTACAGGTTTTAACAGTGACAAGCTGCTCAGATGATTTGAGCAGCTTTTTCTGTATTAAAAATTCCAGTTCTATTCCCACTTTCAACAATCTAACTGGGGCAATTCGATTCCTACTTTCAGCAGCTCAAACTGGGAACTGTACAGAATCCAAAGGACCTGTTAGGATATCACTAAATCCGACGTTGCTTCAATACACCGCTCGGTACACTTTCAAAAACTCTTCGGTACACCGTAAAGTGAAGAGTTCAGTACACCGAGGCTAAAAAGGTAACAGACTCAACAACTTGATGGTTTTTTGAAGGTGATTCGGACACGCTTTTTGACGCGTCTTATTCTCCCACCGCCTCCACCATCTAAAAGTCTGTAAAAACAGGCTGTTATCACGACATGACCCTTGACTATCACTAAAACTTTCACCAAAAGTCTGTAAGTCAGGGGTCATGCTGTTTCTGCTGTTTAAATAATCTCTTCCAAAACATTCCAGGATCAGAAGCCGGTCTTCTTCCAAACCTTTTACATATTTCCCTTATTGGTTACGAATCTTCCGCACATTCTGATTACTCTCCATTTTTTGAAAATAGAATTTTACCATGTGATAATTTGTCTTCCGTTGTTCATTCCGGCATATTCAACAGTTATTGCCAACTGCTTATTGACTCAATGATATATACTTGATTCCTTCGCTTCTTGCCCGACCGACGACTGAGAAATCGGCGTACGGTTCTTCACCGCAAACACCTCAATGCCCGCCTTCGTCTCCAACGGGCAGACATTTTCGCAAATGCCGCAGCCATTGCAGATTTCCTCAACTATATACGGTTCCTTAACCGTTCTGACAAGGCCGTCCAGTCCCATGACCTGCACATCCCGGGAACGGATGGCTTTCTCTGGAATCGGACAATGCTCTTCACAGACAATGCAGTCGATCTTGCGGGCGAACGGCAGGCAGTGGTTTTTATCGAAGACCGCCTTGCCGATCACTTCACGCCGCTTGGTTTCAACAGGAAGGGGCGGAATTGCCCCGGTCGGACAAACCTGACCACACAGAGTGCAATTGTACTCGCAGTATCCCAGCCTGGGAATAAGCAGCGGGGTATATATCCCCTCTAGCCCGGCTTGATAAGCCGACGGATACAGGGCATTCTTCAGGCAGACCTTCATGCATTCACCACAACGGACACATTTCTTCAGAAAATCATCTTCACTCCGTACACCAGGCGGACGCAGCAGACGTGACTGCTTTTCTGGATAGCGAAAACAAATCGGTAGCGCCAGCAGCAGGCCACCAGCCATTCCGCCCAGAAGAACACGCCGCTCCGGTAACAGCGGACCACACCCGTTCAGTTTCAGAGAAGGACGAAATGATATCCTCTCATGCGGGCACCCCTGCAGGCATTCCATACAAAGGATACACTCTTCCTTGTGCAGGACATCCTGATCAAAGCTGGTGGGGCACATCTCGCGACACTTTCCGCAGTCGCCGCACAATAGCTGCGGAACTCTGCTGAAGGGGGAAAAACGCGCCAGCCAACCGAGCAACGTCCCAAGCGGGCAGATGTTCCGGCACCAGTTGCGCGTTTCAAATCGCTCCAGGGCGATAATGCCGAGCAGAATGGCTGTTGAAAGGAGCGCCAACGGGTATTGCGTGTCGCGGAACGGCAGCAGATTGTCACGAATCAAATTGTAAGCAGGTGCAAGAGCATCACGCCGTTCACCGATCATACGGTACAATCCGACCCATCCTTCTCTGCTCATAAGACCAAGAACCGGGTAGAGCAGAAAAGTCATAGCACGCAGCAGAATGGCAATCGGGTCCAGCAGGCCACTCAGATTGATATTAAACAGCGATGCCGAGAGCAGCGGCAGCAGCAGCCAGTATTTAAAGTTCCCCTTGAGCGCCTTGATCGGAGTACTCTTGCGGATCTTTGAAGTCACCAGATCGAGGAGAGTACCCAGAGGGCAGATCCATCCACAGAAAAAGCGTCCAAGAACCAGCGTCGCCACGGTCATAAGCGCGGCGGGCAGCAGTAGCCAACTCCATGACTTTGCGGCAAGCAGATAACTGAACAGCACCAGCGGATCGGCCCTGAAAAAGGCATTGACGGCGGCATTAATATCATCGCGGCCACGGTATTCGGTCTGAACGAACAGTATCAGGAACAGCGCCAGGAAGATAAGCTGGCAGATGCGGGCAGTGGTTAACTTCATGTCACTACGCCTTTACTACCTTGATCTTGTCCAGATTCATCTCTCCGAGGCCACGCTTGTAGGCGGTAACCGTCACCGGAATATCTGACGGCCTCATGCCGAACAATGTTGTGGCATAGGCGTCGGCAGCAACAATATCGGTCGAAGCGATCACTTTGTTAAGCACCCTGACATCGGCAATATTTCCCCCCTGTGGCCCGTGGGCTGTGAGGATTCTGGTTGCATCGATAACGGTGAGGTGGCTCTTCACATGCGCGTTGACATCCGCCAGGGCTGCATCCAGGTTGCGGTGAATGTAGCCACGGTTACCACCCATGATCCCCATGACATTTTTCAAACCGAGCGTCAGCTTTGAAAGCCCGTGATGCTTTGCTACCGGCACGTTGATATAAACATTGGCAGAGAGAACCTCGTCATACAAATCCCATTCCTTCAGAAACGTGCCGTTCAAAGCGACTTTCCTGAAACGCTCCGTTTCAATATGCTTGCACTCGACCCCTTTCATTCCTTTCAAGGCCGCCTCAATACCGCTGTTAACATAACAGCGGCGAGGATCGTTACAGGTATTATCAAATACTTTGACTTTTTTAGCCCCTGCAGCCAGGCACTCCTCCACAACCGCCCGTACCACCAGGGGATGGGTATTGGCAGCAAACTTGACCGAGCGGTCCCATCCCATGTTGGGTTTAACAACTACCACATCACCGGGCTTAACAAACCGCTTCATACCACCGACAGTATTAATGGCTTTTCTGGTTATAGCAGCATAATCGGTACCCTCTGCCACTGCGACCAGCGATTGTTCATGAGCTGCAAGAACTTCCTTAATCAACGTTGGAGCCAGCAATAGAGCGGTTCCAGTGGCTTTTATGAATGTGCGTCTGTCCATACAAACCTCCCTTGATCATTTTTCCCATAAATCCGGCTTAAATTTGATAACATGGTCAAGTTGTTCCGACTGAACCGCAAGCCATGCCGCCCCGATTTCCCTCAGTGTTGCAAGTTTGTCTTCGCCAATATAACCCCTGTTATTTTCAGCAATGCCGTACACAAAAACAGCTCTATATGATCTTGTCCACTCATACACCAGACAGCAGGCAATTTCTGACGGTGTGCTAATTGACCTCAGCAGTTCATTCCCAAACGAGACAAGAATGTATCGCCGGGACGTCTGTTGCACTGATTCTATCTGGTCTCTGATAGAACACTCTGCCGAATCAGATGCCGTTGAGGTTGCCCTCTACGTCTGGGATGTCCGCTATAGACGACTCCGGAATAATTTTATCTAACCGCAGATATATTTTTCATTAAGCTACTAAGTAACTGTTATTTCGAGCATGAAAGGCTTTCCACAAAATATGTTGAAAACCCTGTGGAAACTGTGGATAAGTTTCAAAAATGTCACATAGAATCTGGATGTTTACCGGATTGCATAGTGAATGTGCAAGGCATATAACTAGTTGTTATTATGTGTCAATAGTTATTTTAAACACCTGAGTAATTAAACCTGACATAGCCTGTCACATGAAAAGCTAAAAAATAGGCACTATATCAGTTACTAACGAAAAAACAGGTCAATTTGATGAGAAGAAAGGCAGATCTTTACGGTCCGTCTTTCTTCGTACCAAATCCAATGACAAATACAAAAGTAATCAAAATTACATTCAAATCAGAATCGAAGGCGCTGCCACGTATGCTGAATCAACCAGGTGAACCGGTGTGTCTGCAGGCGCCGCGCGCAGATATTGGGCAGGCCAGGGCGCAAGCGGTTCGATCTGGTCGTCGTTCCAGATGCCAAGACCTTTCGGACTGATGCGCCCCTGCGGGGTTACAGCCGTGGCCTCGGTCAGAACCAGTCCGGCCCCTCCGGCTGCGCGGCTGCCAAGATGAACCAGATGCCAATCGTTGACATAGCCATTCTCGCTTGAATACTGGCACATGGGTGAAACTGCAATCCGGTTCGGCAGTATGACACTGCGAAGTGAAAGCGGCTCAAACAGTTGAGTTATGATGTGATCTCCTTTTCTTAGTCAGTCTTGTGGCAGACGTCGCAGGATTTACATTCCAGTTTTTGAGGGAGTGTATTTATATTTCCATTTTATTCCAACGCCTTGGCATTAACTGCAAAATATTCCGACTCGCCAAAACAGGTCGTGGGGATACCTATATGCTGTTCGTAGGAGACCGAAACTTTTTTACCCATGGATGAATTGATCTTGCCGATAACAGCCTTGTCTCGTACCGAAAAAAGAAATTTCTCCGGCACTGTACCCGGCACCGGCAGCATCTGCAGCTCCCCTTCCCAGGTTTTGCAGAGCCACCCTTTTTCTGAAAACTTTTGGACGTAACCGACCCTCTCCCCTTTGGAATAGCTCCAGTTAACAACAATCATGACATATCCTGCGCAGAGAACAACTACGGCTACAATCAGCACGGCAGCTATTTTGACCGCTTTCTTCCTTATTTCCTCACCTGTCATGCTGCCTCCAATTACTTATTGATGTGAAGCCCTTCTGAAAGGGGCTCTTCGTACTCTGTTGTATTTCACTGGCATACCACCAAGAGCAGCACTTCCCCAATGTGTCGATACCCTATCACAGTACATTCATCATGGTCCCATTTATATTCATCAGCTTTTAGCTTTCAGAATCGTCTGTTGTTACAGCTAAGCCGCGCCATCAAGCCATGGTTGAATAATCAAAGTCCGAGTATCAAGGTCCAGCGCCACCAGATTCCCGAAATACGGCTGCATATTGGTGAAAGCGCCGTTATCAAGCTGGAAATGGTTAGTCCGCAGCGACACTTCTATCAGCGGGAGCGCCCTTATTTTGTGACCGGTGATGAGGGTTCTCCCACGCAGCTTGTTCCTAGCGATCACAACAGGGTTGTTCCCCCCCCAGACCATTGCCAACGGAGTGCTTTCCGTCAGTGGATCGTCCGCTGCCATATCCAGCCCGGCATGGACAAAGATGAAGTTCTCGTCCAACCGGATATACGGCATCTGCTCGAGCAACGTGAGATAACGTGACGGCAGCTCTTCCGGAGTCGTCACGCCGAAACTCTTCAAGGTTTCTCTCCCCCACCCTTCCATCCAGCCATCATACGTTCCGGCAACGGATTCAAGCAGCATATCTTCATGGTTGCCCCGTACGGGACGCACATCAAAACCTTCGTCCATGAGTTGCAGAATAATGTCCAGCACCCCCCTGCTGTCCGGGCCGCGATCGATATAGTCCCCCAGCATGTAAAGGAGGTCGCCATGCCGGAGATTCAAACCAGCGAGGAGAGCGCGAAAAGTTTTACTGCCGCCATGTATATCGCCTATTGCGTAGCGGGTCATGATCCTCTCCATATCCGGCTTTTGGACTAATAAAAGGTTTACCAGTTCAATGCCGCTAAGAATTACTTGTCAAATGATACCATTCAACAGCATGGAGGACAAATAGCAAACGTATTTGCATAGATTGACTTGATACTTTTTTGCGCTAACCTTTCCTTATCCGGCCATCGTCCTCAAGTCGTTCAATTCTGAGCCTGTTAATTACATCAACCAGGAGGTTTTATGAAAAAATTACCTTGGATAACTTGCGGTTGTTTTTCGTTGTCATTGTTGCTTGTCGTTTCTGTTTTTGGAGCTGAGAAGCAGAAACCGTACCCGCATTACTGGATGAGCATCTCTACCAGCAACCAGAGCATACCGGGTATGCCTGCTGGTGTGAGCGGAATTGCAGCGATATTTGGAGGCAAAAAATTATTCGGTCCACGGCGCGATCTTCAACTGCAGCTGGAATCCCCCCGCGTGCCGACCGGTCCACCGAAAGCGGACCACGAAATTCCACCCGGACAGAAAATGGGGGCATCACTGCCACTTGTGACTCCAAAGCTGGAAAAATCAGAATATGTGAGGCCTGAACAGGGTGAAAAAACGGAAAAGCATGAGAAACCGAAGGCGCGGATGCTAATCTACTGGGGATGCGGCGAGACGATCCGCAAAGGGCAGCCAAAGGTGATCGACACCTCCACAATGAGCCTTGCCGATTTCGGCAGAGCATTTATCGGCCGGACTCCGACCCGCCAGACTCCTCCTGCACCCCGCCAGGGGTGGACCTACAGCGAATGGCCGAACAAGGATGACCGGACGGAAATTCCGGCAGAAAGCTCACTGATTGGAAGCCACATTGTCAAGGGAAACTACACCCCGGACATCTTATTTACTCTGGATAAAAAACGGGACTTCATGGCTCCGGTTGAATTTTCGCCGTTGCAGAAAACTGCTGCGGGGGCAACCACAGTTGAATGGAAGTCAATCCCCACCGCAATCGGTTATTTTGCTACAGCAATCGGGCATAATCAGGAGAGTGGCGAAACGATCTTCTGGTCGGCCAGCGAGGTTCCTGAGCCCGGCTTTGCCCTGCAGGGCTATCTGACGCCGGGCGACGTCACCCGCTTTATCAAGGAGAAAGTCATCCTTGACCCGTCAAAAACTTCCTGCACGATCCCTCCGATCTTTAAGGAAGGGGAGGCAGGTATGTTGCAGTTTATCGCTTACGGTGAAGAGTTGAATCTTGTCCATCCGCCGAAGCCGAAAGACCCGAAGAAGCTTTGGGACATAGAATGGTCTGCAAAGGTACGGCTGAAATCGACCGCCATGATGCCGCTGATGGCTGGTGAAGGTAGAGAATCTTCACGCAAGGGAACTGCCACAAAAAAAGGGAACGCAGCGTCTGAGTCCATTGATGATTCTCGCACTGACAAAGATGATTCCGCCATTGACAAGGAGAGCCCGGCTAAAGAGATCGGCAATCGTCTGCGCGGAATATTCGGATTTTAACCCTCTAAATTTACGGCAATATTTGAGAAATGGCACCTGTTACCTCAATTCATATTTGCGTTCAGCAGATAAACCGTATTGACGACTCTGCATATTGAGTGATACTTTCTCAAACTTTCTGACCACATCTGGTCAGCTGAGACGACACTGCAGGTATATTTTACTCAGGAGGTTACAGGTGAAAAAGTCTATGAATGTGGTTATTGCGTTATTTTTGATTGCCCTGGTCCCGGTTTCATCACTCTTCGCTGCTGCTCCACCCAAGAAAATTGTTATCGGAATATCCAAAATAGTTGCCCATCCGGCCCTGGACGCCGTTGAAAAAGGTATCCAGGACGAGTTGGCTGCGGAAAAAATCAATGCCACCTTTGACCTGCAGAACGCTAATGGGAACATCAGTACGGCCGCCTCGATCGCCAACAAGTTTCAGTCGGAAAAGGTGACCCTGGCGGTCGGCATTGCTACGCCGACCTCCCAGTCACTGGTAAACACATTGCACGGTATCCCGATTGTATTCTCGGCGGTAACAGATCCGGTAAAAGCCGGCCTGGTTCCATCACTTGAAAAATCAAGGAGACCGGTCACCGGCGTATCCGACATGACCCCGGTCAAGCAGCAGATTCAATTGCTGCTCAAGATCAAGAAGATTAAGCGCCTTGGCCATATCTACACCAGCTCCGAAGAAAACGCCGTCGTGCTGGCTGGTGTCGTCAAACAAGCCTGCAAGGAGCTGGGGCTTGAATATGTGGAAACGACTGTATCCAAATCAGCCGAGGTAAAACAGGCCGTTCAGTCGATTATAAGGCGGGTGGACGCGCTCTATATCAGCACGGATAATACCGTCGTATCCGCGTTGAGTGCCATTGCGGACGTTGCCACAAAAAACAGGGTCCTGATCATGTCAGCCGACCCGAGTTCAGCTGAGAAGTACCCGGTCCTGGCCGCCTGGGGCTTTGATTATTACAAAATGGGCAGGGCTACCGGAAAACTGGTCGCCGAAATTCTCAATGGCAAGAAACCGGAACAGATCCCGACCCGCTTTATGACCAAGACTTCGGATGTTGATCTGCTGATCAATCTGGATGTTGCCAAAAAACTCGGCCTGACGATCCCGAAGGATATTGTGAAAAGCGCCAACAAGATCATTGAGAACGGCAAACTGATCAACAAATAATTTCTGCTGCCCGGTAACCGATGCGGTTACCGGGCAAATAAATATATCACTTTAAAAGGTTGGAACGGTTTTACTATGATTGAAGGGATTCTGGTTGAAGGTCTGATCTATGGAATTATGGTGCTGGGAGTATTCATCACCTTCAGAGTGCTTGATTTTCCCGACCTGACGGTGGATGGTTCATTCCCGCTGGGGGCCGCACTGATGGTCCAGGGCATACTGCTTGGCATGAACAGCTGGCTGGCACTGCTCCTTGCCTTTATTGGCGGCGTGATTGCGGGTGTTATCACCGCACTGATTCATAACCACCTCAAAGTCCCCAATCTGCTGGCCGGCATTCTGACCATGACCATGCTGTACTCTATCAATATCCGCATCCTCGGCAACCGCGCCAATGTCCCGGTACTTGAACAGGACACCATTTTATCGGATATTTCAAGCCGTCTGTCAGGCATACTCCCGGACGAATATATCATGTTGGTCTTTTTTCTTGTTATGGCTCTCATCATCAAGCTGCTGCTGGATCTCTTTTTCCGCACCGACCTCGGCATGGCCATAGGGGCGATGGGAAACAATGAACAGATGATTATTTCCCAAGGGATCAACCCCAAAACATTGAAAACCATAGGACTCGGTCTGTCAAACGGACTGGTAGCCGTGTCGGGCGCCTTTGCGGCGCAGTATCTTGGTTTTGCCGACGTAGGACTCGGCCAGGGAATCATAATAACCGGTCTGGCCTCGGTCATGATCGGAGAGTTTCTGGTCATGAAAAGCAACCGTATCGGCGTACTGACACTCTGTGCGCTGGCCGGATCCATCCTGTTCCAAGCCGTCATGTACCTGGGACGCTATTACGGCTATATCATACAGATGACCCCCAATGACCTGAATCTGATCAAGGGCCTTTTGATTATCATCCTGCTGGTTCTGACTCAGTCCAGGAAGCTTAATATAGCCGCCTTCAAGGCAATGGTGCAAAAATGATAGCGCTAAAGAATGTTTCGGTTATTTTCAATCAAGGTACGGTTAATGAAAATCAGGCGTTGACCAACATCAACCTGAACGTCAGGGAAGGCGACTTCATCACCATTATCGGCAGTAACGGCGCCGGAAAATCTACACTCTTCAACCTGATCGCCGGGACAATTACCCCGACGCTCGGCTCCATCCATGTTAAAGGCCGAAACGTAACACACGAACCGGAATTCAAGCGGGCACAGTATATCGGCAGAATTTTTCAGAACCCGCTGCTCGGCACCGCCTCCAACATGAGCCTGGAAGACAACATGATGATCACCTACCGCAAGGGGTTCAAATGGTTGAAACGGAGCCTTAACACCAAGATGAGGGAGTACTTCCGTTCTGAGCTGCTCCAGCTGAAGATGGGACTGGAACATCGTATGAAGGAAAATCTACTCATGTTCTCAGGTGGGCAGCGTCAGGCGCTGACCCTGCTGATGATGGTACTTTCCAAGCCCGCCCTGATCATGCTGGATGAGCACACCGCCGCACTTGACCCCAAAAATGCTGAAATTGTCCTCGAACTGACGGACAAGTTTATCAAGGAGCACAAACTCACCTCCATGATGATCACCCACAACATGAGCCACGCCATAGAGTATGGCAACCGCCTGTTGATGATGGACCGGGGTGAGATAATTTTCGATGCGGCAGGTGACGCCAAGAAGGAGCTTACGGTCGAAAAGCTGATCGAAAAGTTCCATGAACTTCGTCATCATGGTTTTGAAAATGACCGGGCGCTCCTTGCCGAGTGACTCCAGGCAACTCCGTTTTATGCATCAAGCAATATGCCTTGACTGGTCTGACCTTTTCTGGAATACTTTTGGCCGTTTTACCATATCTTGGTTTAAGGAGATGAACTTCATGAAGAAATTGCTGCTGCTGTTGTCGTGCCTCGTTATGTCACTGTTTGCCGTTACCGCCTTTGCCGGTGACGGTTCATGGGACAAGGTTAAAAAAGATGGTAAACTCATGATCGGTCTTGATGACTCTTTCCCACCAATGGGCTACCGGCAGGCTGACGGCAAACTGGTCGGCTTTGATATCGACGCAGCTGAAGAAGTCGGCAAACGGCTCGGTATCAAGATCGAGTGGCAGCCGACCGCCTGGGACGGAGTAATCCACTCCCTTGATGCCAAAAAATTCGACTGCATCTGGAACGGCATGACCATCACCGAAGAGCGTGCCAAACAGGTAGCCTTCAGCAAACCCTATATAATGGACGGCCAGATCGCTATCGTGAATTTCAAGGATAAACGCTTCAAAAGTCTCAAGGCTCTCAAAAACTACAAAGCCGGCACCCAAAAGGGTTCATCAGGCATCGAAGCTGTCAAGAAACTGGCCAATGCGCCAACCGAATTAAAAGAATACGGGGACTATCCCAAGGCTCTGCTTGACCTTGAAGCCGGCCGCATCGATGTGGTCGTGGTTGACAATGTCACCGGTCGTGACATGATCGCCAAACGCCCCGGCAAGTTCAAAATCATCCCCGGCATGATCAGCAAAGAGCCTTTTGGCGTTGCTTTCCGCAAAGATGACACAGATCTGCGTAAAAAAGTACAGCAGACCCTTGACAAGATGGTCAAGGATGGCGCCATGGCCAAAATATCACGCAAGTGGTTTGCGGAAGACCTTACCAACCCGAAGAAATTTTAATACGTGAAGGTTTCGATGATATATCTAGTCAGCAGGGCCTTTGTGGCCCTGCTTTTTTTATGTACGCTAGCCGGGAACTGTCTTGGCGCGGTAGATTACGACCAGCTCTTTCGCCAGTCCAGCGACCTGATGGCCCTGGGTGATTTGGACGGCGCATTAACTCTGCTCAGACAGGTTCCAACCCCTGCAGCCGGTGAAGAGGCCGGACCATTTGTCTCAAGCCGCATGCAGGCCGCCCGTATCCATGCCGCACAGGAGAACACCGACAGTGCAATCGCCGACTGTCAGGAAGTCCTGATACTCTTCCCCGACAACAGCGAAGCCCGTAACTTCGTCGCGGCATTGAGAGATCAACTAAAACCCGGCTGGCACACCGTCCTGTCCGACACCCTGCGTTTCTTGCCCTCCTTGGCCAAAGGCGCACTCATGACACTTATGCTGGTGCTCTGCACCATGCTGGTTTCACCTCTGGGTGGGCTGCTGATTGCACTGGGGCGCATCAGCACCCTGCGGCCGGTTTCAGGAACATGCTGGTTCATTATCTGGTTCTTCCGCGGCACCCCTCTCCTTCTGCAACTGTTTTTCATTTATTACGGCCTCCCCTCACTCGGCATCACCCTGCCGCCGTTTACCGCGGCAGTTATCGGTCTTGGCCTGAACTACTCGGCCTATCTGGGAGAGATCATCCGTGGTGCAATCCAGAGCATCGATCACGGTCAGATGGAGGCGGCCAAAGCCATCGGCATGAGCTACAGCCAGGCCATGCGGCGGGTAATTATCCCCCAGACCTACAAGCGCCTTATGCCACCCATCGGCAACGAGTTTATCGCCCTGATCAAGGATACAGCCCTTGTTTCAACCATCGCCATGGTCGAACTGATGCGCTCAGCCGACCAGCTCTTCAACACCTATTTCAACATCACGGCACTGGCCTTGGCGGCGGTTATCTACCTGGTGCTGACGACAATATTCACCTTTATCTTCGAAAAGATAGAGTATCGGGCGGGGATCTATGAGCATCGCTAATCAACCACTCCTGAAACTGGAGAACATCACCAAACGATTCAAAGAGCTGACGGCGGTTAACGGAGTCAACCTGGAAGTTTCACCAGGCGAAAAGCTTGTCATCATCGGCCCCTCCGGTTCCGGTAAATCCACGCTGCTGCGGGCGATTAACCTGCTGGAAGAAATTGAGGAGGGAACCATTTGTTTTGAAGGTCGTGAAGTCGGGTATGTAATGCGCAGCGGCAAACGTCATCCGGACCGCCCCCAGGCGATCAGTGCTCTGCGGGCCGAGATCGGCATGGTCTTCCAGCATTTCCATCTTTTCCCGCATATGACCGTACTCGGCAACGTGATGGAAGGACCATTGACCGTACAGCGTAAATCAGCCGAAGAAGCTCGTTCTATCGCCGTTGACATACTGGAAAAAGTAGGGTTGGCCGATAAGCGCGACGTATTTCCCGCCACCCTTTCCGGCGGGCAGAAACAGCGGGTGGCAATTGCACGCGCCCTGGCCATGCGGCCCAAGCTGATGCTGTTCGACGAGCCGACGTCGGCCCTTGACCCTGAGTTGGTCGGCGAAGTATTCGATACCATCCACACCCTGGCGGATGAAGGCATGACCATGATTATTGTTACCCATCACATGGGCTTCGCACGGGAACTGGCTGACCGGGTTATTTTTATGGAGTCGGGGAATTTTCTGGCCCAGGGGACGCCTGACGAGCTCTTCAGCATAGCGCAGGATAACGAGCGGATCAGGGGGTTTCTGAACCGCCTCCTGTAAACCGACAGTGAGCTTGAATCCGTTCCGGCTTTGCGCTATATTAGCAAAACTTCAAAAAGGAGGGATAACATATGAGAACAGGAACTTTTTCGCATCCGGTTTTTCGAGGTACCATCTTTTTTTTGACAGTTCTACTTTTCTGTACCGCCGCTTACAACTCCGCCGGCGCTGCCGGCAAGGGGACACTGACGGTCGGGATGGAGCTGGCTTATCCACCTTTTGAGATGACTGACACCAAGGGGCGGCCGAGCGGCGTCAGCGTAGATCTCGCCAAGGCACTCGGCGCAGCGTTGGGAATGAAAGTTGAAATCCGGAACATCACCTATGACGGCCTGATCCCCTCGCTCAAAACCGGGAAGATCGATCTGATCATTTCATCAATGACCGCCACGCCGGAGCGGGCCCGGTCGATTGATTTTTCCGACCCTTATCTGCAGACCGGACTCTGCCTGCTGGTGCGCAAGGCCTCTTTAATTCAGGGGATTGCCGATCTGGACAAGGCCGGTATGACGGTCGCTGTCAAAAAAGGTACCACCGGCCACAACTATGCCAGCAAAAAGATGAAACACGCCCGCGTCCTGGTACTGGACAAAGAGTCCGCAGCAGTACTGGAGGTGGTGCAGGGAAAGGCCGACGCCTTTATCTATGACCAGATGTCAACCTACAGCAACTGGCAGCGCAACCAGCAGACAACCAGGGCGCTGCTGGAACCGTTCCAGCGGGAAGCATGGGCGGTCGGCATCCGTAAAGGGAACCAGCCACTCAAGTCACGCGTCAATGCCTTCCTGAAAGAATATCGTGCGCAGGGCGGTTTTGAGCGCCTGGGGGACCGCTGGCTGAAAGAGCAGAAGGAACAGTTCAAAAAACTCGGTTATCCGTTCTTCCTGTAGATGTAAAGGATCGCCTATGGGTAACATGCTGTCAGCGATATTGAGCCAGCCTGAAGACGGCAGCGCTCCGCCGCTGCTCTCCCGGATTGTGGCGTTTACGACCGTACTTCTTCTGATCTCCGTCCTGTTCTGGTTCGCTTTCAACCAGCTTCAGTACGGCTGGAACTGGGGGGCGGTCTGGCAGTACCGTCAGAAATTTCTCCAGGGGTGGCTGACGACACTGCTGATTTCGGCTGCCGCACTCTGCCTCAGCCTGCTGATCAGCGTCTTTTTCGCCCTCGCCCGACGCTCACGACTGCTGCCGCTGCGCTATCTGTCGCTGCTGTATATTGAAGTTGTGCGTGGCACGCCGCTTCTGGTGCAGATCCTGGTTTTTTTCTATGTCGTAGCGGATGCGGTCGGAGTCAGCAATCGCTATGCGGTCGGGATACTGACGCTGGCGCTCTTCGCCGGTGCCTACCTGAGCGAGATCATTCGGGCCGGCATCGAGAGTATCGGCGAGTCACAACTGGAATCTGCTGCGGCTATCGGCCTGACCCGCCTGCAGACGTACCGTTTCGTCATCTTCCCGCAGGTCGTGCGCCGGATCCTGCCGCCGCTGACCGGCCAGTTCGCCTCGCTGATCAAGGATTCCTCCCTGCTGTCGATCATCGCCGTCAGCGAATTCACCCTCAACGCACAGGAGGTCAACGCCTTCACCTTCAGCACACTGGAAAGCTACCTGCCTCTGGCGGTCGGCTACCTGTTGCTGACGCTGCCGATTTCGCTGTTCAGCCGCTATTTGGAGCAAAAATACCGCTATGCAACTTAGCTTTAAAAACCTGATGAAATCATACGGCTCGCGTCGGGTACTGAATGATATCACCATCGATCTGCCGGACACTCGTGCGATGGCTGTGATCGGCCCTTCGGGGGGCGGCAAAACAACACTGCTGCGGACTATTGCCGGACTGGAGCGGCCCGATTGCGGACAGCTGAGCATCGATGGCGAGTTGCTGCAGTTTGATGACGCGAGTCTGCTGCTCCATCGCCGCAGCATCGGCACCGTCTTCCAGGCCTTCAACCTCTTCCCGCACCTGACAGCTCTCGAAAACATCCTGCTGCCGCTGGAACAGGCCCACGGCTACCGTCATCCCGAAGCGATGGAGGCGGCAGAGTCGATCCTGAAACGTTTTCAACTTGAGGGGCACGCCGACAAGAAACCGGCCCAACTGTCTGGCGGCCAGCAGCAGCGAATCGCCATCGCCCGTGCCATTGCCATCAAGCCGCGTTTTCTGCTGTTTGATGAACCGACCTCTGCGCTCGATCCGGAGATGACTTCGGAGGTGCTGGATATTATCGGAGAGTTGCGCGACGAGGGACGAGACCTGCTGCTGGTGACGCATCATATGGGGTTTGCCCGCACGGCAGCAGATTATTGTCTGTTTGTGGCTGACGGAAGGATTGTAGAAAACGGCCCGGCCGAACAATTGTTCGCCGAGCCGAAGAGCAAAGAACTGCGACAGTTTTTGGGAAGGGTCATGCGCTATTGAGGCTGATATCGGAGAACAATCTGTCAATTGACTGGATTCTTCCGCTGACATAGAAGAACAAACCCGAGCAGATCGATCAATCGCAGGTTAAAAAAACAGGGACAATTCGGCAAGGAAGTATCCGATGTCCAAAGGAGACCATGTGCCTACAGATACGCCGGACAACAACATTGGAGGCATTTCGCTCAAAGATCAGACGATACTGGAAAAATGCAGGGAGATCGAACTACTCAGCAGGGATCTCTATACCTGTTTTGCCAAGACCTATGTTGACTCAGACGAAGCCGTCCGCCTCTGGCACAAAACCGCCCGCGAAGAGCAAAACCACGCTGACCAGTTTAGTCTTGCCCTGAAATTACGTAAAGGGCTTCAGATACGCACAGGGATAAGTCAGGAAAAGGCTGATGACATTATCAAGAAGCTTCAAATCACTATTAACAAGGTAACACAGACCCCGCTTCCACTGATAAAGGCGCTGGACTTTGCAGTCAGGCTTGAACATTTACTGGCCGAACTTCATCTCTCCTGCATTGCGGAGTTTAGTGATCCGTCATTCCAGAACCTTTTTAACGCCATGATGTCCAGCGACCAGGAACATATCGCTTCACTTGAAACGCTCCTGATAAAAATCACCAACGGCACCAGTTCTGAGACAAACGCTATTACGGGCCAAAAGTCAGAAGCAGCACCTCACCTGCCGGTAGGCACCTCCGGACTTGAACCATACCAGCAGAAGATACTGGATCTGCTCAAAGAGCAGGAGCTACTAATGGGGTCAATCTACCAAAAAAACGCCGAACTGTTTCCTGACAATGCGGACAGCTACCATGCTTTTATGGATGAGGAAATGGAACATGCCGTCTGGATCGAGCAGCTACACAAGGCCTGTATAAGCGGCAAGGCTAGCTTCAGTGAAGGCAAAACACGCAGTTACACGGTCAGCAACATGATTACCTACCTTCGGGAGTTTTATAAAAGGCTCGAGACAGGTAGCCTGACCGAACTGCAGGCACTAACGGCAATGGCTGATTTTGAAAAGGCTCTGATTGAACGCAACATCTTCCAACACTTTAACGGTGATTCCCCCGAGGTGGTTAAAACATTGACACTCCTTAATGGCACACAGAAAGAGCATACCGATTGCATCACAAAACTGCTGCAACAGGTAAGGGAATCACAAATAACCACCTACTAGAGGGGCCCGGCTCCCAAGCCCCGATGGACAAAGGCAAAGGCTGCCAGTTACCGGCACGACCGTTTCACCCCGCCAAACTCTTTGTCACAACTTCATACACATCACGAGGCAGGTCCGGGACAGCCTGAATCCGCAGCAACTGCTGCTGCATCAATGCACTCCTCCCCGGTTCAAAGCGCCTCCAGGTCGTCAGTGGGCCAAGCAGCCGGGCTGAAACCTGCGGATTGACCGGGATCAGCCGCAGCAGCTGATCTGTCAGAAAGCGGTAACCAGCGCCGCACGGATCATG
Source organism: Deltaproteobacteria bacterium (assembly GCA_019162745.1). Classification (GTDB taxonomy): domain Bacteria; phylum Desulfobacterota; class Desulfuromonadia; order Geobacterales; family Pseudopelobacteraceae; genus JACRCG01. The sequence continues at coordinate 99,698 of JAFLLC010000063.1, read as the reverse complement.
AAAACGGGCCTGGTTTCTCTGGCTGAACACCCCGACAAGTGAGCGGAAACGGTTAGGATTGGTCAGTTCAAAAGCGGGATGTTCCAGCAGTTTTTGAAGCTCACCCAAAGTGCCGGGAAGCGTGGATGCAGCCTGAAGTGAAAACCACTTGTCCACCACCAGGCGATCCCCCTGCCAGCGACGGTAGAAGTTTTCCAGGAGAACGGGCCTTTCCAGGCAATCGCATGAAGCGAGCGGCATCAGTGCACCGATGCTGTCGGTCATATTATCCGCCCGCCGGAACTGTTGCAGACAGAGGTCAATACTGTCTTGATCACCGATGCTGGTCAGATACGCAAGACAGAGGTTGCCAAGACGCCGTTCACCGGAGCGGCCATCATCAGGAGTATAAGGGGATTCACTCAGGCCCCCGGCGCGTACCGCCGTAAATTCATCTCTGAAGCGTGTTGCAAGAGTACGGATTACAAACTGTCGGGCTGTGTGAATCGCCATTGGGTCAACTTCCTGCACCAGTTCGGCAAGATATTTTTCGGTTGGCAGAGTCATCATTTCAGCCAGAAAAGCCCGGTCAGGGTGTCCGCTCGCCAGCGACACACGAAAGGCCTCGGTAAAGGCTGAATCGAGCTTCAGCTCAATCCCCCGCTGCAGATCATCAACCAGGCCGAGAATGGTCTGCCCCGCCAACTGCTGACCCGCTTCCCAGCGGCAGAACGGGTCAGGCTCATACTTCATCAGCAGTGTCAGCTGTTCATTGCTGTATGGATAATCGAGCTTTACCGGCGCCGAGAAACCTCGCAGCAGGGCCGGGGTCGGTTCTTCGTTCAGGCCGGTGAAACAGAATGACTCCTCCGCAGAGCGGAGATGCAGGATTCGCGTCGTCTCGGCAGTGGGCGCTTCGCCGACCAAAGTCAGCGGCAACTCCTCACCGTTGCGGCCCAGCAGACCGAGACTTAAAGGAATATGCAGCGGATTTTTTTCCGGCTGACCGGGAGTCGCCAGGCAACTCTGCCTGATCTTCATGGTAAAGGTTTTATCGGCCTGGCTGTAGGAACCAGCAGCGCTAAGCAGCGGGGTACCGGCCTGACTGTACCAGAGAGAGAACTGACTAAGATCTATATGTCCCGCTTCAGCCATGGTCTGCACAAAGTCGTCAACCGTCACCGCCTGTCCGTCGAAACGGTCAAAATAGAGATCCATGCCACGGCGGAACATCTCTGCGCCGAGCATCGTGTGCTGCATCCGGACCAGTTCCGCCCCCTTGTTGTAGACTGTTGCGGTATAGAAATTATTGATCTCGATATATGAATCGGGGCGCACCGGATGAGCCATCGGGCCCCCATCCTCGGCAAACTGGGATGTCCTGAGACCCCGCACGTCTTCGATCCGTTTCACCCCGCGCGACTGCATGTCGGCTGAAAATTCCTGGTCGCGGAAGACAGTCAGTCCCTCCTTCAATGAGAGCTGGAACCAGTCGCGGCAGGTCACCCGATTGCCGCTCCAGTTATGGAAGTATTCGTGGGCGATCACCTCTTCGATGGCGTGATAGTCGTCGTCAGTAGCCGTTTCCGGAGTAGCGAGGACGTAGCAGGAGTTGAACACATTGAGCCCCTTATTCTCCATCGCCCCCATATTGAAATCATCCACCGCCACGATCATATAGCAATCCAGGTCATACTCCCTGCCGTAGACCTCTTCATCCCAGCGCATCGCCTTTTTGAGAGAACGCATGGCATGGCCGCATTTGCCGCTGTTCTGCTGGTGCACATAGATCCTCAGCGCCACATCCCTCCCGGAACAGGTGGTGAAACTGTCTTCGATGCAGACCAGATCACCCGCTACCATGGCGAACAGATAGCTCGGTTTTCTGAACGGATCGGCCCAGACCGCAAAGTGGCGACCGTCCTCTAAATCACCCTGTTCCACGAGATTGCCGTTGGAGAGGAGGATCGGATACTGCAGGCGATCGGCAATGATTGTCGTCGTGAAAAGCGTCAGCACATCGGGGCGATCCGGATACCAGGTGATGGCGCGGAACCCCTCCGCCTCGCACTGGGTGCAGAACATCCCGTCTGAACGGTAAAGCCCCTCAAGGGACGTATTATCCTGAGGGCGAAGTTCGGTTGTCACTTCCAGGACAAACGCGGGGGGAACGTCCTTGATCGATAACAGCTCCGGCGTCGCGCTGAAGCAACCTTGATCAAGAGCTATGCCGTCAAGCGTTAACGCACGCAGGACAATGTTCTTGCCGTTCAGAACCAGTGGTCGCATGCCGGATGTCGTATCATATGCAGCCCGAAGTGACAGTCGTGAAGTAACGATGGTGACCTCGTCACCTAGATCAAAACGGAGATCGATACTATCAACACTATAATTTGGGGCTGTGTATTCGTTACGATACACTGTTGTATGGGTCGCTTCAGTCATGGCATTTTCCTGTATAATTTACATAGTGATGTGCATCTCAGATAATTGCCTAAAAGTAGCACAATCTGTCAGCAAATCCATGCATAAAACGTATCACTGAAAACATGACGTACCCCCATCAACATAATTTCTACGCTATAAAACCGACATACTTCTGGCTATATTGCTTGCAATATGTACACATTAAGTTACAATAAACACAACTTATTGTTGACTGGATTTCAATAATGCAACCAATTAAAACCCTTACACGTGCTTTGGAGACGCTTGCAGACACAGATCACTACCTGTTCACCCTGAACGACCTGCATGGGGCAACTCCTGAGCTTGGTGCTGGTGCGTTTAAGGCGCTTGTCTGTCGGGCTGAAAAAGATGGGATACTTACGCGATTCTGCCGTGGTTTGTATCTCTATCCTAAAGTAAACTATCAACAGGGATTATTGTTGTATCATGCTGCCGCCAGACTGCGTGCCGGTGAATTCACCTATATCAGTCTGGAATCGGCCTTGAGTGATGCCGGTGTGATATCCCAGATTCCAATAAACTGGATTACCCTTATGACTTCAGGGCGAAGCGGCATTATTTCATGTGGCGCTTTTGGCCATATTGAATACATCCACACAAAGCGCCGCCCGGAAAACCTTGCGGTTCACCTCACTTATGACACACGCTGTCACCTGTGGCGCGCCTCGGTTAAATTGGCCCTTGTGGATATAAATTTAACCAGACGCAGTACCGATTTGATTGATATGGAGGCTGCTCATGAGTTTGTTTGACAACCTTGTTGCCCAGGCACTCAAAAATCAAGGGGAACTTGCACCACTTCTGCCAGTCGTTGTAAAGGAACTGCTCCATCATGATATTATACGGGAAATGAGTGCAGCGGGGTTGCTTGGCACCCTCACTTTTATTGGCGGAACCTGTTTGCGGGCCTGCTACGGTTCAAACCGTTTGAGTGAAGATCTTGATTTTACCGGCGGAAACGATTTTAAGCGGGAAACCCTGAGCACGTTAGGAACTGTTCTTGTTGATCAGCTATACACAAAATATGGTTTGCGCGTTGAAATGAGTGAACCGGTAAAAGATACCGGCAACGTAGATACATGGAAATTAAGAATGGTCACACGGCCTGAGCAAAATGGACTACCGTCCCAAAGGATCAATATCGACGTATGTGCCATACCAAGCTACGACAAACGACCGGTTGTGCTGCGCAACCTTTATGGAGTTGATATGGGGACGTCAGGTTTGATTATTCAGGCAGAGAGCCGCGAAGAAATTCTTGCGGACAAACTCATTGCCTTTGCCCTCCGTCCAAACCGGCTCAAAAACCGTGATCTCTGGGATATAGGGTGGCTCAAACAGAACAATGTCACCTTGCCACTGGATTTAATCCCGAAAAAAGTTATTGATCATCGTCGCACAATTGCTGAATATCTGCAGCAACTGTCAGAACGTACGGAGTCACTACACGATGATCCGGGCGTCAGAGGTGCCTTTATTCACGAAATGAAGCGGTTTCTGCCTCAGAAAACCGTACAGAACACGGTTGAAAACGCGGACTTCTGGGACTATCTCATCAGCGTCATCCGGACAGAGTGCAATCAGGTGACACAATTTCTGAAAGCACCTGCTGTTTCTCCCGTTTTTGCGATGTAGATTCCAGCCAGCCATCAGTGGCTGTGTTGCCGTTGACGATAAGCACTGCAGGATTATTTTTATTGGTAAGGTTGTGCAGATTCTGGTAACAGTTATCTGAAGTCGCATGAATAAAGGAGAATGGTCAATGGAAGAGGCAATTACCTTCTGGCTCGACAATAAAATATGTTCCGGCTTCAAGGTGGCGGAAATCGGTCGCCAGACACTGGTGTCGTATCGCGACAAGTTCTATCTGGTTGAAAATGGAGCTGCACGCATGAATGGCGTCAGACCTCTGCACTACTCCAAAACATCAATGCCGCTGCTCTGGAAAAAGGCGATGAAAGGGATACTGCCGCCGCCGGTTGCCTCGATTGAATATGCTGAAGACGAATTTCTTCCGGTGACTACTTCGACTAAAAGGGAGCGAACAGCCATGCAAAAAAACACCATTTCAGCAGCAGAGATATCAGAAGATCAGCCGTATGCGCCAAAGCCGGCGCCGGCTGCGCCAAAAAGATCTGCAGCGGCAAAATCTTCAACTGAAACAAAGCCGGTCAGAATCATTCAGGCAGTTGTTGAAGCCACGTGTCCCTACTGCCATCACAAACAGGATCTGCCGTTTGAAAAAGGAAAAAACGGTAAGCCGTTTTTTGTAACGTGTGCCAGATGCAGTTCTGAGTTTGCCGTACGCTTTGTGCCGGTCACACTGTACCAGGCACAGATAGCCGCGTTTAAATAAAGTCACAGCAGGACATTTCACGGAGACTAACCATATGAATAACAATGATGTATTACGCCGACTGCGCTACGCACTGGATATCAGCAATCCGACCATGATAGAAATTTTCCAGTTATCCGGCTGCAGCATTGAACAACCGACACTGATCAAGCTTCTGAAAAAGGAAGAGGAAGACGACTTTATCGCCTGTAGTAATCCGCTGCTGTCGTTTTTTCTGGATGGCTTGATCGTTCATAAAAGAGGGAGACGGGAATCGGCAGACGGACAACCACCTAAACCGGACACAGAACTGGGCAACAATGCAATCCTGAAAAAACTGCGGATTGCCCTTGATTTAAAAGAGGACGATATGCTCGCGGTGATGGGGCTGGCAGGTGTTAAAATTTCAAAGGCAGAACTCAGCGCCCTGTTCAGGAACAAAGGACACAAGCATTTTAAAGAGTGCGGCGATCAGTTTTTACGGAACTTTTTGCAGGGGCTGACCGTGCGGAACAGGGGCGCTGCTTCAAAACAGAGCGGCGGAGAATAACGGCTAACATGGGCATTCCGGTGACAACGTCTCAAAACCTTACCGAAAATGAACTCCGCTACCGTCAGCACTTTCTCCGGCAAGATGCCCGCTCGTTCAGCATTTTTGCCGGAGTGATGCTCATGTTTTTTCTGCTGCTGATCAAAGCGGATCATCACTTATACCCAACCGGCCCGGTCTTTTATGGCTTGCTGTCGCTTCGTCTGATTTTTGTCGTTCTTGCCGCTTTTGCCATTATCCGCATCACAAAAAGTAAAGATCCAGCGGTCTTTGATCGCTGGACAGTGGTTGTGGCTCTGTATATTGCCCTGACGAACAACCTGGTGATTCTTTCCCGTCCGGCCACCTACACCGGCAACGTTATCCCTGAGCTCATTGCCATCATTATCTTTTTTATCGTACTGCCGGACAAACCTCCCTACCGCAATCTGCCGCCGCTTCTCTTCGCCTCTGGCAGCCTCCTGCTTTTTTTTCTGCTCAAGGCACCGCTTGGCACCGTCGCAACACTTTCCATCGTGATTTCCTACGTCGGCGCCATCGTTATGGGGATGAAAATTTCCTCCGCATTCTACGGCTATCGCCGCGAAGCTTTTCAGGCTCTGGAAGCGTTGAAAACAGCGAGCCGTGATGCCCATAGAAATGAGCAGCAGTACCGCCTCCTGGTGGAAAACAGTCATGGCATTATCTACGAAATACGTCCCGATGGTTGCATGGGTTTTGTCTCCCCAGCCTGGACCAGACTTTTGGGCTATAATACTGAACAGGCCGTCGGACATGATTTCAGGGAATTTGTCCATAAGGATGACGTCGCCGCCTGCGAAGCATTTCTTCACAAAACGGTGGAAAGCGGAGAAGTCCAGCGGGGCGTTATATACCGCGTATTTCATGCCGACGGCACAATGTTCTGGCACTGCTCAAATATCGTTCCCTGCTTTAACGAAGAACATGAAATCATCTCTTTTGTCGGTAATGCCGTTGATATAACTGAATATGTTCTTTATGAGGCTGAACTTGAACGGCGAAGCAACGAACTGAGCCTGCTGAATCAGACTCTTGAGCAACGTGTTGAAGAAGAAACGGAACGACGGCTCCGCCAGGAGAAGGTCATTGCCGGGCAGGCGCGACTTGCCGCCATGGGAGAAATGATCGCCGCCATCGCCCACCAGTGGCGGCAACCGCTCACCGCTGTCAGTGCGTTAGTGCAAAATGTTCAGGTGGCCTACGATTGCGGGCGACTGAGCGAAGAATTTATCCGTAAGACGGTGGATACGGCACTGCGGCAATGCACCTTTATGTCTGACACGATTGATGAATTCCGCGGACTGTTGCAGCCGGGAAAAATTCGCACACCCTTTAACGTTCGCAATAAAATTACAACCGCTCTTGAGCTGATCATGCCACAGCTGTCAGCTCACGGCATCACAACCGGCATTACCGGGGGAGACTCCCCGGTAATAACACTTAACGGCGTCTCGGGAGAATTCAAACAGGTCATCCTCAACCTCGTCAGCAACGCCAAGGATGCCATTATCGAACGTGGTCAACGGGAAGCTGACCGGGCACCAAAAGGCCGGATCAACATCGCCCTTGAACGGCATGACGGCGCGGTTCACATAAAAGTATGCGACAACGGCGGCGGAATGGTTCCCGACATACTAGAGCATATATTCGAACCGTACTTCACCACTAAAGCAGAAGGGCACGGGACCGGCATCGGGCTTTACACCTGCCGCATGATTATTGAAGGAAGTATGGGGGGCGCTCTGACGATGGCTAATTGTGACGACGGCGCCTGTTTTACCATTAGTGTACCACTCGGTGAGGAGGCATAATGGCCAGCCGGAATGACCTGGACATCCTCTACGTCGAGGATGAAAAAATTATCCGCGAAGCGGTCTCGCTTGGCATAGAGGCCGCCTGCGGCAATGTCAGGACGGCCGGTGACGGCGTGGATGCACTGCGCATGATCCGTGAAAAATGCCCTGATGTCGTCGTCACCGATATCCGTATGCCGAACATGGACGGCCTGGAGCTTACTGCACTCCTCAGGCATGAATTTCCTGACCTGGCGGTGATCATCACCACCGCGTTTACCGAAACGGACTACCTGCTGCGCGCTATTGATCTCGGCGTTAGAGCCTGCATCCGCAAACCGATAAACTACGGCCAGCTTACCAGCGCAATCAAAAGCGCAGGGCAACCGGCACTGTTACGCCGCCAGGTGGCACAGCTGAAATCGCAGGCGGAAGATTCATTGCTGCGAGAACTCGGCGTCAGCCCCCCCATGTGTGCAGTGGCCGAACAGGCGACGGCAGTGGCTGACAGCAATTTCAGCATCATGATCCAGGGAGAAGCCGGTGTCGGCAAGGTACATCTGGCCGGGCTGATCCACGACATCAGTGACCAGCACCGCTATCCATACTCGGTCGTATCCTGTGACGGAGTTGCCGCCGAACTGCTCGAACGGGAACTGTTCGGCATGAAGCGCTGGGGAGCAGGCAGACTGGCGGTTTCTTCCGGCGGCACCGTGGTGCTGCACCATCTGGACGCCATGCCGCTGACACTGCAGAGAAAACTTCAGCGGGCCATAGCTGAAAAGAGTTATCAACCGCTTGGCGAAACCAAAACTCTGCCGCTTGAGGTCCGTTTTATCGCCACACTAATCGGGACTGTTCAAGACGCAATAACTGCCGGTCGCCTCGATGCGGCGCTCTGTTACGCCCTCTCCGACCAGTGCATCACCATGCCCCCGCTCCGCAGTCTCCCGGAAGATATCCCCCGACTGGCCGCCCTGTTTCTTGCGGAAGCTCTTGGAAACCGTCGCCACAGCTCACTCCGGCTTGATGGTGTGAGCTCTCAGTTCCTGACAGAGCAGCCATGGCCGGGAAATATCCGTCAGCTGCGTTCCGTCATGCGGCGCGTAGCACTCTTCGGCCATGAGACCATTTCCGTAACAACACTGCAATCCCTCCTTTCTGACGCTGCCACCACGAAGGCGACACCACCGGCAGAGCCACACATCCTGAATATCGACAAACTGGAATATTGGGCGATTTGTGAAGCCCTTGAGCAATGCGGCGGCAAAAAAATGCAGGCGGCAACACTGGTAGGGCTGGATTACAAACGCTTTAAACGCAAACTCGAAAAGCACGGCTTGAACCTTCCCGAATAATCAATCATGGTGGTCATCATATCCACCACAGTGGTCAAAATGACCACCCCCCACCGCCCTCCTTTTCACCCAACACCCTGTAATTACAACTATTAAAAAATAATGCATATTTGTTTGACCGTTGCTCTTTGCTTTCTGCTACGCAATGCCCATGAAAACAGAAACGCAGACAACCGGGCAAAATGAGATCCAATTATGCTTAAACGGCATTACCGCCAGTTGTCCCTATTTCCAAAAACCATTCCCGGACTGCTGGTGTGCAGATTTTACCAGCGCTAACATACCTAAAATATTACGCTATTGCGCAAGAGACTATCTCCTTTGCACGATCTTTCGCGACCATGAATAAACCTTTACCCATTACGAAATAAATTTTTCAGGAGGTCTGTAAATGCACACATTTGTGAGAAACCTGGCCAGTATGGTAACGCTGCTTATGCTGCTCGTCACCCCGGCGTTCGCCGCTCCACCTGCAACCATCACCTATCAGGGATATCTCTCTGACGCCACCGGTGCACCGGTCAACACGCCGATCGCCATGACCCTGTCGCTGTATGACGTGGCAACCGGCGGCGCTCCAATCTGGAGTGAATACCAGTCCAGCATCCAGGTGGTAAACGGAGTGTACAGCATCCAACTGGGCAGCATCGTGCCGATCGATCTTCACTTTGATAGAATATATTATCTGGGCGCAGCGGTTGGCAGTGACCTGGAAATGACCCCTCGTCAGGAACTCTCCTCGGTGCCGTACAGCTTTCGGGCCATGAGCGCCGACAAACTCAGCCAGGTTTGTGCTGATGGAGAATTTCTCCAATACAACGCACCATCAGCGCAATGGAGTTGTGCCGTTGCCGTTGGAGCGGTCGGCCCCGCCGGTCCGGCAGGCCCGGCAGGTGATACAGGTGCTACAGGCCCGCAAGGTGTTGCCGGTCCGGCAGGGACAGCAGGTACTGTCGGTCTCCAGGGGCCAATCGGTTTGACCGGCGCTGCTGGTGTCAATGGCGCTAATGGTGCTACCGGCGCTACCGGCGCAATCGGTGCAACCGGCCCGACTGGAGCCAGTCCTTTCACCCTGTCCGGTTCTGACGCCATCTATACCGCCGGTTCAGTCGGCGTCGGCACCGCAACCCCCGATGCAACCGCGCTGCTGGATGTTTCCTCCACCACAAAAGGTTTCCTCGCACCACGTATGACCGCTGTTCAACGTGATGCCATTGCGACATCCCCGGCTACCCCGGCTACCGGTCTTCTCATCTATCAGACCGACGGGACAGCCGGTTTCTACTATTACAACGGCACTACCTGGAACGGGCCGTTCGGCACCAGCAATGCCACCGGCACCGTTACCAATGTCAGCGGCACTGCGCCGCTGACCGTCGCAACTGGAACCACCACCCCGGTTATCAGCATGGCTGCTGCCGCTTCGGGAGTGCCCGGCTACCTTAGCGCCGCTGACTGGGCAATTTTCAACGCCAAAGGCACCGGCACGGTTACCAGCATAACCGCCGCAGCACCTTTGACCGGCGGCATCATCAATTCATTCGGCACAATCGGGCTTGGCACTGTCGGCCTCGCCAACGGCGGCACCGGTGCGACAACAGCGGCAGATGCCCGCGCCAACCTTGGGCTTGGCACGGCAGCTCAGGCCAATACCGGAACGACAAGCGGCACAGTACCGGTGCTGGATGGCAGCGGCAAAATCCCTGCCTCACTCATGTCAATCAGCGGACTTACCTACAAAGGCAACACGAGCCTTAGCGGAAATCCGACGGTTGCTGTTGAGGCCTCGGGAAATTATTACATCATCAGTGTTGCCGGAACAGAGACCGGCAGTGGTCTGCCATTCGCCGTCAGCGACTGGATGATCTCCAACGGTACTGTGTGGCAGAAAATAAATCAGACATCGTCGGTTGTCTCTGTTGCCGGGAAAACCGGCGTCGTGACGCTGGCCTCCTCAGATCTTACCGATGTAACATTAACCGGCAACGCAGTCGGCAAAGTGCTGGCATGGGATGGTTCGAAATGGGCGCCATCATCTCCGTCCAGCGGCAGCGTTACAGACGTCACCGCCTCTGCTCCGCTTGCCAGCAGCGGCGGCGCAACGCCAAACATTTCGCTGACTGGCACTATTTCCGACAGCAATCTGGCGGCAATTTCAACAGCAGGAAAAGTCGCCAACAGCGCCACCACAGCAACCAACAGCAACACCGCCAGCACAATTGTCCTGCGCGACGCTTCCGGCAACTTCAGCGCCGGCACCATCACTGCGAACCTGACCGGCAACGCTGCCACCGCAACTTCAGCCGGAACCGTAACTAACGGTGTCTACACAACCGGCGACCAGACCATAGCCGGCACCAAGACATTCAGCACCCCTATCGCCGCCAGCATAACCGGCACGGCAGCAACCGTAACTAACGGCGTTTACACCACTACAGCCAACACCCTCGTCAAAGGTGAGCAGGCAATCAACATTGAAGCCGTTGACAAACGCGGCCTCACTATCAAGGCATTTGCCGGTCAGACAGCGAATCTCCAGGAATGGCAGGACAGTACTGGCACAATCAAATCCCGTATTGATGCTTCCGGCAAGTTCATCGGTGACGGTTCACTGCTGACGGGAATAGCAGCAGCAACAACGGCAACCACGGCAACAACAGCAACAAACTTTAGCGGCACACTTTCAGGCGATGTAACCGGCACCCAGAGTGCAACCGTTGTCAGTACCGTTGGCGCTTCAACGGCGGCCAGCATCCACTCGGCAGAATTGTTGGCAAACGCCGCTACCAACAGCAACACCGCCAGCACAATTGTCCTCCGCGATGCCTCCGGCAACTTCAGCGCCGGCACCATCACCGCAAACCTGACCGGTAACGCGACCACGGCCACAACCGCCGCCAACGTCACCGGGGTCGTGGCGGTCGCCAACGGCGGCACCGGCACCAGCACCGGCTCCATTACCGGCAGCGGCGAACTGGTCTTTGCCGCCGGTCCGGGGAACCAGAATGTCACGCTGACACCGAGCGGGACAGGTTATACGCTGCTGAACGGGAATGTGGGGATTGGGACGGCGACGCCACAAGGGAAACTGGAAGTGGATGGATATGTAATTATAAATCATGCGGCAGCTCCAGGGTTTTACGGACAATCAGCCGGCACTAATAAAGTGTATGTGGGGTATGACGGCGCTGCCACCGGATTGGAACTATATAATTTCACTTCTGCAAAATCGCTAATGGTACGAGACAATGGAGATTTAACTTACCCCGGCAACGTCGGCATCGGGACGACGACGCCTGTGGCAAAGCTTGATATAGAATCTGCAGCTACAGGAGCGATTACGAATTTGTTAAGTGTTAATAGCGCTGATTACGGTGTATCGGCTGCGGGTGCTCGTATCAAGCTTGGTACTCAGTATGAGGACGGAAGTTCGTATATCACAAGTCAAAACCCGATTGGAAATGAATCTTCTTTGCAATTACAAACACATTCATCAGATACTACCGTATTGAATACAGGCATATTTATTAATGGATTAGGCAACGTCGGCATCGGCACAATAACCCCGGCACAGAGGCTGGACGTGGCCGGCAACGCCCAGGCAAACGCCATGATCCTCAACGGCACCAGCGGTTTTGGCGGAGTCGCTTCAAAGGGCGGCATCTTCTATGATTCTGTAACGAACAAGTTGAGGGCTTTTAACGGCACCGCTCTTTTTGACATAACTGCTACAGGCATCACTCTTGCGGAAGGTTCCGCCAGTGGTTTAACGGCTGGCTATGTTAGCAAGGCGAGCGCCGCCAACTCGATCACCAACAGCAGCATCTATGACAACGGCGGCAACATCGGTATCGGCACCACATCTCCGGCATCCAAACTGGAAGTAAGCGGCACCGTCACCGCCACCGCCTTCAGCGGTTCCGGCGCAGCGCTTACCACACTCAACGCCGCCAACATCTCCTCCGGCACCCTGGGCGTTGCCAACGGCGGCACCGGGGCTACTACTCTGACAGCCAACAATGTTCTGCTGGGTAACGGCACCAGCGCACCGCAGGCGGTGGCTCCGGGCACAAGCGGCAATGTTCTCACCTCCAACGGCACCACCTGGACCAGCAGCGCACCCGCATCAGCCGGTTTTACGCATTATGTGGGCGAGCTGTATCAAGGTGGCATTGTGGCGGCGGTCTGGAAAGAATCCGGCGTAGAGAAAGGGCTGATCGCATCACCGGTTGACGCCAGCACCGGAGCAGTTTGGAGCAACGCGACGCCAGCATCTATCGGTGGCAGTCCAATTGCCGGACAGAGCAACACCACCGCAATTATTAATCAGAGTGGACATTCTGCCAGCGCCGCCCTGGTGTGTAACGCGTATGCTGCTGGCGGATATAGCTGGTATCTCCCGGCTGCCTGGGAAATGACCCAGCTCTACAACGCTGCTTTTGTTATCAATACCGTACTGGGTGCTACTGATGGTTTCCAGCAGGCACGTTACTGGAGTTCCACCGATTTTGGTACCGACAGTGCATGGTTAAAGAACTTCAACTACGCCAACGGAGCGGTGGATGGAACCTTGTTGAAGTCTGTTTCGGCGCGGGTTCGGTGTGTGCGGAGGTTTTAGAACGGCAAATCCCCCCTAACCCCCCTTTCGTAAAGGGGGGGACTTTAAGAGCTTCTCCTTTTACGAAAGAGGGGGACTTTAAGAGCTTCCCCCTTTCGTAAAGGGGGGACTTTAAGAGCTTCCCCCTTTACGAAAGGGGGACTGAGGGGGATTTGCTTTTGAAGTTTGGGTTGCGGTTTAAATCAAACCCGATCTTTTGCCAGACGATACACCAGATTGTTTTCGCGCTTGCCCACGGCGATGACCACAATAACCACCAGGTTGTCATTGACCTGGTACACCAGACGATATCCGGCATCACGCAGTTTTATCTTGTAACAATCGGGTAGAGCTGAAAGCCGGGCGGATTCTACACGAGGAATCAGCAGTCGCTCGGCAAGACGTTTTTTGAAAAGCTCTCTGATACTGTTATCCAGCTTGTGCCACTCTTTGAGAGCCGATTCCTTGAATTCGAGTTCATAGCTCATTCAGGGATACCTTGACGCTGCGTTCCTGTTGGCGCTCTTTGACGAGCTGGGCGAGAAATTGGTCATCAAGCTGCTCCATCATGGCTTCATACGCTGCGGCGGGAACCAGATAGGCGGTCGGGCTGTTGTGGTTGAGTATGGCAACCGGCAAGCCGTGAGCCTGACTGATAATAGCGGAAGGATTTTTTTTAAGGTCGCTGATACTAACGGTAGCAGTTGCGTAAATGGCTTGCATGATGCGCCTCCACAGCTATTTTTAGTGCTTATTTTAGGTCATTATTTAGGTCATGGCAACAATATAATCGAGAGGTACAAACCATGCACACAACCACCACAAAACTAACCATCATCGCCGCACTTCTGCTGTTCTCCACCACCGCCCATGCCGCCGGTACGGCTATCAACGAGACCGGCGAAACTCCTCATGCCAGCGCTATTCTGGATGCGCTAAGCACCACCAAAGGTTTTCTTCCGCCGCGTATGACAGAAGCTCAGCGGGGCGCGATTGCATCACCCGCCACCGGTTTGCAGGTGTATCAGACCGACGGCACAGCGGGGTTGTATGTGTATAACGGCACAGCATGGAACCTGATCGGCAACGCCACCGGCACGGTATCAACAGCCAATGGCGGCACCGGCAGCACTGATGGTTCCATCACCGGCAGCGGCGCACTGACCTTTACGGCGGGGGGGACAGGCAATGTAACTTTGACCCCCGGTACCGGAGGCTACACCCTGCTTGGCGGGAATGTGGGGATTGGGACGGCAACACCCACGGCAAAGTTAGATATATCAGCGTCCGGTGAAGCATTAAGACTTATAGGTGATAATAACTTTCTAACATTTTATAACACCGCCAACACGGTTAGAACCGCTTACATTCAGCAAAATGCCGGGACAAATCTTGATATCTCAACAAATGGTTTGCCTTTGATACTAAATCAAAATGGTGGCAACGTCGGTATCGGAACAACGACGCCAGCATCAAAACTACATATTGCCGGTGCTGATATGAATAATGCACTTTTGTTTGAGAACACTTCTGCAAATCCCGGTCGTAATTATATATTATTCAAAACACAGGGGACTGAACAGGGCTACATTGGTTTAGGAGGTGGAGCGACAAATCACATGTCAGTTGCTGCTTATGGCGCATCCAATAACCTCTTCTTAGAGACTAATGGCACTGTAAAAATGACTGTTTTACCAAGCGGAAATGTTGGCATCGGAACGACTACACCTGCCTACAAACTCCATATTCAAGATGCCACATCACCTGCTTTAGCCATACAGTACAGCACTAATAGTGATTATCCTTATCTTTCATCAAATGCAAGCAACGATCTTGTTATTGGAAGCGTAGGTTCGGGATCACATTCTGTTTTTAAATCAAACGGCAATGTTGGTATCGGAACAACTACACCTTATACCACTTTAACTGTAGGTTCGACGGATGCAACTGCAAGAATTACGGCAGGTGGACCAAATACACACTTAACGCTTGCTTCCGCTGGCCCAAATGGCGACATTTATCTTAATGCCGGGGGTGTGGCAAGTGGCAATTATTCAACATCGACAAGACTAACTGTCGGGGCCAACGGCAACGTCGGCATCGGAACGACGACACCGGTAAGTAAGTTGCATGTAAATGGTGATATTTCAATTCCCTCGTCAGATGATCCAGTCGTACAAGGAGGAATGATTCGTGCTGTAGGGCTCTATGGATCAGTTACCAATATACCTTCGGCAATTGAATTTAGAAGAGACAATGGGGTTTATACGGGGGAAGAAGGGCAAATAAGGTTTAAAACAACTAATGTGCCAACGGCAACTCCTCCAGATAGAATGGTTATTTTAGGCAACGGCAACGTCGGTATCGGAACAACTACGCCGGGCAGCCCTTTGCATATCAAAGGTGTTGGCGAGAGTTATACTTTACGTTTAGAAAGTACAACTACCGTAGGTCCAGGAATAAGGTTTCATGGTTCGGAGAGTTATGATGGGAAAAATTGGACAATAAATGCCGGGGGTAGTGGTAATCCTTTCGGAGCAAATAAGTTTGTCATTTACGATGAAACTGCTGGGCAGGCACGGATGACAATAAATACAGACGGCAACGTCGGTATTGGAACAACTACGCCGGATGTTAAATTAAAAGTTGTGACTAATGTTGCAGATTACACAGCGGGACTCAGTAATACGTTAAACTCAACAGGTAGTATGGGTCTTTTTATTTCTAACGGCTCAAATAGTACCGGTGGTGCTACTATGGTTGGTTTTTACAGACCAGATGGCACAATGCTTGGTTCAATCGGCCAAAGTGGTGCAGCTTCTGTTGCTTATAACACAACTTCCGACTACCGCCTGAAAGACAACATCGTAAACACCCACTTTAGCCTCAACGATCTGATGAAAATACAGGTACGCGATTATTTTTACAAAGCCGATTCAAGCAAAACTCCTGTAACCGGTTTTATTGCGCAGGAGCTGTATGAGATTTTCCCCAATGCAGTGAGCAAACCAGCAAATGAAGAAGAAATGTGGAGTGTGGATTATGGAAAAGTAACACCATTGCTGGTGAAAGGGATGCAGGATTTGAAGGCGGAGAATGATGAGTTGAAGAGTGAGAACGGGGAGATGAAGAAGGAAAACAGTGACCTGAAGGCGCGACTGGAGAAGATTGAGAAGGTGCTGGGGTTGTAGGCATAAAGGTTTTTAGCCCCCCTCCTCATTTCGCTTAGAAGCGCCTACTTTTGGTAGGAGGGGCTGGGGGTGGTAAGGTTCTGCTTTTGAATCTGTTTTTATGCTTAAGATTGATGAAAATCAAAGGCAACCACCCCCAACCCCTCCTTATAAGGAAGGAGGGGAGCTTTAAGCAAAAACCAAACTGACATTGCTGATTCAAACTGAATATATTTTTTACCTTGAACAATGTTTACAGGGAAACCCAATGACCACCACCACAAAACTAACCATAATCGCCGCACTTCTGCTGTTCTCCACCATTGTTCATGCCGCCGGTACGGCGATAAACGAGACCGGTGAAATGCCCGATGCCAGTGCCATTCTGGATGCACGCAGCGAGACCAAAGGTTTTCTGCCGCCGCGTATGACAGCAGCGCAGCGGGGGGCGATTGCCACTACTGCAACGGCAAAAGGTTTGCTGGTGTATCAGACTGACGGCGCAACGGGGTTGTATACCTTTGATGGTGCAGCCTGGAATCAGGTGGGAGCCGGGAGTGTGACTGCGGTTACCGCTGCTGCGCCGCTTGCATCCAGCGGTGGTAGCACTCCGCAGATCAGCTTGTCAGGTGCCATCCCTGTTGCCAGCGGCGGCACCGGTGCAACTACTCAGGCCGGGGCGGCCACTGCGCTGCTGCCGACGCAGACCAGCAACAGTGGGAAATATCTGACTACTGACGGAACAAATGCAAGCTGGGGAACGGTGGCAAGTGACGGTGGTGGCGGATCTTCAACTGTTACGGCAACTGCCAGCGGCGCATTGACTGCCGGGCAACTGGTGGAATTTACATCAACTGGTGAAGTGAAAAGCATTGTCACCACTAACAGCGGCACATCAAACGCCATAAGTAGCTTTGTTTCAGGACAAGCGGTTACAGGGGCAGGTACTGGCAGTCTGACTACTCACATTGTTTCTGCTTTTGTTGGCACAGACAAAGTAGTAGTGGCATACAACCAGGCAGACGGTATCTGGGTGGTTGCAGGAACTCTGACAGGAACAACTGTTACTTGGGGCTCTCCAATAAAAGTAAGTGGTTCCTATACATCTGTAACTGGTATATGCCCCTTGGAAGCGGATAAATTCGCTCTTTCGTATGGCTCTAGTGCGAGTCCTCCATATATCAGAGTGGGGCAGATAACTGGTGCATCTATCACTTTGGGTGGTGAAAATTGGTATAATATTGCCGGTACATATGGTGGAAATTTCCAGTGTACGGGTACAGGCAACAATCATATCGTGGTATCTGCACAAAACAGCGCAACACAGGTCTGGACGTATAACCCATCCACTCTCGCACTCACCTTTGGCAGCGAAGGTACAGGAAAATTAGGAGGTTATGTTATAACGACCTCACCCTCAATCTTGCAGTACGATGTTGATAAATTTCTCTGGGTCAGCGCACACGGGGGTAGCCTTTATTTTTCAGTTCCGGTAACGCTAAGCGCGGTTAATCAAATAAGTGCTGGTTGGTTGGCTTATAGCAGCGTATCAGCCAACCCAATGCGAGCTATCAAGACATCAATCAGCAGTAATCCTGCCAGAATACTGTATGTCTGGAGTAGTGGCGGCGTCACATATACCCAGATAGCAACTGTTACAACTGGTAACGTGATTTCAATGATCGGCACTCCGGTAACATTGCCTACCGCTTTTATTGACACAAGTTTAAACCTTGCCAATACCGCTGATAACATGGCGGTTCTAACCGGCACAACCAGTGGTGATAACATGGTGGCGGTTGCGATCGACACATCCGGCACAAACGCGGTGGTTGGATCATACAGCACCTTGCTTGCAAGCGGCAAAGCAGCCAATCTATACGAATTTAGAGGCAATTCGCACGGCAATGGCAATGGTCGCTTTATCTCTGCTTATTATGACGTATTGGATTCCAATAAACCAAAAGTAGTGGTCGGTCAGATGGGGAACAGCACCACAGTAAACCGCGCCAACGCCACCGGTATCGTCACAGCTGGTGCAGCAGACGGCGCAACTGCAACAATCACGCTCATTGGCAGCACAGCAAGCGTCTACAGCGGTCTGACACCAGGCGCACTCTATTATATTCAAGCTGATGGATCTATCGGAACAACCGTCACCGCATATCCCGCAGGTGTTGCCATCAACAGCACCACACTCCAAATGTATAGCACCGGAGCAATCTCCAACAGCAGCATCACAGTAAGCCAGAACGCCGGAAACCAGATCAAGAGCAACAGCGGCAACACCGCAGTTTATACCGAATTCAGCACCGGCGATGAATCTGTGCGGGTATATGCCGCTGGCAAAAGCTCGTTCTATGCCGATGGCCATACGGACAGCAGCCTTAACGTAGATCGCGGTATGATTTACACAGCCATCAACATCAACAATCTGGCAAGCGGCGGTGTTATCGGCACGGCGGCACTGACGGTTGATATGGGCTCCTTTTTCAGCATTAACCAGACCACCGACGGTCAGACGGTCACGCTTCCCAATCCGACCAACATCAAGGCCGGGCGTATTGTCTATCTGAACAACAGCGGCTCGACATCCTTCACCGCTTATAGCACCGTCGTTCCCGCTGGTACCACCGTCACCCTGACCTGGAACGGCAGCGCCTGGCAGGCGCCCACCGTAGCACCCGCCAGCAGCGCGGCCAACATCACCGGCGGCACTGCCGGTGCCGTGGCATACCAGAGCGGTGCCAGCACAACCGGCTTCACCGCCGCCGGAACCTTGGGTCAGGTGCTGACCAGTAACGGCACATCACCCCCGACCTGGAGCAGCAACATCAGCGGCAGTGCCGCCAATGTCACCGGCACGGTATCAACAGCCAATGGCGGCACCGGCAGTACCGATGGCTCCATCACCGGCAGCGGCACGCTGACCTTTACGGCGGGGGGGACAAACCAGAATGTCACGCTGACGCCGACTGGCACAGGATACACCCTGCTTGGTGGCAACGTCGGCATCGGAACAACTACGCCGGGCAATAAATTGCAAATCGGTTCAACTACTTATAGCGGCAATAGTTTGGCAATGGGAAATGGTACTCAGAATTTCGCCATCGATATTAGCGCGAGTACCATTCCAACATTTTTTTCTGATAATAATTTTTCCTTCATGGGTTCTGGTGGCAGCGGCAACGTTGGCATCGGAACAACTACACCTTATACCACTTTAACTGTAGGTTCGAATGATGCAACTGCAAAAATTACGGCAGGTGGAGCAAATACACACTTAACGCTTGCTTCCGCTGGCTCAGATGGCAGCATTTATCTTAATGCCGGGGGTGTGGAAAGTGGCAATTATTCAACATCGACAAGACTATCTGTCGGGGCCAATGGAAATGTAGGCATTGGAACAAAGACACCGGGTCAAAAATTAGATGTAGCAGGTAATATCAAAATATCCAATCAGAGCGGTCGGGTTCCCACACCGGATAAAATTGATTTGGGATCATGCTTTAGTGATGGAACAACAAGAGATCAGTTGAAAATATATTTATATGATGGTGGTGGTAATGAAAAATATGGATTTGGAATTGGTTCAGTTTCTGATATTCAATATCATTCCCAGATAACACACGATTTTTATGTTAATAACGCAAAATACTTTAGTGTCACTGCCAGTGGTGGTGCAAACACATCCGACAGACGTTTGAAACGCGATATCCTGCCTTTAAGTAAATATGGATTACAACAGGTGATGCAATTGAATCCGGTTACTTACATTTTTAATGCTGACAGTACAGATACCAATCAGGTTGGTTTTATTGCTCAGGAAGTTCAACAGATTATTCCCGAAGTGGTAACCGGGAAAGAAGGCGACCTCAGCAAAGGCGAAAGCCTGGGCATTGTGTACGGCAATCTGGTGCCGGTGCTGACGAAGGCGATTCAGGAATTGAAGGCGGAGAATGATGAGTTGAAGAAGGAGCTGGCGGTGATTAAGAAGGCGTTGGGGTTGTAGGGGTAAAAAATAAACAGCCAAAAGCTAACCCCTCCCCCGCCTCCCCTTAACAAGGGAGGAGCTTAAAGTCTCCCCCCTTAGTTAAGGACCCTCTGGGGCCTAAAGGGGGATTGAGGGGGTAGATTTTCGCCCTTGCTGCCGCGAAGATCAAAGGCGGGCGAAGCAGATGAACCTTGCTTAGCCCCTACGAAAAACGAAAAGATCAGAATCAAAGGCAACCACCCTCATTCCCTCTTTATGCCCCAGAGGGTACTTATCAGGGGGGAGGTCTTAAAGTCTCCCCTGATAAGGGGAGGTGCCCGCAGGGCGGAGGGGTTAGATTTTAAGCTTCGGGGCGTGGCAAGCGGAGACGGTGAATTTCAGCTTATCATCCGGTCATAGTCGCTGTGCGTGCTAATCCAGAACCACACAACACCATCGGGGATGGATACACCGAGAGAGCGGTATCTGATACCGACACGGACTGACCAGAACTGTCCAATTTGTTTGAAATGCAGGGAAGGATGTCGAGGGTTTTCTTTCAGTAGTGCAAAACTGGAATCAGCAAGGTGCTGAATTGTGGAAGGAAGTCGGGAATAACATTCCTAGAATCGAGGCGAAGCATGATGGTTCAAAGTGATTTACACCGGCCAGCGCCATACTCTGCAAGCGCTTCCGCCGCCATAGAATCCAGCTTGCCGTTATTTATATCCGCCACGATGGCGTGATCCCAACGCTGAGAGTCAAATTCGTCAAACCATGAACGAAACTGGCGAAGATCCTGTGCCGGAAGAGCAGCAACCTGTGATTCGATTCGTTGGAGTGATGGCATGATGTCGCCTCCTTTGTTTTGATGGAATTACGGTAGCATGGATAGCAGATGATGACAAGATTGACGGAAGTATTACAGAAAGGAAAAACCCATGCACACAACAACCACAAAACTAACCATAATCGCCGCAGCGCTGCTGTTCTCCACCAGCGCCCACGCCGCTGGAACGGCAATCAACGAAACCGGCGAAATGCCAGACGAAAGTGCGATTTTAGATGCACGGAGCGTTACCAGAGGCTTTCTGCCGCCGCGTATGACGGAAGCGCAGAAGAATGCCATTTCATCACCGGCCGCCGGTTTAATTGTCTATCAGACCGACGGCACAACCGGGTTGTATGTCTTTGACGGCACGGTATGGAAGCAGGCTGGGAGTAGTGCAACCGGTACGGTCACCGATGTTACCGCAACAGCACCGCTTGCCAGCAGTGGCGGTGCAACGCCGGTTATCTCACTCACCGGTACTATTCCTGACAGTAATCTGGCAGTCATTGCCACCGCTGGAAAAGTCGCCAACAGCGCCACTACAGCGGCATCAGCAAACACGGCAAGTGCCATTGTTACTCGCGACGCATCCGGCAATTTCAGTGCCGGTACTGTCACGGCCAACCTGACTGGCAATGTTACCGGAAACGTGACCGGCAACGCTGATACTGCCACCGCAGCAACTTCAGCCACAACCGCCAACTCTGCCACAACTGCTGGCAATGTCACCGGCACGGTGGCGGTGGCAAATGGCGGCACCGGCACGACGGATGGCTCCATCACCGGCACCGGTGCCCTGGCATTTACGGCGGGGGGGACAAACCAGAATGTCATGCTGACACCGAGCGGCACGGGTAATAGCCTGCTGGGCGGGAATATGGGGATGGGGACGACAACGCCGCAATACAAAATTGATGTAATGGAAGCCACAGGCACTGATATTCAGCCTTTGGGTCGCTTCTCTGCCGGTGGCAATGCCACCGGAAACGGAAGCAGTATTGTGCTTGGCTCAACTCAGACACATGCCGCATATATTTCGGGAGTACAGACAACATCCAACTCCGGTGATATCGTATTAGGCACACAGAGCGCTGGCAACTATTCTGAAAGAATGCGTATAAACTCCACCGGCAATGTCGGCATCGGCACAACAACCCCTGGCTACAAGCTGGATGTAAACGGAGCCATCAATGCCACGGGAATCACCGTCAACGGCACGCCGGTCGCATCCTCCACCGATACCTACTGGAGCACGGCAGGCGCAGGCAGCATCCAGTACAGCGGCGGCAATGTCGGTATCAACAAGGCAACTCCCGCCTATACTCTTGATGTCGGTGGCAATGTGAACGTCTCCGGCAACTTTATGATTAATGGCACTCCATTGAGCGGAACCGGCACCGTCACCAGTGTTGCGGGATCGGGGGGTACAACCGGCCTGACTCTTGCCGGCGGTCCTATTACCACCAGCGGTACCTTGACGCTGGGTGGCACGCTGGCGGTTGCCAACGGCGGTACCGGTACGGCAACCGGCTCCATCACCGGCACTGGTGCGCTTACCTTTGCGGCAGGCGGGACAAACCAGAACGTAACGCTAACACCCAGCGGCACAGGATACACCCAGCTTGACGGGAATGTCTGCATGGGGCGATGTAACACCGGAACCAGATTGAATATCGCCGATACCAGCACAGTTGCTAACAGCAGTTCCTTGTACCTCACCAAAACCGGGACTATCACCGGTAATGCGTATGGCGTTTCAGCAACTGTCAGTGGAGCATCTGTATGGAATGAGGCATTGCAGGGGATAACATCCGGCACGGGCACCGATAACGCAGGGGTATATGCTCTTGCAAGTGGCGCCGGCACAGGCACAACAAACTACGGAACATACTCACGGGCGATGGGCAGCACTGGCAGTAATTTCGGGACTTGGGGGCGGGCTGAAGGGAGCGTTGGTTACACCTACGGCGGGTACTTCACCAACACCGCCACCACAACCGGCAGCAAGTACGGTTTAGTCGCGTCAGCCTCCGGGGCTTCCACCGGCGCCAACTATGGCGGTCATTTCAGTGCCACAAACAGCGGCGGCGCAGCGTATGCTCTTGTTACCTCTGTCGGCAATGTGGGCATCGGGACAATCACTCCAGCCTATCTGTTGGATGTAGCGGGAGATGTGAACACCACCGGAACCTATCGGGTCAACGGCACAACGATAGCCAGCGTCAACGGCACCGGCGCACTCACCTTTGCGGCAGGTGGCACAAACCAGAACGTAACCATTACCCCCAGCGGCACAGGATTCACACTGCTTGGTGGCAATACCGCCATCGGCGGAACCACATCTGCCACAGACAAACTTCGTATTACCGATACCAGCACAACAGATTTAAGCACTGGGCTGAAAATCAACAAAACAGGTGCAGTTACCGGCAATTCATACGGCGCGCACTTCACCGTCAGCGGCGGAAGTACCTGGAACATTGGCAGCTTTGCGCAGGGTAGCGGCACCGGGACATACAATGCAGGATTTTATGGCAGTGCGACCACAGCCGCCACCAACAACTACGGAATCAGAGGAGATGCCTACACCGGGACAATTAACTACGGCGTGTACGGGTCCGCTTCCGGCGCCACCGGTCAGACCTACGGCGGTTATTTTGATAACACAGCCACTTCGACAATAGCCAAATACGGTATTGTTGCGAGAACCACCGGCGCATCAACCGGATCCAGCTATGGCGGTCAATTTCTGGTATCCAACAGTTCCGGCACTCCAAACTATGGGGTGCAAGCAAGCACAACCACTACCGGCACGAATAATTATGGAACCTATTCGGAAGCGACTGGAGCCGGTACGAACAACATAGGTGTTGCGGGCAATGCTTCTGGCGCATCGGAAAAAAATTATGGCGTGTATGGTGTTGTTTCTGGGGCTACCGGCACGAGCAGTATGGCTGGCTATTTTCTAAACCAATCAACAACCGCAGCCACCTCAAAATATGGTGTCTACTCCGAAGCTACCGGGGTATCGACAAACAACAACTATGCTTTAAACGGCGTTGCTTCCGGTAGCACTAACGGAAATTACGGGGTTGTTGGAGTTGCCAACGTCGCCACCACAGGCAAAAATTACGGCGCGTACTTCACTGCATCAAATGCAACAGGAGGTAATTATGCACTGATTACAGATCAGGGCAACGTCGGCATCGGGACGACGACGCCAGTCAGCAGTGCCATCCTGGATGTCAGCAGCACCACCAAAGGTTTCCTGCCGCCGCGCATGACTTCGGCTCAGCGAAGCGCCATTTCATCACCTGCTCAAGGGCTGGTCGTGTATCAAACCGATGCGTATAAAGGGATCTACTCATATGATGGCGCTGCATGGCAGATGCAGTCCAATGTGATTTTTGGCGATGTCAAACAAGGAATTCAAAGTGCAGATCATAATGGTTGGGTCAAGCTGGATGGACGACTGAAATCCGGTTTGACCGCTACACAGCAGACGCAGGCTACTACCCTTGGTATTGGCACAAACCTGCCCAATGCATCCAATTCATTTTTAGTTCAAAATGGTACTACGTTAGGCAGCGTCAGCGGGAGTAATACGAGAACAATTGCTCAGAATCAACTTCCAAACGTAACCTATACAGGTGCAATTAACCAACTTGCCAATGGTGCCACTGTTCTTTCTACTGCAAGTGGTGTCTTTTCAATGGTGAACCCGGGTAATGCGGGTAATGCAACGGGTAGTGGACCTACCCATAATTTTAATTTGAGCATACCTTTGAATGGTGGCGTAACACAGCAGGCATTGACAATTACCCCGCAAAGTTTATCGGTAAATATGTTTATCTATCTGGGGCTGTAGTGCAAAACAACAGCACCGGCAACGGCACGGTTTCAACGTCCTGCCGCCGTATGTAACGCTGAATTACATAATTAAGTATTAATATACTGACAAACGGAGAAACCGGTCATGAAACATTTTATTGTTACAACGCTGATCACGGCACTGCTGCTTCCCGCTGCAGCTTTTGCCGTCACCCAGAGCAGCGCGAACTACTCGATCAATGCCGGTCGGATCGTCAGCGGCGGCACTGCGGCGACCGATGCATCCGGCCTGACAAAATCCGGCATTTCCGTCGGTCAGGGGATATATATCCCGCCTGCCGGAACAACCAGTCCCGCCTATACGACAAAAGCGGCAGAACTTCCCACCATTGCTACCGGCGGCGTGGGAACTCTGCACAGCGGCGATATCAACGGCGATGGTCGAGTGGATATCGTTGATGCGCTGCTGGCGCTGAAAGCTGGTGTCGGGTTGGTGCAGCTGTCAAGTACGGAGCTTTTCCGGGGGGACGCCGGGCCGCTGGTGAAGGGTGTCGCAGTGGGAAACGGGCGGATAGACGTTGAAGATGCCATGCTGATTCTGCGCAAAGCGGTTGGATTGGGGTGGTAAATTATTTATTTATATCCAAGGAGGAACATGATGAGAATTAAATCGTATTTGCTATTTGCTGCTGTTGCCGTGTCACTCTCCGCGTGTGGCGGCGGCGGTGGTGACTTGATCGAAGCGCCGCCATCGACAGTTGTTGCGAGCAGTCAAACTCTGACACCCGGCAGTACCTACAAGTTGGTCTTTTCCGCCATCAGCACGGCACAACTTCCTGCACCTATCGGCGGCATCGAGGTGGCAGCGCAATTACCGGCTGGGCTGTCGGTAAGCACGGTAAGCGGCACGGAAGAGATTGCCGCTTCATCAATTACATCGGGAAGCGACGTGCAGTGGTCGCCATCTGGCAGCTATGTATCTTCTACAGGCATAGCGCATCTTAACATGGCAACGACTCAATCTACCTATCGCGGCGGTCAGTATCTGAAGCTGCTCTTCACCGTGGCAGCGGGCACATCGGTTACGCCCGGCGATATCACGACCCTGAACGCAACGTATCCTAGCTACAAAGTGACCGGATACGATGCCACTACCAGCAGCTCGGTAGATATGACGAACATAGTCAAAACAACGCTGACTGTTGAGCGGTAACATGAATATGTGGGTCAAAAATTTACTTGCAGGGGAACCTACTATGAAAAAGAAGATACTTGGTGTGCTGCTCACCGCCTTGATCGTTGTGCCGGCAGCCGCTTTTGCTGCGGTAAAGGAAGGGAGTTTTTCTCTTTCGCCACTGGTCGGCGGCTATGTTTTTGGTGATAATCAACAATTCAATGCCAGCCCGGTGTTGGGTGTACGGGGTGGTTATAGCCTTACCAAGGCCATCGGCGTTGAAGCGCTCTATGATTATGTGGTTCCGACCGATTCCAAATACTGGGGTATTAAAGATATCACCATGCACCGTTTTGGTGCCCAGGGACTTTATCATTTTATGCCAGACAACCAGCTTGTACCGTATCTGGCCGCTGGGGCTTCCGCTGTAAAGTTCAGCGGCAGCGGCGTTAATCCACAAATGCACCTTTCCTTCGATTATGGCGCGGGCGCCAAATATTTTGTGACCGACGCTATCGCCGTGCGGGCTGATTTACGCCATGTTTTGTATGGCTACAACAATACCAGCTACAACAACGTGGAATTTATGCTCGGTGCCACGGTGCAGTTTGGCGGGGTTGCTCCGGCGGCCACGTCTGCTGTGACCGTTGCTGCCGAAAAATCTGGACCGACCGGATCTGTGCCCGTGTCTGAATTGTCAAAAGCCGCCGCTGCTCCATCTGCGCTGCCGGAACCGGTTGCCTGTGCCCCGTCGGTTGCACCGCTTGTCTGCCCTCCACCACGCGAGATAATCAAGATGGTTATTGCCCCTGTCACCAGAGAAGCCTGCGAGCCGTTCTTGAATGTGGCAACAGCCAAGGCCTCAGCGGCAGCAACGCTGACTCAAGCCTGTGCCGCACCTGCTGATAGTACCGTTCTGTTTTCTTACGAAAAAGCAGCCGTAAAACAAAAGTATTACGATGAACTCGATAAAATCGGGAATTTCCTGACAAGCTATCCAACAGCAAAGGTTGTTATTGAAGGGCACACCAGCGCCATGGGTGACAAGGACGCCGATTTGAAATTATCCCAGGAAAGGGCCGATGCTGTTAAAGGGCATCTGATGTACAAATTCGGGATTAATGCCAATCGTATTACTGCAAAGGGATATGGCTTGACAAGGCCGGTGGCATCGAACAAAACAACCAGAGGCAGGATGCAGAACCGCCGCATTGTTGCTGTTTTCAGTTGCGAATAGAGATCTGATACGCCGCTGCGGCAACATAATCCAACGTACACAAGACCTTTATCCCATGGGCAGACGCACTTAACGGGGGATAAAGGTCCTCTGTTTTTCAGCACAAGAGGCTGCGGCTTAATCGCTGGTCTGGCCGGCCATTTTTATTGACACATCCGGTTATCTATATTATTCTTCACAACCCGTAAATTCTGATCAATCAAGGGTTTAGCGGTATCAAACTAATCTTGAACAGAGGACGATAATATGCGTAGTGATATGATAACAGAAGGACTTGAGCGGACACCGCACCGTGCCCTGTTGAAAGGGACCGGTGTCCCGCAGAATCAGATGAACAAGCCGTTCATCGGTGTGGCAACCAGCTTTACCGATCTGATCCCGGGACATGTCGGCATGCGCGACCTGGAGCGTTTCATTGAAAAGGGAGTTCACTCCGGCGGCGGCTATTCCTTTTTCTTCGGTATTCCGGGTGTATGCGACGGCATAGCGATGGGACACAAAGGGATGCATTACTCCCTCTCTACCCGCGAGCTGATTGCCGATATGGTCGAATCGGTGGCGGAAGCACATCGTCTGGACGGTCTGGTGCTGCTGACAAATTGCGACAAGATCACCCCCGGCATGCTGATGGCGGCTGCCCGGCTGAACATACCCTGCATCGTCGTCACCGCCGGGCCGATGCTGAGCGGACGCGGCCAGTCCGGCCGCAAATATTCCTTTGTCTCCGACACTTTTGAGGCGATGGCCCGTTACAAGGCCGGCGTCATCAACGATAAAGAGCTGCAGGTTTGTGAAGACAACGCCTGTCCCGGCATGGGGTCCTGCCAAGGGCTCTTTACCGCCAATACCATGGCCATCCTGACAGAGACGATGGGGATGAGCCTGCCTCGCTGCGGCACCGCCCTGGCTGTTTCAGCGCTTAAACGTCGCATCGCCTTTGCCTCCGGCGAAAAGATTGTCGAACTGGTGCAAAATGACGTCAAGCCGCGTGACATCCTGACCCGTGAGGCCTTTGAGAACGCGATCCGCGTCGATCTCGCTCTGGGAGGCTCATCCAATACCGTGCTGCACCTGCTGGCTATTGCCAACGAGGCCGGTGTTGAACTGCCGCTTGAGCTGTTTGATGAACTGGGTAAAGATACACCACAGCTGGCCTCGATGAATCCGGCCGGTGAGCATTTTATGGAAGACCTCGACATCGCCGGCGGCGTCAGTGGTGTTCTCAAACAACTTGGCAGTAAAATTCACGATACGCCCACTCTGTTCGGTCTGACCACGCACCAGCTGGCCGAGAGCATACAGAATGTGGACGAGGAGGTTATCCGCCCGCTTGGGAATCCGATAAAGAAGGAAGGTGGCATAGCCATACTTTCCGGAAATATCGCTCCCAAAGGGGCCGTCGTCAAACAGAGTGGCGTTTCCGCCGCCATGATGAAATTTGAGGGCGTAGCCCGCTGCTTCAATGCCGAAGAGCAGGCAATGGCTGCCATCATGGAAGGAAAGATCAAGTCCGGAGACGTCGTCGTCATCCGCTACGAAGGGCCAAAAGGTGGCCCCGGCATGCGCGAGATGCTGGCTCCAACAGCTGCCATCATGGGTATGGGCTTAGGAGACAGCGTGGCGCTGATCACTGATGGCCGTTTTTCGGGCGGCACCCGTGGCCCCTGTATCGGCCATATCTCGCCCGAAGCTGCCGAGGGAGGACCGATCGCCCTTGTTGAAGATGGTGACAAAATTCTGCTCGACATTCCAAACCGGCGTCTGGAACTGCTTGTAGACGAAGCAACACTGGCGACCCGCCGGGCAGGATGGAGGGCTCCGGAGCCGAAGATCAAGAGAGGCTGGCTGGCACGCTATGCCAAACTGGTTACGTCGGCCCATACCGGAGCAGTTTTAACAGCTAACTAAATTTACCTTTCCACCTCAACTATTGAGGTGCAGATTTCTGTGCACAGAGGTTATATATGAAAATAAGCGGCGCACGAATAATGCTTGAATGTTTGAAAAATGAGGGGGTGGATACCGTTTTCGGCTATCCCGGCGGCACCGTCATCAACCTTTATGACGAACTCTTTAATTTCAAAGAAATAAACCATATCATGCCTCGACATGAGCAGGCCGGCACCCATGCGGCCGACGGTTATGCCCGCGCTACCGGCAGGGTCGGGGTTGCAATCGCAACATCGGGTCCAGGTGCGACCAATACAATTACCGGCATTGCGACTGCATATATGGATTCGATCCCGATGGTCATTATTACCGGTCAGGTGCCGACAGCACTGATCGGCAACGATGCCTTCCAGGAAGTAGATATTATCGGTATTACCCGTCCCTGCACGAAGCACAGTTTTCTGATCCGTAATGTCAAGGATATCGCCCTGATCATGAAAAAGGCTTTTTATATCGCCCGCAGCGGGCGGCCCGGGCCGGTTCTGGTTGACTTTCCCAAGGATATCCAGATGTCACAGTGTGAATTCCATTACCCTGAAACAGTCGAAATACGTGGCTATAAGCCCAATCTCTCCGGCCATCCGCGCCAGGTAGAAAAAGCGGTCGCGATGATTCTCGACTCGCACCGCCCGGTCATGTACGTCGGCGGTGGAGCGGTATTAGGCGACGCGGCCGAATCGGTGACCCAACTGGCCCGCATATTGTCTCTGCCGGTGACGACTACTTTGATGGGACTCGGATCGTTCCCGGAGAGTGACAAACTTTCACTCGGCATGCTCGGCATGCACGGCGCTTACTGTGCAAATATGGCGATGAGCAACAGTGACCTGATTATTGCCATCGGCGCCCGTTTTGACGACCGTGTCACCGGTAAGCTTTCGACGTTTGCACCGCATGCAAAAATCATTCATATCGATGTTGACCCGACATCGATCAAGAAAAACGTGCGCGTTGATCTCCCTATCGTAGGTGACGTCAAGGATGTATTAATCAAGATGATCAAGCAGGCCGACAACAGCAATGACAAGCTGGCCGGGTTTGAAGCAGCCCTGGCTCCCTGGCATGCGGATATTACCGCCTGGAAGGAAAAACATCCCCTTGATTACAAACGGAGCAGCACAATAATCAAGCCACAGTTTGTCATCCAGAAACTGCGTGAATTGTCCGATGACGACGCCATTATCTCAACAGATGTCGGGCAGCACCAGATGTGGACAGCCCAGTTTTTCAAATTCAACAAACCCCGCACGCTCCTTACTTCGGGTGGACTTGGCACCATGGGCTACGGCCTGCCGGCGGCAATGGGCGCTCAGGCCGCTTTTCCGAATCGTCAGGTCATCACTATATGCGGTGACGGCGGAGTACAAATGAATATCCAGGAGATGGCGACACTGGTACAGAACCGTTTGCCGGTTAAAATTGTCATTCTCAATAATAATTATCTCGGGATGGTGCGGCAGTGGCAGGAGCTGTTTTTCGACAAGCGCTATTCCTCAACCTGCAACGAACTACCGATCGACTATATAAAACTTGCGGACGCCTATGGGGCCAAAGGATTTCTGGCTTCAAAACCGGGTGATGTAGAATCGGTTATCAAGCAGGGTTTCAAAGAAAAAGGCCCGGTGATCATGGAGTTCAAGATTGCCCGCGAGGAAAAAGTGCTGCCGATGGTTCCTGCCGGAGCGGCGCTGAATGAAATGGTACTGAACGCCTAAAGGAGAGTGAATAGCTATGCAACATACAATATCAGTTATAGTTGAAAATGATTTCGGAGTCCTTTCCCGGGTCGCCACACTTTTCTCGGGGCGCGGGTTTAATATCGAGTCTCTGTCGGTTGCACCGACCAACGAAGACGGTCTGTCACGAATGACGATTGTCACGCGTGGCGATGAGCAGATACTTGAACAGATCAACAAGCAGCTTAACAAACTCATCGATGTACTAAAGGTACTTGATTTCAGTGACGGCAGCGCCGTAGAGCGTGAACTGGCTTTGATAAAGGTCTCGGCAGAGGATGATGCACGGGCTGAGGTATTGAGAATCGTTGATATCTTCCGTGCTAAAATTATCGATGTTACCCCGAAATCCTATACAATCGAAGCGACCGGTAATCCAATCAAAATTGATGGGATTCTGGAGTTGTTAAGGCCGCTGGGATTAAAGGAAGTTGTACGCACAGGCTCCGTTGCCATTGGGCGCGGCGCCAAGGGATGGAACGGGTAGTAAAACAGATTACGTTGACAGGTGCAGTTGAATGTAGTAGTTATTCTGACTATTTTGCGTATAAGATTGACCGGTTTACCGGATATTTTAGTATGGAGGATTTACCAGCATGAACGTTTATTACGATCGTGATTGTGATCTTAAATTGATTAAGAAGAGAAAAGTCACCATTGTCGGTTACGGTTCTCAAGGCCATGCCCATGCCTGTAATCTGAAGGATTGCGGGGTTGATGTAACAGTGGCACTTCGTGAAGGTTCAACTTCCGCAGTCAAGGCGAAAAATGCCGGCCTCAAGGTTGCAACCGTCGCCAAAGCTGTTGCCTCCGCTGATCTGGTGATGATCCTGACGCCCGATGAGTTCCAATCGGCCCTTTACCGCGACGAGATCGAACCTAAACTCAAAAAAGGGGCTGCTCTTGCCTTTGCCCACGGTTTCGCCATCCACTACAAACAGATCGTGCCGCGTGCCGACATCGACGTCATCATGATTGCCCCCAAGGCCCCCGGTCACACGGTCCGTTCCGAGTTTGTCAGAGGCGGCGGAATTCCTGACCTGATTGCCGTCTACCAGAATGCATCGGGCAAAGCTCGCGAAGTGGCTCTCTCCTATGCCAGCGCTATCGGTGGAGGTCGTACTGGTATCATTGAGACTACCTTCAAGGATGAGACCGAGACCGATCTGTTCGGCGAGCAGGCCGTGCTCTGCGGCGGGGCAGTGGAGTTGGTGAAAGCCGGCTTTGAGACATTGGTTGCAGGCGGCTATGCACCAGAAATGGCTTATTTCGAGTGCCTGCATGAGCTTAAGCTTATTGTTGACTTGATGCATGAGGGCGGTATCGCCAACATGAACTATTCCATCTCCAATAATGCTGAATATGGCGAATATGTCACCGGACCAAAGGTGATTAACGACCAGAGTCGTGCGGCAATGAAAGAGTGTCTGGATAATATCCAGAATGGCAATTATGCCAAGCAGTTCATTCTCGAGGGGGCATCCAACTACCCGGAAATGACGGCACGCCGCCGCCTCAATGCCGCTCACCCTATCGAGGTGGTCGGTGAACAACTGCGGGGCATGATGCCCTGGATCAAAAAAATAGTCGACAAGACCAAAAATTAATTCTACATTATGTACTCAGACACCCCTCTTCCGTCAGGAGAGGGGTGTCTTCGCATTTTAGTAAGTCAGAAATTATCCTGTTTAACAGGGTCAGGCAGGTTTATGAAAAAGTCATCCCCATTTGCCCTCGAAGGGTACCCGTTCATCGCTTATTCCGTAGGCTTAACCGCTCTGCTCTCTGTTGCAGCCTGGAGACTTTCATCAGCTGTACTGTATATTCCTGCAGTACTATCTCTGTTTTTGATGCTGTTCGTACTCTATTTCTTTCGCGATCCGGAAAGAACAGTTCCTGCTGACTGCACTACGGTAGTTTCTCCTGCAGACGGAACCGTAGTTGTAGTTGAGCGGGTACCTGAAACACCACTTGGCGTCCCGGCCCTGAAAATCAGTATTTTCATGTCCGTCTTTAACGTTCATGTCAATCGCGTCCCTTTTAACGGAAAAGTTATTGACACGTTTCATCATCAGGGGAAGTTCTTTGATGCCCGTGACGGACGTGCTTCCTGTGAGAACGAGCGAAACGGCATTATCCTTGAAATTGCAGGAGGTGTCCGGATCGCAGTTATTCAGATCGCCGGTCTGATAGCACGCCGTATTATAAGTTATCCACGGATCGGAGATAAGTTGGTGCGCGGTGAACGCTACGGTATGATTCGCTTTGGTTCAAGACTTGACGTTTATCTGCCACCTGAAGTTGAGCCCTTGGTGAAGTTGGGTGATAAGATGGTAGCGGGCGAAACCGTGCTGGCCAGAATCACCTGAATAAGGAAACAACATGAGTGATGAAACAATAGCAGCGGCGGGTGTAAAAAATGAAAGCATGAAGCGGGGCATCTACCTTCTCCCTAATCTGGTAACGGCAGCAAGTCTGTTTGCCGGTTTTTACAGCATTGTGTCGTCCTTGGACGGCAACTACAGTACGGCGGCAATGTGGATTTTTATCTCTGCGGTATGTGATGGTCTAGATGGCAAGGTTGCCCGTATGACCGGCACCTGCAGTAAATTTGGCGTCGAGTTTGATTCATTGGCTGATCTGGTTGCCTTTGGTGTTACTCCGGCGCTGTTGATGTACGCTTGGGCACTGAGACCGTTTGGAAGACTTGGCTGGGTGGCTGCATTTCTCTTTCTTATCTGCGGCGCACTGCGGCTTGCCCGCTTTAACGTGCAGGTTGAAACCGTCGAAAGCAAACGCTTTGTCGGTCTCCCCATTCCGGCGGCGGCGAGCATGGTTGCCTCAACAGTGCTTCTGTTTTATCATTTCGGCTGGCCCAGTTCCTTTAAAAAACTTGCCATACTGGGACTGCTCTATCTGTTGGCATTCCTAATGGTTTCCAACTTCAGATACTATTCATTTAAAGATCCGGCATTTATAAAACGGCAACCATTCGGCTTTTTACTGCTTGCGGTGGTGCTGTTAATAGTGGTCGCCGCCGAACCGGTTATCATGATATTTGCGATACTTTTGCTGTACGTACTTTCCGGCCCGATTGATTATATTGTTACCTGGCCAAGGCGTCGCAGACTGGAGAAGGCAGTACACAAGGGGCGGGAGGCGTTAAGTAATTCTCAACGCCGATAAATAGAAGCAGGAAAGTTACTTGACTAATCGATGTCGTAATGCCGAGAAATGATGCTCTCCGGCGTAATGTCCAGCACGGCATAACTATGGTGAGTGGAACTGTTTGTGAGTGGACCCGGGTTTATAAGCAGCAGACCTGAGTATTTTTCAAGCACACCTTGGTGAGTATGGCCAAACAGAACAGCGTCAACCCCGATTTCCTCAGCTCTTTGCCGTAATCTTGCCAGTCCGGACTTGACCTGATACGCGTCGCCATGGGTCAACAGAATCCGTTTCCCCTCACACTCCCACAGACGTTCACGCGGAGCATTTGATCCCGGGTCACAGTTACCGGCAACGTTGATAACCGGGACCTCAAGTGCCTCTCGCAGCAAATCCGCATCGGCGCACCCATCTCCCAGATGTATGATTAAATCGACCGGCTCTGCAAGGGCATAAGCGGCAAAGGCGCGGTCAGCATTACCATGAGTATCGGATATGACAAGAGCTTTCATCGTCTGAATGTAGCAGATGTGACTATTTCTCTAAAGACAAAGTTTTGAGGTTTCTGCATATGTCTAAAAAAATTGCCATAATCGCCGCGGCCGCAATGATTTCCCTTGCGGTTCTGTTTGCACTTTCCGTAAAAATTGCTGCGACAATTATCGGCAGCGGTGATGCCGTCTTAACAAGCAAGGAAGGGGTCGGTCTGATTGAAGTAAAAGGAATGATTCTCGACTCCAAAGAAACAATCAGGCAGTTGAGATATTTCCTGAAACAGGACGCCATCAAGGCTGTTGTGCTGCGTGTCGACTCACCCGGCGGCATAGTCGCTCCGTCGCAGGAAATTTACGCCGAGGTTAAAAAATTCGCCGCCAGGAAGAAAATAATAGTCTCAATGGGGAGTCTCGCCGCTTCCGGCGGTTATTATATTTCTGCGCCGGCAACCATGATTTATGCAAACCCCGGAACAATTACCGCCAGCATCGGTGTCATCCTCAAACTGTCCAACATCGAATCGTTGATGGATAAAATAGGGATTAAATCCCACACGCTAAAAACCGGTAAATACAAAGACTCCGGATCGCCGTTGCGGGACTTTACTGCCGAAGACCGCGCCATGCTGCAATCGGTGATCGACAATACTCACCAGCAATTTATCAAGGCTGTTGCAGAAGGACGTAAGCTGCCGCTCGAAGATGTGCGTAAAATAGCGGACGGACGGATACTGTCAGGAGAACAGGCCATGGGATACAAGCTGGTGGACCGCCTGGGGACACTGCAGGATGCAATTGAAGAAGCGGGGAGACTTGCAGGCATTTCGGGTGAGCCGGAGCTGATCTTACCTCCGAAAAAGAAGATGCATTATATGGATCTGCTGGTTGAAGGGGCTGAGGGAACGTTCAACGGGCCGCTGGGGCGGGCCGTTGGTGGCATGAAAATGATGTACGGAGCACAGTAGGGGCTAATGGTGACCGCCCCGCCAACAATTATTTTCTGCTTTGCAACCTGTTATGGGCGCTGATCAGGATTTTTTCCGTCGTACCCCAGTCGATACAGGCATCAGTTATTGAAACACCGTATTTCAACTGACCGATATCAACAGGAATTTTCTGGTTGCCGGCTTCAAGGTTGCTTTCAATCATGACGCCGGAGATAGAGCTGTTACCGGCCAGCAGCTGATCGACAACGCATTCCAGAACTTCGGGCTGCTTTTTATAGTCTTTGCTTGAGTTTCCGTGACTGCAGTCAACCATCATGGTCGGCAGCAGACCGTTTTTGTTTAGTTGTTCCTCAGTATAGGCAATATCCTCTGGCTGGTAGTTTATTTTTCTAGAGCCACCCCTCAGGACGATATGCACATCCGGATTGCCGCTGGTATGAATGATGGAAGTCCTCCCTTCCCGGTTGATACCGAGGAAGCTGTGCGGATGCTGTGCAGCCTTGATCGCATCAATGGCAATCTGCAGGTTACCGTCAGTGCCGTTTTTGAAGCCGACAGGGAAAGAAAGACCGCTGGATATTTCGCGATGGGTCTGTGATTCGGTCGTACGGGCGCCAATGGCACCCCAACTGATAAGGTCGGCCACATATTCCGGGGTGATCGGATCAAGCATTTCGTTGGCGACCGGAACTTCCAGCGCCGTCATGCGACTGAGGAGGCCGCGGGCGATGCCGAGCCCCTTGGAAATAAGGTGAGTGCCGTTCATGTCCGGGTCATTGATCAGCCCCTTCCAGCCGACAGTGGTGCGTGGCTTTTCAAAATACACTCTCATGATAAGCAGGAGCTGATCATTAACCTTACGCGAAAGTTCTGCCAATCTTCCGGCATATTCGAGGGCAGCTCCAGTATCGTGAATCGAGCAGGGACCGACTACCACCATCAACCGCTTGTCCCTGCGCTGAATGATCTCCTTTATCTGTTCTCTGCTTCTGCTTATAAAGGCACGGTCTTTTTCCGATAATGGAAAAACCTGACGCAGGTCTGCCGGTGCGATTATTGGTGTGATACCGGTAACTTTAAGATTATTAGTTTTGATCACGTAAGACATCTCCCTTAATATTAATAAGTGGTGTTATAGTTGTTTTCGTATCAGGTTGTCAATGCTTCTCTGTATGAATTGCTTACTAAATCAGCAGGTTAAATATTATGAAATAATAGTTTCGGAGGTTTTGATGAAGCGCGCCGTATTTCTGGACCGGGATGGCACCATCAATATCGAAAAGGAGTATCTGTATCAGAGCGCAGATTTCGAATTCATCCCGGGAGCCCCGGAAGCTATTTATCGACTAAACCGGGCAGACATAATGGTTGTGGTGGTAACCAATCAGTCTGGCGTTGCACGGGGCTATTATACTGAAGATGACGTTGAAAACCTGCATCGCCATATCGACCATGAGCTGGAGAGTTCAGGAGCGCACATCGATGCCTGGTTTTACTGCCCGCACCATCCCGCCGGCCGCGGCAGCTATGCCCTCCCGTGCGATTGCCGGAAACCGCTGCCAGGGATGTTGCAGGAAGCTGCTGCGCGCTATGACATCGACCTGACAAATTCAACCATGATCGGTGATAAACTGGCCGATATTGAAGCCGGAACGGCCGCAGGGTGCCATACGATTCTGGTCCGTACCGGATACGGAAGAGATGAAGAGCGGCAGGTCGGAACTGAAACAGAAGTATGCGATGATCTGCTATCGGCGGTTGAATCTCTGCTGTTTTTTTAGATCAGATTTGACACCTGTCAAGGTAACATGCTACCTAACCCATATAAACTGGATAAGTGCGTTAACGAAATTATTTTCTTGCCAAAAAAAACGCAAGAAAATTTCTAACTTACTAAAAGAATACAAAATCAACGTGAGGAGTCAGTATGTCCCAAGGGATAAAAAAAGGAATAATTCTGGCTGGGGGAGCCGGCAGCCGTCTCTTTCCTTTGACACTGGTCGCCAGTAAACAGCTGCAGCCGGTGTATGACAAACCGATGATCTATTACCCTCTGGCAACACTGATGACAGCCGGAATCAAGGATATACTGCTTATTTCAACCCCGCACGACACGCCTCGTTTTGAGGCGCTTTTGGGGGACGGCTCGCGTTGGGGGATAACTATTTCTTACAAGATACAGCCGGAACCGAAGGGAATTGCCCAGGCATTTCTGGTTGGCGAGGAGTTTATTAAAAACCAGCCTGTCTGCCTGATTCTGGGTGATAACATATTTTACGGTAAAATGAATCTGGACAGAATAGTATCAGAATTTACTACCGGTGCCCGTGTTTTCGGCTATCAGGTCAACGACCCGGAACGTTACGGTGTTGTTGCCTTTGATGCTGAAGGTAAAGTGCTGAGTATCGAGGAAAAACCGCTGCGGCCGAAATCTAACTATGCGGTGCCCGGTCTTTATCTGTACGACAAAAATATAGTCGAGGTGGCTAAATCTATAAAACCATCGGCCCGTGGTGAACTGGAAATCACCGATATAAATCTGGAATATCTGCGGAGGGGTGAATTGATGGTCGAGCGTCTTGGACGCGGCATTGCCTGGCTTGATACCGGCACGCATAAAAGTTTGCTGGAGGCAAGCAACTTTATAGAAACGATCGAATCGAGACAGGGGCTGAAAATCGCTTGTCTTGAAGAAATAGCGCTGCGCCGTGCTTTTATCAATTGTCAGCAGATGAAAACAGTTATTGAAGCAACGCCCAACTCTTCCTACAAGGAATATCTCCAGCGCGTCTACAATGAATCCGAATTGTGCGGAATCTGATAAAATTAGAACGGTACTGATTCCATGGATTTTCTAAAAAAATATATGTATCCGCTTTTGACCGGCATCGCTATCCTGATTGCCCTGCTGGTTTTTTCGCTGAATATCCCCCGCAACCGGGAGGCAAATATCATTGAGCGCTCGCTCCTCACTGTGTTGTCACCTATCCTCCAGCCGGTTTCCATGATAAGCGGTTTTGTTGAAGATATTTGGGACGACTATATACTACTGATTGATACTCATCGTGAAAATCTACGCTTGCGTCACGACATTAGCGCTCTCAATCTGCGGGTGCTGGAAGGCAATGAATTACGTTTGGCAAACCAGCGCCTTGAGCGACTGCTGGACATGAAAAAGAGAGTTGAAGCTTCAACCGTAGCTGCAAGCGTTATTGGAGAAGACGTTACATCTTGGTTCAGGACGCTGATAATTAATCGCGGCAGTTCAAGCGGTATTCGCGAAGGAATGGCGGTTATTTCTGCCGATGGTGTTGTCGGTCAGACCGTCAAGGTTGCCACCTCAACCTCGCGCGTTCTACTTCTGACTGATCACGCCAGCGGCATCTCTGCTACGATTCAGCGTTCCCGCGCTCGCGGAGTCGTCAAAGGCAAGGATGAGATGCTCTGCACACTCGAATTTACAAAACGCGAAGAAGATGTCAAGGTCGGTGATACCGTTATAACGTCCGGGATCGGCGGACTCTTTCTGAAAGGGCTGCCGATTGGCGAGGTTACCATGGTCAAGCGAGGCGAATACGGCATATTCCAAAGCGTCACGATTCGGCCGGCCGTCAACCTCACACACCTGGAAGAAGTTCTGGTTGTGCAGCGGGGCGGTTATGAATAGACGTGCCGCTTTGCTGTTTTTCTGTCTCATAATCGCGTCTATTGTCATCCAGGTATCACTGCTTCCCGTATTTATACGCCCCCCCTTCAAACCGGATCTGTTGCTCATCATCATGGTTTATATCTCCCTGCGCGGATCATTCGGGGCGGGGGCGTTTATGGCCACGCTGCTTGGTATAGCCAATGATGTATTCAGTGGCCTGTACCTGGGACTTAATGCCGTTACCTTTCTGATTTCATTTCTGGTCATCAGGAGTGTTTCAGACCGATTGTATGCCGACAGTGCTATTTTGTTCGTCCTGACAGTTGCCGGTGTTACACTCGCCGGATTCACCATGAATCTGCTCCTGCTGATAACGTTTACCTCATCTCCCGGAATTGCTTATTCCATGCTTGCGGATATCTTTCCGCGCCTTTTAGTCAATGCATTTATTGCATCAGTTATTTCTGTATTCCCGGTATTTGAATGCCAATTGGAAGCGTCATGAGGGAGCGACGCTTTGTCCGGGAATTGTTGGAATCAAAGAAGCGGATAATGGTTATCTCGTTTATAGTCGGGGTCGCATTTCTGTTCCTGGTGATACGCTTATGGCATTTACAGATACTGAGAGCAGATGACTATCTGGCAAAATCGGAAAGTAACCGACTCCGTTTCGTACCTGTAGCCGCCTCCCGTGGTGCTTTACTGGATCGCACCGGCAAGCTGCTGGTCAGCAACCGCCCATCATTCAGTCTTGCGGTCATCCAGCAGGAAGTTACGGATAAGGAAGCGCTTCTCACACTACTTTCCGAACTGCTAGGACTCGATCGGGCGGATATGGCGGAAAGATGGGAAAAAAGCAAGGGACGGGCCAAATACTACCCGATTGTACTGGCTTCAAATATATCCCGTGACCACGTCGAGATTGTTGAAGAAAACCGTTTGAGGTTGCCCGGCATCGAGATCGAGATGAAGCCGGTACGAGAATACACCAGCGGCCAGCTTGCTTCTCATCTGCTCGGGTATATTGGCGAAGTCTCCGAAAAAGAATTGAATTCAGCCGGTTTGGAAGATTATAACCCCGGTGATTACATTGGTAAAAACGGCATTGAACGCGCTCTGGAAAAAGAGCTGCACGGCGTCGACGGCGGCCGCCAGCTTGAAGTCGATGCCAGGGGAAGGATATTGCGGACCGTCTCCGAAAAATATCCGACAGTCGGTAACAGTGTATTGCTGACGATTGATGCGAATGTCCAGCAGCAGGCCGAGCAATCCTTTGGGGAACAGGCCGGTGCAGCTGTTGTCATGGATGTCACCAATGGTGAAATTCTGGCTTTTGTCAGCAATCCCGGCTTTGATCCTTCACTCTTCAGCGGTAAAATGCCGGCAGACATCTGGCAGGGATATCTTGACGACAAGCGCCATCCACTTGAGAACAAGGCGCTCAGCGGCCAGTACCCCCCCGGTTCCACCTTCAAAATGATTACCGCTCTTGCTGGTTTGCAAAATAACATGATCGACGAGTCAACAACGGTTAATTGCAGCGGCAGCTACAAACTTGGAACCTCTACATTCAACTGCTGGAACAAAAAAGGGCACGGGGCCACCAATCTGCACAAAGCTTTACGTGAATCATGCGATGTATATTTTTATCAGCTAGGGGAAAAGCTGGGAGTGGATAAAATTGCCGCGGCGGCTAATTCCTTTAAAATGGGAACACCTCTCGGTGTTGAACTGCTGAACGAACGGAGCGGGCTCATTCCGACAGCGGCATGGAAGCAGGAGCGCTTCGGCAAACGGTGGTATCGTGGCGAAACACTCTCGGTCTCAATCGGACAGGGGGCAGTCGTTTTAACTCCGATCCAGCTCGCTTCAATGACGGCAACGATTGCCAATGAAGGCACAATATATCGCCCCCACCTTGTCAAACGAATCGTTGATGCCGATGGCAAGACACTCAAGGAAGCCAGGACCGAAATCATCGGCACCGCTTCTTTTTCCAAAGAATCCTTCCGACTTGTCAAGGAGGGGATGCTGGCCGTAGTAAATGAACCGGGAGGCACTGGGTCCGTGGCCAGACTGTATGACGTTAAAGTGGCGGGAAAAACCGGCACATCACAGGTTGTCAAGCTGAGCAGCAGCAAGAAGAGCACCACATACCAATACCGTGACCATGCACTTTTTGTAGCTTTTGCACCTTTTGAAAAGCCTGAAATAGCGATTGCTGTCGTCGTTGAACATGGCGAGCATGGCGGATCGGCCGCCGCTTCCATAGCCGGTAAAATACTAAGGACGTATTTTGACGGTAAAAAACCACCACGCAAGGAAGCAGTCAAACCGTTAAAAGGAGATGATGGAAATGAAGATCCTGATGAAAACGGGAGAGAGGCTGTCGTGAAAGAGCCTCGCATCGACGGAGATACCACGCATGATTGATCGTCGTCTTCTAACCAACATTGACTGGGTTCTGGCCGGACTGGTCATAACGGTCTGCCTGCTTGGTATAATGAATATCTACAGCGCAACAGCAGCCTACAAAATTGTCGGGACGTCCTACTACATCAAGCAGTTTTACTGGCTGCTGGCAGGAATCATCATTTCATTGGTTGTTTGCAGCCTTGATTATCATATCTTTGAAGATTTATCCTATTGGTTTTATGGAGCAATAATACTTCTGTTGCTTGCTGTGCTTGCTGTCGGCAAGAGTTCAATGGGAGCTACACGCTGGCTGAATCTCGGTTTTTTTAATATCCAGCCATCAGAGCTCATGAAAATAGTTATAATCGTGACGTTCGCCCGTTTTTTTAACAATTTCCAGACGGTCGGCGGACTGGCGGTCAGAGAAGTGCTTGTTCCACTGGGCCTTCTCGCTCTTCCGGCAGCGTTGATTATGAAACAGCCGGATTTAGGGACGGCTACCCTGATCGTTTTGATCGCCCTGTCCATGACCATGTACGTCGGTTTGCGCTGGTCGGCGATTGTGACCTTTATCTGCGTCACAATTCCGATGGTCTGGGTAGGTTGGGCGTTTCTGTTAAGACCGTATCAAAAAAACCGGGTTCTTGATTTCCTTAACCCTGAAAGATCACGACTCGGGAGCGGCTACCACATCATCCAAAGTAAAATAGCCGTCGGGTCAGGGGGATTCTCCGGCAAAGGTTTTATCAAAGGGACTCAGTCGCAATTACGTTTTCTCCCCGAACAGCATACCGACTTCGCCTTCTCCGTTTTTGCTGAAGAGTGGGGCTTTATCGGCTGCCTGCTGCTGATTATCCTTTACCTTTCGCTGGTGCTGTGGGGACTCAACATCGCCCGGCGCTGCAATGACCGTTTCGGAGCTCTGCTTGCTGTAGGCGTCACGGCCATGCTCTTCTGGCATATCGTCATCAACATGGGGATGGTAATCGGGCTGTTTCCGGTGGTCGGTGTACCGCTGCCGTTTTTTTCCTACGGGGGCACATCGATGATCACCTCCATGGTCGGGATCGGGCT
The DNA here is from genome assembly GCA_019162745.1 of Deltaproteobacteria bacterium. GTDB lineage: Bacteria > Desulfobacterota > Desulfuromonadia > Geobacterales > Pseudopelobacteraceae > JACRCG01. Next base: position 56,946 of record JAFLLC010000063.1, on the reverse strand, counting down.
GCTGCAGAGCATCAGTATGAGGCGCTTTATGTTCTAATGATGGTAAATTGAAGTTCAGTATATCCAGACGGTATCGGAGAATATATGCCCATTGATTTTTCACCTTTGGAGAAAGCCATAAACAGCCTGAAACGTGCACTTACCAGGGCGACTGCTGCATCTGGTGATGAAGAACTTCGTGATGCCTGCATTCAGCGGTTTGAATATACATTTGAACTCTGCTGGAAAATGCTCAAACGCCAAATGGAACTGGAGCTTCCCAATCCTTCAGAGGTTGATGGTTTCAGCTACCGACATCTTTTCCGTATTGGTGCGGAACGGGGACTGGTTCAGGATGTTGAAGCGTGGTTTGATTATCGTGAGCGGCGCAACATTACTTCACACACCTACGATGAAGTGAAAGCGGCCAGAGTATTTGAGGCGTTGCCCGCATTTGCCGGACATGCCGAAGAGCTGCTCGCCAGCCTGAAAGAAAGCAGCCGTAAAAACTGATGGATCTCAAGCCGAAACACCGCAATATTGTATGTGAAATACTTGCCAATCACCTCCCCGACCGTGAAGTGCGAATCTTCGGCTCTCGCGCCAACGGCACAGCCAAACCATATTCAGATATAGACCTTGTAATAATGGGGAATGAACCGCTTCCGGTTACAACCATGAGAATCCTGCGCGATGCCTTTGATGACAGCGATCTCCCGTTTCAGGTTGACCTTGTCGAGTGGGCGGGGACAAGTGAGGAGTTCAGGGTGGTGATTGAAAAAACGGCCGCACCCCTGAAACTTGCTGATTCAGCCAACTGAAGGATGAAAAACGGATATGTGTGGGCGCGCCGCTTTGATGGGTTATTGTAATGTTTTTACCTTGAGTGAAATAAGGGACAATTGGACCTGAGCTTCGGACGAGAAATGACCGCAGATTTCACTGCGGCCATTTGAGTGATGTGTAACTTTGTTTTTTACCAGTCCAAAACGGCTCTCTCCCTCCTACCCTTTCCCCAGCAGTCCCCGAATGGCCGCCGGCAGATCGGACGGCAGTATCACCAGCTTGGCGTTTGGCGATGTGGCGATCTTCTGCAGTGTATTGATATAACGGTCGCCCAGCAGGAAGACCGCAGGAAGATCATTATCCTTGATCGCTTCGCTGATATCACTGATCGCCTTGGCAGACGCTTCGGCCAAGCGAATCTGGGCTTCGGCTTCCCGCTTTGCCGCCTCCAGACGCCCCTCGGCCTCGCGAATGGTCGCCTCGCGCTTTCCTTCCGCTTCCAGAATCGTCGCCTGTTTAAAGCGATCGGCGCTCGCCTGCTGTTCCATCGCCTTCTGCATCGATTCGGACGGCTTGATATCCTGGATCTCTACCGATTGCACATAAATTCCCCATGCAGCGACCTCTTTGGAGATATTTTCCTGCAGGCGGGCCTTGATGTGCTCCCGTTCGGAAAGAGCCCTGTTAAGATCCATTTGACCGATGATGGCCCGCAACGAAGTCATGACCAGATTTTGAATGGCATATTCGTAGTTCTGGATTTCATAGACGGCACGGGTCGGGTCGGTGACCTTGATGAAAGCAATGGCATTCGTGATGATTACAGCATTATCTTTTGTAATAACTTCCTGAGCGCCGATTGAGAGGACATCACCCTTTGTCGAAACACGGTAGGCTACGATGTCGATATAGGGGAAAATGAAGTTGAGACCGGGCTTAAGCGTGACATGATATTTACCCAAACGCTCCACCACCCACTCCTGCCCTTGGGGAACAGTCTTTACACCGGCAAACAGGGTTGCTGCCACCAGAACCAGAAGAACCACAAAAATAATAATACCCGGCATGTTTTTCCCCTCCCGCTTAGATTATTTCTACTTTAAGTATCTGTCCTTCAATATCAGCAACCCTGACACGATCGCCAACATGGAGTATTTCACTGGAATAGCAGCTCCACTCATCCGCCCCTAAAACCGAAATACGAAATTTAACAACCCCTCGCCCATAACTATCATCAGTGCCCCGGATGACAATACCGGTTTCACCAACGATACCCTCTTTTGACATCCCGGCATGCGTCCGGTCACCCTTAGGCTTCAGATATTTAAACCACATTATCGTAAAGGAGATCGAGGCCGCCGACCAGAGTGCGACTTGGCCCGCAAGAGGAAAATCTGGCCATAATCCGCTGATCGCACCGACGAAGAGCGCCCCCAGACCGAACCAGATGATCGTAAATGAAGGAATGACCAACTCCAGCCCGATTAGACAAAAACCGGCAATAATCCAGTACCACCACTCTATCTGCATCTGCAACCTCGTCAGGGTTCAGTATTTGCTGAGACTATAGCAGGTTTTCAACAAAAGGGACATTAACAGACATAATTTTCACCTTGCAAAAAGAGCACAATCTGCGTTATTTTAATTAAAAGGGAGGTGTTACATGGATACGAGCTCAATTTCAGGTTCTTCGCTTCTTATGGCGACCGGACAGTCCCGCCAGACCCTTTCAACAACGATGATGAAGCAGGCGGCTGATCAGCAGAACGAGATGGCCGATTTGCTCGCTCAGAACAGTAAACAGGCTCCTCAACCCGCAACAACAAGAGACAGCAGCTTCAGCTTTTCCACCTACGCTTGAAGCGTTGAATAGAAGATACTGACGTCCTGCTGAATATCCTCGCGCCGTTTTACTTTTTTTCGATATTTTTTGGGAACGCTTGAATAATCCTCGGTGAGATTGTACGTACCGCTGTCATCAACCCATGAATACGTTTCAGCGTGTAGCGGTGCCACCAGCAACAGGATGAATCCCAGACAGATATATGATTTCATGGATTACCTCGCGTCCTACCCCGGAGGCCAAGCGAATTCGCGCCCGGCCAGCAGATGAAAATGAATATGAAAGACAGACTGCCCCGCCCCTGCGCCGTTGTTCTGTACGATACGGAACCCGGATTCGGCATACCCCTTGGCACGGGCGATTTCACCCCCCTTCCGAAAAGCATAACCGACCAGTGCATCCTCCTGGGGGGTCATATCCAGACAGTTGACAAAATGCTTTTTAGGCAGCAGCAACAGGTGCAACGGTGCCTGAGGAGAAACGTCTTCGATAATCAGAAGCTGATCATCCTCGAACACCTTCTTTGACGGTATCTCACCACGAATTATTTTACAGAAAATGCAGTTTTCCACGTTATCCCTCCTTACGGTAATTGCAGCAGTATCAGAAACTCACGGTTACCATCAGCCCCGGTAATGGGTGATTCACACAAACCCGCGACGCTCAACCCCAGCTCATGCGCGGTATGACGCACATCCTCAATAACCTTTTCATGGGCGGCAGGGTCGCGGACAATCCCCCCCTCCCCCACTTCACCCTTGCCAACTTCGAACTGCGGCTTGATCAGGGCAATTATCCGACCATCAGGCTTCAACAGGCCGACCGTGGCTGGCAGCACCTTGGCCAATGAGATAAACGAAGCATCGATAACCGCTAAAGACGGTACATCATCAAGCTGATCCGGCGTCACAGTGCGGATATTGGTCCTCTCCATGCTGACGACACGCGGGTCCTGCTGCAGCTTCCAGGCGAGTTGACCGTAGCCGACGTCAACGGCAAAAACCCTGACCGCTCCCGCCTGCAACAGACAATCGGTAAAACCGCCGGTGGAAGAGCCAACATCAATGGCTACCAGGCCGGTCACATCGACACCAAACTCATCCAGCGCCTTGTGCAGTTTGAGCCCGCCACGGCCGACATAGGGGAGTTGATCCCCCTTGAGACGAATGTCCGCATCAATCGTTACCAGCTGACCGGCCTTGTCAACAGTGTGGTCTCCGACGACCACCTGTCCGGCCATGATCAAAGCTCTGGCCTTCTCAATCGAGCTTGCCAGACCGCGCTCCAGAATCAGTTTGTCGAGACGTTGTTTGGTCATGGCTGGTGAGTTTTCACAATATTTTGTTTCATTGCGTTGTCCACACTTTTGATTTCAACAACGCAACAACCGACTGCACATGAGTATGGAGTTCCTGTACTTCCTTTCTCAATGCTGGCCGGTCAAGCTGTTCATCCACAGTTTCCAATGGTTCATAGCGCATCTGCACCGCAAAGGGATTTAGTATGATCAAATGCCGGAACTTCTCGACATCACAACCCAACTCACGAAGCGTCAAGACCAGAACTCGCAAGTCATGATTGAAGCCATACGCCCCGCCAATAGCGGTAATCCAGGCTTTCAGTAATTTTTCAACCGCCTGTTGGGCATGAAAACCGAATATCTCATCATCTATTGATTCCGGCAAAATCATCAGATCCATGGCTTTCATGTCTTTTGAAGCCATCAACAACAGTTTATCTGCCTGATCAATGTGATTCATACAGCATCCTCCCTTCCCGCAAAGCATGCGCGATGACATGATTTTTTGTATCCTTCCACTGTTCAATTTCCTGCGGTGTAAACACCAGAAAATCAATCGGTATGAAGTAATCGAACATGATGTCCCACAGTCGTGTCATTTCCGCCCGTCGGCTTCGTTGAGCATTAAATGGACCATCCTCCACGACAAGAAAATCAAGGTCGGAATCAGCACGAGCCGTGCCTCGCGCATATGAACCGAACAGAATAATCTTACGGGGTCTTACTTCCCGCACGATGAGATCAGTCATTTCCTTCAAGAGTTCTTCAGTTACCTGGAGCATGTAGATCTCCCGAGTTCCGCCTTCTCGAATCAATAAGATTCATCTTCACCCAGCAAATGTATTCCTTCAACCTTTAGCTTACCCTTTCCATGCCTCTATTGTTGCATAAAAATTCTGCCATCAATTCCAATCATGGCACCAACCGTACATTCAACCCCGGCACCTTGGCAAACTGTTCATCACCAGTAAGAAATGTTACCGGCCCATTTATTGACATGGCTGAAGCCGCTTGAATGGCGTCCGGTGTACGCAAACCGTGACGGGTTCGTAATAATGTTGCCGTTTCAAGCACCAACGAGCTTACTTCAACAATCTGTAAACCGGCTGAAGCAAAGAAACCGCGATACCGCTCAACATCGGCGTTGTTCTGGTCCCGCAGCGGCTTAACCAGACATTCCATCATGCTCAGACGGGACACGGCAAATCCTGCATGCGGATGAAGTGCAACCAGTTTTTGAACGATAGCAAGCACCTGCTGATTAAACGGTTCAACGGCTTCTACCCGGTAAATTATTATGTTGGCATCGAGAAAAAGAGTCATTACTTATCCCATGACTCCCGTTCGGCGTTCAGTCGCTGATCTATTTCTTCTTTTGTAGATGCCCCGAACGAGGGAAGCGCAAACCATTCCATGACCGTACGTGAATGAACTGACGTATTAGCCTGGGCGGCTTTCGTGAGTTTTTCGTACTCATCTTCAGCTAACACCACACAGACAGGCTGATTACGTTTTATAATATGTACCGGACCATTAGCGAGAAGATGCTCTACCGCCGAGATGCCGTGTCTCTTCAAATCATTCGCCGCAATAGCATTCATATCGATACCCTTTCCGGTACTTTTCAGGCAGCGTAGCTAAAATATCCGGGCAATGCAATGGAATAAAGCTTGGTACATTTATTTGACAAAAAAAATCCCGCTACCATCAGCGGGATAATTTAAAAACATTTTTATTCGCCAACCAGCTGGCTCTTGGTAAAGAGCGCTCTCAGCCAATACCCTTCGGCTTCAATATTCTCACGCCCACCCTCTTCACGATCAACCAGCGTTACGATGCCGAGCACAACCAACCCCTCTTCCTCGGCGCGCCGTACCGCTTTCATAGACGATCCGCCGGTGGTGACGACATCTTCCACGATAATGACTCTGGTTCCGGCGGGAAGATTTTTGCGCCCTTCCAGCCACTGGCCGGTGCCGTGTCCTTTCGGCTCTTTACGGATAATAAAGGCGTGCCAGCTTTTACCATCCAGATGAGCGGCAATTGACGTTGCCGTGGCTATCGGGTCAGCACCCAGCGTAATGCCGCCGACCGCCTGAACCCCTTCAACGTCTTTGATGGCTTCATAAAACAGCTTGCCGGTCAGAAAACCACCCTCGGCATGCAGCGTGGTCTGTTTGCCGTCGAAATAAAAATCACTCTGACGACCGGAAGCCAGTGTCACCAGGCGTTTTTCGTACGACAATTCCAGGATGATCTTCTTCAGTTGTTCACGATCACTCATGTTTGGTCTGCTCCTCTTCGAATAGTCCCATCTGCGGGATATCCACAGGTTTGGGGAATGCAACCGGGTATTTTCCGGCAAAACAGGCTTTACAATACTGGCTGTTACCTTGACCAATCGAGCCAATCAGCCCTTCTTCTGAAAGATATCCAAGAGTATCTGCGGTTACGTAGCGGCAGATTTCATCAATAGTATGCGATGACGAAATCAACTCCTTGCGGTTCGGAGTATCGATGCCGTAATAGCAGGGGAAACTGACTGGCGGGGATGATATCCGGAGATGCACTTCACTTGCCCCGGCGTTGCGCACCATCTTGACGATTTTGCGCGAGGTGGTGCCACGTACGATCGAGTCATCAATCACGACTACCCGCTTCCCTTTGAGAAGTTCACGCACCGGATTGAGTTTGATCTTTACCCCGAAATGGCGGATAGCCTGGGCCGGTTCGATAAACGTCCTGCCTACATAGTGGTTGCGGATCAACCCCAGCTCAAAGGGAATGCCCGATTCCTCGGCATATCCCATGGCGGCAGGAACTCCGGAGTCAGGAACAGCAATGACAACATCAGCGTCCACCGGATACTCACGCGCCAGCTGCCGCCCCAGCTCTTTACGTGCCAGATAGACGTTCCTGCCGAATATGTACGAATCAGGACGGGCAAAATAGACAAACTCGAAGATGCATGGGGTCGGTTCAATCTTCTTGAAAGGGAAAAGCGACTTGATGCCGCCGTCTTTAGTGCAGACGACCATTTCACCAGGTTCTATTTCACGGATAAAGTCGGCTTCTATAAGATCCAGTGCACAACTTTCAGATGCGACAACCCATGCGTTTCCCAGTTTGCCGAGGCATAGCGGCCGGAAACCGTGCGGATCACGCACCGCAATCATGCGGCTCTCGGTCAGAAAAAGCAGGCAGTAGGCACCCTGGACACGCTTCAAGGAATCAGAAATACGGTCAACAAGCGAGTTAGTCTTGTACGCGGCAATAAGATGAATAATTATTTCCGTATCCATCGTCGTCTGGAAGATCGAGCCGTATGCTTCCAGTTCCGACTTCAACAACTGCGCATTCACCAGGTTGCCGTTGTGGGCAACCGCAATTGAGCCACGTGAATAATCGACCATGATCGGCTGCACGTTTTTTTCCACCGAAGCCCCGGCGGTTGAATAGCGAACATGCCCGATGGCCGATTTGCCCGGCAGTTTTTTGAAGACGTCCGGATTGCTGAAAACATCCGCAACCAGCCCCATCCGCTTGTGAGCATACAAGGATTCACCGTCTGAGGAGACAATGCCGCAGCTTTCCTGGCCGCGATGCTGCAGGGCATAGAGACCGAGATAGGTCAGGTTTGATGCCTCCGAGTGATTGTAAATACCAAAGACACCGCATTCTTCTTGAGGACGGAATAGCTTCATAAATAAAGGCTCCAGTTTGTTTAAAACTACATTTCAAACAGCTGTTATTCGAGGAATTATAGAGGCAACTCGCGTAACCTCGCGAGAAGTCCCGGGACTTCATCAACGGCAATTTTCCAGACAATGTCCACATCAACGCCAAAATAGCTGTGTATCAATCTGTCACGCAATCCTGCCATACCTCTCCAGGCGATGCCTGGTGTTCTTAGTTTGAGTGATTCAGATATGTTTTTTGTCGCTTCACCGATAACCTCTAGATTTCTGATAACTGCATCAATTGTCTTACTGTCTTCACAGAACTCATCATACGTCATGGAGCAAACATAGCGGACTATTTTTTCAGCAGAATCTTCAATATCAGCAACAAAGTCGGCATCTTCCCTCTGTTTAGACATAGAGAAGGCTCCTCTCTACATTTTCTGCAATTTTTCTGTATCGAGGATTTTTTTTGCTCTCTTCCACTTGGCGAAATGTCACCAGATCAATTCTCCTGCCAAGGCCGTTTTCAAGGAAGTCCGAAAGTTCAAAAAACTTGAATCCAAGCGACTGAGATGATTCTATAAGAAGATCTATATCACTTGTTTCAGTTTGTGTCCCATTGGCAAAAGATCCAAAAAGAGCCATTTTGGTAACACCGAATTCACTCTGCAATTTCGGCATTTCATTTTTTAAAAAGGAGAGTACATCTTCTCTTGAATTCACATCCCCCATAACAGTCTCCTCAGACCAGATTCGTTCTAACATACTCGGCGGCATTTTTATAAAGAATCAGACCATCCCCCTCTTCAGGCAGGGTTTCGCGGGTCCAGCGAGGGTGCTGCGTGTAATGGACAAACGCCTCCGGATGCGGCATGAGTCCCATCAGGCGACCGGTCGGATCACAGAGTGCTGCAATGGCATTAACTGAGCCGTTCGGGTTGGCGGGAAACGCCATGACTGGCTGGGCGTAGTTGGCATCACTGTAACGTAACACCGCCAAATGTTCGTTTTCGATCCGCGCCAGAGTCGCAGCGGAATCACAGAGAAATTTTCCTTCGCCGTGCCGCACCGGCAGGTATATTCCCTTGTCGATCCCACGGGTAAATATGCTCGGCGAGGCGGAATCAACCTGCAGGTATGTCCAGCGATCCTGAAAGCGGCCGCAATCGTTATGAGTCAGCGTGACCGTCTGGTGGAGATAGGCGCCGTCGAATCCGGGCAGCATCCCCATCTTGACCATCAACTGAAAGCCGTTGCAGACTCCCAAGATCAACTTGCCGTCGGCGATAAAACGGCTAAACTGCTCAACCAGTTTTTCATCGCTGCTGGCAACCGCAGCGTTCTTGAGGCGATTGGCCTGGGCCTTGGCGCTTCCCAGGTCGTCACCATCAAGAAAACCACCGGTCAGATTGAGAAAATGGAAATCGTCCAGGCGGATCTCGCCGGAAAGTATTTCAGCGATATGGGCAATAACGGTCTCATCAAAGCCACCGAGGCGGCACGCATGGGCAGCCTCCATTTCGCAGTTGGTACCATTACCGGTTATGACGATTGCGCGTGTTGGTTTCATGTATTACTGTTCTCCTTGATTGTCGAAGGTCTGACTTTTTCCGTTTCAATCGTTGTGACAAGTTTATCAATATCACTTTGCAGAGTCGGCAGGTGATTTTCGATTACATCCCAAACAATCACCCAGGTAATACTGAAATATTGGTGAATCAGTTTATCCCGCATAGCCGCAAGCTACTTCCATGGAATATGCGGACTAGCTTTTCTCAGTGGAGTTGAGATATTTTTTGCAGCTTCACCGATAATTTCAATGCTTCGAGAGCAGGCACGCTACAATGTCCCGTCATCTTGCAAATCCGCAAGTGTTTTCCCTGATGTTGCAACAAGCACGAAATTAATTTCGTCAAGAATATGCTTTAAAAACACCACATCAGCCTTCATGCCAAACCACCTCTTTCTCGATGTATGGCCGTATATGTTTACTCAAACCGTCAGTCGTTATCAAGTCAACATGTCGGCCAAACAATTTTTCCAGTGAAAAAGCAAGGTTCATGTAGTTGTCAAATGTGGGACGTTCAAATTCAACTAAAAAATCCAGATCGCTCCGTACTCGCCCCTGATTTCGCGCAAACGAGCCAAAAAGGCCGATACGAAGAACACCCCGGCTTTTGAGCAATTCCACATTTGCACTCAAAACTGCCAGTATTTGCTGCCTGGTCGGGATTGGTTTTTTTATTTTTTCTGCCATGGTTCTACCTCCCACAGACGAAACTATTTCATCGTTTCCATGCCCCGCGCACAAAGCGGATATCTTCATAGCTGACTGTTTCCGGCAATCCTTCGCGCAACTCCGACAAACTACCCGGCCCAACTTTCTCCAATCTGGCCCGGATCAACGGAATCTTCTCCGCGTCCACAAAGCGCAACAGGCCAACATCCGCCCCAAGATCATGTAATTCTTCCAGATGTGCGGCAATGGTAGAATATTTCAACCCGCGCCGAGCGGCGATACCAGCCAGGTCGATCCCTTCGCGGTACAGACGCAGCGTCTCTTTCTGGGTATCACTCAACGTCAGCGCCAAATCAGCATCCGATAAATTGGAGGCACTTTTACTTGCGTTTTCCTTATCATAGCCTGCAATTACATCCATAAAAACTTTGCCATACTGACGCAGTTTGTGCTCTCCCACGCCGCTCACCTGTAACATTTCGCGTGAATGGGTCGGTCTGCTCCGTGCCATTTCTGCCAGAGTTGCGTCGGAAAACACCACAAAAGGCGGTACGCCGGCAGCATCGGCGATATTTTTACGGGTTGCCCGCAGCGCATCAAACAGCGCCTGATCATAATCTTTTCGGCCACCGGCGCGCTTCTTACCCTTTGCCACCGTCTCCACCGCATCACGCGGTCTGCCGAGAATAACCTGAGTTTCCCCTTTTAAAACCGGACGGGCTGCCGACGTCAGCTTCAAAATGCCAAAACGGGTAAAATCCTGCGCCAGATAGCCGAGATGAATCAGTTGCCGGATGATATTCTCCCAATCGCTTGCCGACGTATCCGTGCCGATACCATAGGTTGAAAGCTGATTGTGCCTGAAATCGAGGACCCGCTGGTTTTTACTGCCACGCAGCACCTCGATGACATGCATCATACCAAAACGTTCGCCAACGCGATAGACGCAGGAAAGCGCTTTTTTTGCCTGTTCGGAAGCATCGAAACGTTGTGGCGGATCGGTGCAGATATCACAGTTATCGCAGTCATGTTCGCGCAGGTCGCCAAAATAGGACAACAGCGCACGGCGGCGACAGGTCAGCGCCTCGGCATAGCCTACCATGGCGTTCAGCTTCTGGATTTCGATCTTGACCCGCTCGGCATTTTCGCTATTCTCAATCAGATTGCGGGCGGTCATGACATCGCCCATACCAAACAGCATCAGCGCCTCGGAGGGCAGTCCGTCCCGCCCGGCCCTGCCGGTCTCCTGATAATAGCTCTCGACACTTTTCGGCATGTCGTAATGCACCACGAAACGCACATTCGGCTTGTCTATTCCCATGCCGAAAGCCACGGTCGCCACAACGATGCGGAGATCGTCCTTGCGGAAGGCATCCTGCACCCGCTTTCGCTCATAATCCGGCAGACCGGCGTGGTAGGCTGCCGCCGAGAAACCAGCCTGCTGCAGCCGTTCCGCCACCTGTTCCACCCGCTTGCGGCTCAAGGCATAAACGATACCGGCTTCGTCACGCCTGCCACTCAGGAATGCAGCCATCTGGACGAGCGGTTTCTGTTTGGGAATAACCGTGTAGGTGATATTGGGGCGATCAAACCCGGCGACAAAAACCGTCGCATCAGCCAACCCCAGCTGTCCGAGAATGTCCTTGCGCGTTTCAGGATCGGCAGTGGCGGTCATGGCTACGATCGGCACTGCCGGAAAGAGCGTCCGCAACCGCCCCAGCTGGGTATATTCAGGGCGGAAATCATGCCCCCACTGCGAAATGCAGTGTGCCTCGTCAATAGCAAACAGGGATAGTTTCAAAGAGCTGAGTCGCGCCAGAAATTCCGGCATCATCAGCCGTTCCGGAGCGACATACAACAGATCAAGCGTTCCGGTATCCATTTGCTGAAAAACACGCCCGACCTCTGCAGCGGAGAGAGACGAATTGAGGCAGGTTGCACGCACGCCATTGGCAACCAGCGCATCAACCTGATCCTTCATCAGCGCAATCAGCGGTGAAACGACAATCGCCACCCCGTCCCGATGCAGGGCCGGCACCTGGAAACAGAGCGATTTCCCCCCTCCGGTCGGCATAACGAGGAAAACATCCTCACCAGCCACCACCCGTTCGATAACATCCTGTTGGGGTTCCCGGAAGTCGTGGAAGCCGAAGATGGTTTTGAGAGTGTGATGGATAGTTGGGGTCATGGTTGACTCAATACATTCATCATTTTACCCCGGAAAAACTTTTGAAAAGCTGCTGTAACCCTGAAACTATAGAGTTCACAACCTCCGGCTCTGGAAGCGGAATCTTCAGGCACGGCTTGCCGCTTGCCTCGTCCTTGGCGACAAAACGCTGCACGATGGAATCAATGGCAGAGCCTCCGCTTACTCTCTTCGTATCCTGTTCCGCTTTTTGCGGGGCCATTGCCTGACTCAGCCCCATCAGGAAACGCGCTCCCCCTTCAAGAAGGTCGTTCAACGCCTTCTGGCCAGGATCAACAACCGGTTGCGGTTGTTCCACATCAACCGGGGATACAGGCGGCTCTTCGACAACCTCACCACCAGAGGCTTCCTCTTCCTCCCGCTCTGCAGCACTGGATCGCTGTTCCCCTCCCCTATCCAGACCGGATAGAGCTTCTTCAACCGAGGTGATGAACTGCTCCATCTGGGATTTCTCCCGCATCACCACATCAAGGCCATCATCGTCAAGCACCCCGGCAAAGAGAGATTTTTTGAAATCGAGCAGGGAAAGGATGCTCTCTTCAATTGAACCTTGCGAGACAAAATTGATGATCCGCACCGGCCTCGTTTGCCCCATGCGATGAATGCGGCCAATGCGCTGCTCAAGTACTGCCGGATTCCATGGAATGTCCATATTGATCAGTACTGAACCGCTTTGCAGGTTGAGCCCCACGCCACCGGCATCGGTTGAAAGAAAGACGCGGCAGGCCGGATCGTCGCGGAATCGGGTCATCAATCCCTTGCGTTCCTTGGACGGCACGCTGCCGTTCAGATGGACATAGTCAATATTGTTACCCTCCAGCAGTTTCGCCACCAGGTCGGTCATGAGATGCCATTGACTGAACACCACAACCTTGTCTTTCCCTTCCAGAATCAGTTCCTGGAGAATGATCTCCAATTCCTCAAGTTTGGGGCCGTTCAGGGTCTGCTTATCCACCAGCCATGTGTTGTCAGCCACCATGCGCATGCAGGCAAGTGCCATCTGCATCCGTTTCTGGTCGGCATCGCAGAGAAAACGGAAGCGCCGCCATTTGGCCGCCAGCCGTACGACAATCTCTGCATAATCATCGTGAATCTGCATCTGCTCATCAGTCATCGGCACAAAGAAATTTTTGTCCATCCGTGACGGAAGTTGCTTTAGGACTTCGCTCTTCCTGCGCCGGATCATCACCCCTTTAAGCGATGCCCTGATCTTGTCCAAGTTGCGATAGCCTATCACCTTGCCATGTTCATCAGTAAGCCGGTGGTTGTGGACAAAGCGATAGAGCGGCCCCAGGTGATTGCGGTCCACAAACTCCATCAGCGAGTGAAGCTCTTCAATGCGGTTTTCCAGCGGAGTGCCGGTTAGAACAATGGCATAGGTCGATTGCAGAGATTTTACCGTCTGAGCGGTGCGAGTCTTCCAGTTTTTAATCCGTTGCGCCTCATCCAGAATGATCAGGTCGGGACGCCAGTCATTGATCAGGTCAAGGTCACGATAGACAATTTCGTAATTAATGATCTTGAAGAATGACGCCGAAGCGTAGTGCCTTTTCCGTTCCGGGGTAAGCCCCTCGACCACGACCGCCGCACGATCGGTAAATCGGTCAATCTCACTCTTCCACTGATGTTTGAGGGATGTCGGCGAGACAATCAGCACTTTTTCGATGTTGTAGAGCTGCCCCATCAGTTCAGCAGCGGCAATGGCCTGAATGGTCTTGCCCAGCCCCATGTCGTCACCGATCAGGCAACGTCCGGCATCCAGGGCAAACAGCGCTCCCTGCTTCTGATAGGGGAACAGCTTCGTCTTCAGCAGCGTCTCAAACAGCGGGGAGTCAATCCCCTGGGGAAACGCTTCCGCAACCAGCGCCCGGTTATGTTCCACATCCTGATAATCGGCAATATAGCCCAGCACATCATCGTAGCAGCGCACCTCGTGCTCTTCCTGCCAGCGGGACAACCCTTTCAGGAAGGTGTTAATTTTCGGCAACTGCCGTTCCTTAAGGACACCGTCACCATCAAAATAGCGCCGGGCAAGGGTGACAAAACCACGGGGCGCTGCGGAACCAGGACGAAAACGGATTTCCCGCCTGATGCCATAGCTCAGATATATCTCGGAATAGTTGGGAATAAACCCCGCTGCAAATTGACCCGCCGCGCCTTCCTGTTTTTTCAGATCGGCAAGAGCAAACTCAAGATGCTTGCAGGTTCCCAGGGTGTTGATGCCAAAATCGGGGCAGGAACAGAAATTATCACCAGGTTGGTCACCACGAATGGCAAGGCGATAGGTCTTGGCGCTGGCCGGGTTGGTCAGGCGAAAATCCGAAAAAACCGGATGAGCGCCGACGTTGCGCAGCTCGAACTCCTGACGTTCGGCAAACTGCTTGCGCAGCCGCCGCTGCCATTCGTCAACATCCATATCCAACGGTTTATGGGTGTAGGGGACCTTGGCGATTTCTTCCTTGACGGCAGGAATTACGGATTTTTTCCGGCTTGGTTTTATCTGTGTGGTTGTCATGGGTTAATAACCTCAAGCGTGTTGTTATCGTCATCTGCCCAACGAGAGGGTCTGACCAGTCTGCCACTTATTATGCGGATTTACTTCCAATACATCTTGCGTAGACATATTCTGGATCGAGGTCAACCCCACAATCCCATTCAATTGTGTCGAACGATACTTGAACCCGCTTGAAAGCTTCATAGTCTTTAATGCGCTGAAATATGCCAAAATCAAGGATAGGCTTCATATCGAGAACTCCGTTCTCACCGTTGTCGAATAATATTGTAAGCACATAGTTGTCACCAGGGACAACTTCTTTCACTGAAGGGTACATAGCTCCACTCCTTATTGTAGTGGTTTAATTTTGAACGGTTCTTTTCCGTTCATCACAAGATCCCAGTCATCAAGCAGCTCTTCCTGATGCAACTCGGCCCAGGCAAGTGCAAGTTTTGTTTGCCTGCTTGGAAGTCCACCTTCAGTGATTTCACACGTACGAATATCCACAGAAGCCTTATATTCGTTGTAGTAAACATGAAAATGTGGTGGCGGATGTTCACCAGGTGCAAAATACATCCTGATTATGATACCGAAGAACATAGAGATAGTTGGCATGAAAATCCTCCTTTGGGTATTCCGATGAAGCCGGCTACCCCCTGTTCCATTGTGCCCTTAGGGATGTGGAAATTGTTGATATATTCTACATTCTCGTCGGTGGATTTACTGTTTCATCAAATGCGTAGGTCTGACCCTTTTGGGTGTCCTCTTTCTGGTTTTCGTTTCTATATTTTTCGCAAGCCTGCACTCTATGTGCATATAACACCATCTGTCATTTCAACAGCGTTGAAAAACCAGCCTGCTCAAAATGTCTATCCGCAGTAAAAGCCCGAGTTATCCGCATCTTTTTCATCACCACAAAACTGGTGCAATCGGTTAATCCCCACTCTTTATCGTCTCTGGAACAGTACAGCTGATATGCCTTCTCAAAAAGTTCAGGCGTTATCGTTACCACCTCTACTGTGTCTGACATTCTAATAAAATCTATCAATTTTAGTGCAACGCCACGTAGAGGAAGGCGTGCCAGTGAATTTGCTATTTCCACTACAACAAAATCGGAGGTAATCAGTTTGGCTTTTTGCTGGATAAGATGATCTCGTACAACACGGGCTGCATTGTGCAAATCTTCAGATTTATTGACAAGCGCAAGCCAGGCAACCGTGTCTACAAAGATGGTGTTTTTCATTGTTTTGGCATGCCATACAGATAATGGTCGTGCTGGGTTGCAAGGTCATTGATGCCGGTTTCCACAGCCATAAAGTCCAAATCAGCAAGTGTGGCTAACTGTTTTTTCTTAGGCTTGCTCTTAACCTGCGTAAAAATTTCGGTTTTCATAAAATGTACTATTTTCAGGATTTTTTCCTGTGCATCTATAGGTAATGTTTCTATTTCGTTATAAAGTTGCTGTTGGATATTCACATCAGCCTCCCTGTTTGTCTGCTGGTTTTGTCAATTGAGTAGGTCTGACCCTCGAAGGATCCTTTCATCTTTCAATCATTCATACCTGACCCCGGAAGGTCACTTGTAAATATAACCAATTCATTCCAAAATTCTTTATTTCTATCGTGGTCATTTAATCTCTTAATTACGTTTTCAGATTCACCAATGTAAACTTTATTTTCGGTGTCGTTACTTTGGCGTTCAAATAAAAAATAAACACCCGACCTCTTTGTCTCATCCCACTTCGACAGCTCTGCAAAGCGACTTCGAGGCGAATAAACTGCTTGTCCAGACCAATTTACAATCTCCACATGCTTAATTCCTGAAGGTGTGCCATCAGCGAGGTAAATAGTTATTTTTCTGCCATAACCCATGTTTTTAAATCTCCTTAAACAACTCGCTTCGGACTTTCATCTGATCTCACAAAAAAAGCTTCGGCAAAGGAAAAACCACCACCCCAACCCGCTCAATCTCCTCCCGAAAACTGTCAGGAATCCGCGCCCAGTCCAAAATATCCACCAAAATGGGTATATTACTTTCCGAAAAAGCATCACGTACTTCAGCAAGATTACGTACCGGCATTATAGGATTGTGCCGATTACGTGCTACCAGATCAAGATCACTTCCCTCATGACCCGTTCCGGTTACCCGACTTCCGTAGGCAATAACCTCTATCTCCGCGAGATGGGCGGCACAAATCCGCTGGATCATCTCCAGCCATTTTGGACGTAGATCAATTTGCTTTTATATTCCTGTCAGACACAATAAATCTACAGCTCCCGCAACGTCTGCTGCCACGCCTCTTTCAGCTCTGCCAGATCAGCCTTGACGACTGCGGCACCATTCAGACCGGCAACCAACAGCTCCTGACCTTCCGTCACGACACCGATTGAAGCAAAACAGTTTCCACCCATAACCGACTCAAACAGGTCACGTTTTTCCGGGTGAACCGTGACCAAGTGACGGGATGCAGACTCAGAGAAGAGCAGCGTGCAATCGCTCTTACCGGCTTCATCACCATTCCAGAGAACGCTGGAGAGATCGAGGTTCATACCGAAACCTCCGGCAAAAGCCGATTCAGCTGCGGCAACCGCCAGACCGCCATCGGAGAGATCATGGCAGGAAGCGACTGCCCCCTGATTGACCGCTTCGTGATAGGCCTTGTAACGCTGATACGCTTTCACGGTGTCAACCTTCGGAATCTTGTTGCCGATCGCTCCGGAGAGCGCCAGATATTCGGAGCCGCCCAGCTCGTCTGCCGTTTTACCGAGCAGATAGACGATATCTCCCGGCCTTTTGGCATCCATTGTCACCGCTTTTCTTGCATCGTCGATCTTGCCGATAACCGAGAAAAGCAGCGTCGGCGGGATGGATATCTTGGTTGTGCCGTCGTAAAAATCGTTCTTCATGGAGTCCTTGCCGGAGATCAGCGGCAGGTTGTAATCCATGCAAACATCGTAGAGCGCCTGATTGGAGCGCACCAACTGGGCCATCTTGTAGGCACCGTCCGGAGTTTTCTCCGATTGGACCGGATCGCACCAGCAAAAATTATCCAGACCGGCCACAAGCTCCAGCGAACCGCCGACGGCAACATAGTTGCGCAGCGCCTCATCGACGGCGTTGGCGGTCATATGATAGGTATCTATATCCGAGAAACGGGGGCAGATGCCGTGGGCGGTGACGACCCCTTCGAATGAATCGAGCAGAGGCCTGACGACTGCCGCATCGGAGGGGCCATCATTTGCTACACCGGTAAAAGGCTTGACGACAGAACCGCCCTGCACTTCATGGTCGTAGCGACGAACCACCGACTCCTTGGAGCAGATATTAAGTGCCGACAACAGCTGTTTCAGGTCGCCGGTGTAATCTGCTTTTCCTTCCAGTTCAGGCTCATCATGTACCGGTGGAGTCCACTTCGCAGGCAACTGCATCGGCGGCAACCCTTCGTGCATGAACTCCATCGGCAGCCAGGCGACCGTCTGCTCGCCATAAAGCATATGGAACACGCCATTGTCGGTAAATTCACCGAGGACGGTCGCCTCGACACCGAAGCGCAGAGCCATGGCAAGGAATTCGTCGATCTGCTCGGGTGGGACGGCAAGCGACATCCGCTCCTGAGCTTCTGAAATCAGTATTTCCCATGGATTAAGGCCGGGATATTTAAGCGGAGCCTTGGCAAGATCCATCCGGCAGCCGCCACACTCACCGGCCATTTCGCCGATAGATGAGGACAAACCACCGGCGCCGTTATCGGTGATAAAGCGATAGAGACCCTTGTCTCGCGCCCGAATCAGAAAATCGAACATCCGCTTCTGGGTAATCGGATCGCCGATCTGCACCGCCGTAACCGGCGAGTTTTCGTTGAGCTCCTCAGACGAAAAGGTGGCACCGTGGATGCCATCCTTACCGATCCGTCCGCCGGTCATGACAATGAGGTCACCCGGTTTAATCGATTTTTCGTGCCCCGGCAGACCATTGACAATGGCCGGCATAAATCCGGCGGTGCCGCAGAATACCAGCGGTTTTCCGGCAAAACGGTCGTCGAACACGAGAGATCCGTTGACGGTCGGGATGCCGCTTTTGTTGCCGCCATGTTCGACCCCTTCGACGACACCTTCGTAGATGCGGCGCGGGTGCAACAGGCGGCTTGGCAGCGGTTTGGCGTAGAACGGGTCGGCAAAACAGAAGACATCGGTGTTGAAGATCAGTTTTGCTCCGATGCCGGTGCCGAACGGATCGCGGTTGACGCCGACGATGCCGGTCAACGCGCCGCCGTATGGGTCCAGCGCTGAGGGGGAATTGTGGGTTTCAACCTTGAAAACGAGGGAGTGTTTGTCATTGAATTTGATGACGCCGGCGTTGTCCTTGAATACGGAGAGACAAAAATCTTTTTCCCCCATCCGCTCGCGGACATCCTTTGTCGTCCGCTGAATGAACGACTTGAACAGAGACTTGATCTCCTGTCTGTTACCGTTTTCATCCTCATACTGCACGGTACCGGCAAAAATCTTATGTTTGCAGTGCTCAGACCAGGTCTGAGCCAGACATTCCAGCTCCACATCGGTCGGTTTCGCACAAAGATCGTGTTTCTGCCGTTCAGCCAGAACTTTCGGATCGCGGTACTGCGCCTGGATGATCTTCATCTCATCCAGCGTCAGCGCGAGCACGCCGTCCTTACTGATCCGCATCAACTCCCCGTCCGAAACTTCCAGATCTATTTCCCGCACCTCAATCTTCGTTTCACCGCTGACCTTCGGTACATAAACCGGAAAACCGCCTTTGGCAGTGAAGTCGGCGTTGGAAAGGATGCTGTAGCGCTGAATGAGGGTGTTGCAGAGAAGACCGGTAGCAATTTTTTCAACATCGGATAATCTTAAAACTCCCTCGCCCTCTGGGAGAGGGCTGGGTTTACCCTTCAAAAGGTATTGCACCGAGTAATACACACCTTCGCCGGCAACAGATGGACGACCGGTCAGGTAGGCGACCGCTTCGCGAGCGGTACGTCCGACATTGTCGGTAACGCCGGGACGAAAACCGACTTCCACAGCAAAATCAAAACCGGCGGCAAGCGGCCGATCGATGCTCCACACCTGAATTACCGGGTCACTGAAAGGACCTGCTGCGGCAAGTTCCAGTTCCTCTTTGGTAATGTCCGCATCAACCGTGTAGACGTCAACGGTACGTACCTCTTCAACCTCAAGATGGAGGAAGTGCTCGATCTCCCGCTTGATCCGCTCGCCTCTGGCATCGCGCACACCATCTCTTAATGCTGTTTCTATTCTGTTGGCCATGTCAGTCTGTTCCTTTTTGCATTTTCACCGTTCTGATAGGAAACGGAATCTCTATTGAGTGTTCACCAAACCTTTTGATGATAAGCGAGTTGACTTTATCCGTGGTTGCAAATAACTCACCGTACTCTTCAACCCAGAAAAAAAGCGCCATATTGAGAGCAGAGTCACCAAAAGTTACCAAATATACTTCTGGGGGAGGATCAGACAGGACATCATCAACTTCGGCGGCGGTTGCCACCAGCAATTGCTTTACCTGATCTACATCGCTGTCATACGCCACACCGATATTGATGCGTCCTTTAGCCCGGCTGTTGGGAAAAGCCTGGTTTGTCAGTATCGTATTACAAAGGTCTGAATTGGGGATAATCAGCAACTGGTTATCCAATGTCTTGATCTTGGTGCTCCGCAGACCAATATCCGCCACGTCTCCTGTCTGGCCGCCGACCAGTTGAATACGATCTCCGATGCGAAACGGTCGATCCAGCATGATGGTAAAGCCGGAGATCATATTGGCCAGCGTATCTTTTGCCGCCAGTCCGATAGCCAGCGAACCGATGCCAAGGGCGGTAACAAGCGAAAAAATGTCATAATTGAAATGCTTGAGTATCACGATCAGAGCCGAACCTACCAGAAAAAGGAAAACAATCTTTTCGGCCATCGGCACCATCTGGCGCGACATAACAGTCCCAACGGTTTCATCCTGGCCGGCGACATACCATTTGGTCAGCTCACCAAGGAGATGGTAGATCAGGGTAGAGACGATCACCACCATGATGACATAAATAACGCCGGAAGAGATCATCACCAGCTTGTCATTCAACGGCAGCGAGCGGATGGCAAGGTAGACGCCAAACACCACGAACAGTCGTGTAACGTACGGGATAACCCGATGTAAAACACGATCGTCGAGATCGGTTGAGGAGAAAGCCGTCACGCGCCTCACCCATCTGTCCAGCACTAGAACTACCAGTTGCGACAGCAGCCAGAACAGGGCCAGGATAAGCAGCGCCCCCAGAATCTCTTTGGCCCAGAACAGCAGAAAAAAATCTCCTTCCTGAGGCTGAAGCAACCCTTGTATCAAACCGAAAAAACTATTCACCGAACACTCGCTTGAAAATTGTATTAACATGTTTCAGATGGTAATTCAGGTCAAACGCCTCACGGATTTTGGCCTCGCCCAGCGCCCCGGCAACTTCCTGATCAGCAAGCAGCTCCGTCTGAAAGTCCGCACCCTGTTCCCAGACCTTCATGGCGTTGCGCTGCACCAGACGGTAGGAATCTTCGCGTGAAACGCCTGCCTGGGTCAGATCGAGCAGAATTTTCTGCGAGAAAACAAGCCCCTTCATCTGGTTCAGATTTTTCGACATGGTTTCAGGATAAACCACCAGGTTCTTGATCAGTCCACTCAGACGACGCAGGGAAAAGTCGAGCGCAACGGTGGCATCGGGAGCGATATAGCGTTCAACCGAACTGTGGGAAATATCCCGTTCATGCCACAGCGCTACGTTTTCAAGGGCCGGGATGCAGAGCGAGCGGATGTAGCGGGCCTGCCCGGTCAGGTTTTCGGACAGAATCGGATTCCGTTTGTGCGGCATGGCCGACGACCCTTTCTGACCCTTACTGAAAAATTCTTCCGCTTCCAGAACTTCAGTACGCTGCAGATGTCGTACCTCTATAGCAATCCGCTCCATGGAGGAGGCGATAATAGCCATGGTACAGAAAAGCTCCGCATGACGGTCACGCGGGATAACCTGAGTTGAGACCGGTTCCGGTTTCAACCCCATTTTTGCACAGACGTACTCTTCAACGTATGGGTCTATATTGGCAAAAGTGCCGACCGCTCCGGAGATGGCGCCGGTGGCTATATTTTCGCGAGCAGCGGCCAGACGGACCCGATTCCGCCCCATCTCGGCATAAAAAGAGGCCAGTACCAGTCCAAAGGTCACCGGTTCAGCATGAATTCCGTGGGAACGGCCAATGCAGACCGTATCTTTATGTTCAAAAGCGCGTGCTTTGAGAGATTCAAGAACCATGTCGAGATCGGCCAGCAGTTCGTCAGTTGCCTGTACGAGCTGTACCGACAGGCAGGTATCAAGGACATCGGAGGAGGTCATCCCCTGGTGGATAAAACGCGCTTCCGGGCCGACATGTTCGGACACAGAGGTCAGAAAAGCGATCACATCGTGCTTGACTTCAGCCTCAATAATGTCAATGCGGGCGATATCAAAATTACCTTTGGCACGAATAACCGGCACAACCTCTTTGGGGATAACTCCCAGCTCAGCCTGAGCTTCACAGGCCAGAGTTTCAATTTCGAGCCAGATGCGAAAACGGTTTTCAGCGGTCCAAATATGGGCCATTTCGGGACGGGAATAGCGTTCAATCATGTAAAAACTCCTCGGTGTATCAGGTTTGTAATATTATATCTCAATCATTGCACTGGCATGATACTGGTCACCGATGACGATGCGCGGCGCACAGATATTCTGGTCATTCAAAAAAGCCCGGGTAGTCCGCACCACATGCTCGGGATGATTGTTCACCTCGGACAGGTGCGCCATGACCAGGACTTCCAGCCCTTCATGAGCAAGTTCATGCAGCAGTCCCAGCGACTCCTCGTTGGAGATATGGCCGTGACGTGACTTGATGCGCTGTTTCAACGACCACGGATAGGGGCCTTTCATCAACATGTCAACATCGTGATTTGACTCCAAATTAATAAAGCGGCAGCCGCGCAATTTTTCAGTAACAAGGCGCGTAACGATCCCCAGATCGGTGACGGAAGCAGAACTCCCTTCGCGGGATTCAATAACGAAGCCGACCGGATCGCAACAGTCATGAGTAATTGGCACCGGATCGATCTGAACATCTCTGAAGGTAAGGGTTGAACCGGATTCGAACAGACAGACCTGCGTCTTCTTGAAATATTTATCGGCGTTGGCGTGGACAAGATGGCTGGCAAAAACCGGCACATTGAATTTACGCGCAAAAGAACCGGCGCTCCGGATATGGTCAATATGCTCATGCGTGACCAGTACCGCATGGATGCTTGAGGGATTGATACCGACCTCTTCCATGCGGATCAGCGTCTCACGCAACGACAGACCGGCATCTATCAGGACACGGGTATCTCCCGTTTCAAGATAGAGACAGTTACCCTTGCTGCCGCTCGCCAGCGAACAAATTTTCACGCAGTCTCCAGGAAATTCAGATAATGATGCGCCAGCAGAAAATGGCTGCATTTGCAGAGGAGTTATAACAGCTTATAATCAAGCATCGGGATGTTCTTACCGGCACAAAGGCAAGCGGTATTTATACACCCAAGCATACAATAGTTTCAAGATTTATCGTCGTAAAGCGGAGAAGCAGACCTCATATTTCAGAGATATCCGACCCCGTTATTTCCACATCAGGCCAATCCTCGTAGATCCAATTTTCCACCCGCTCCAGCGCCTGCCTCGGAATCTGCTTATCCGGACTGACGGTAACAAACGCAAGAACACCCACCGCAGCATTATCCTGACGATCAACCTCGGCACACGCCACATTGAAGCGGTTTCTGGCCCGCCCGAGGATGCTCTTGACGATACCGCGTTTCTCTTTAAGCGAATGCGACGGCAGGGAGAGGTGGATTTCGAGGCAGAAGATGAATACCATAACATAACTCCATGTTTTTGTTAGGCAGTTTAAATAGTGAGATTGACTACTTAGACATTAGAACATAGATAGATATCTATTTATTGTTATCCATATAATCAATAATTGATGATACCGCAGATTTTCACCTGACAAGGTCCTGTCTTTTACCGGCAGATCTGAAAAAGAAGAAATGAGAGGCTATTTTTGCGAATATGTTTTTAAAATAGCCTCTTCCTGCATCTGTTTTCAGACGCTCAAACCAGACAACCACTTAAAATAAAGGCGAAAATAGAGTTCCCAACCAGAAAATAAGACCCACCCAAAAGACGGCGGGCCAACTTCATGGCCGTTGAACAGAAAGAGAAAGACTCCTTATTTCTGTTTAACGCTGACCCCGCCCAAAGGACAGGGTTTTTTAAGTCTTAATAAAAAGTGGGTTGGGATAAATCGGATAGCGTCTACTTCTATACTATTAGACGCAAAAAATTAATACTTGGCTAACCTACCGGAACTTTGTTGGATGACGGTTCAAGAATAGCATGGATTTTATTCATAAGGTCCAGAAATTTGAACGGTTTTCTGATAATGGTTTTAAGGGATGAAACATTGTGCCGTTCAAGCACCTCTGCTCCATAGCCTGTCATAAAAAGACATGGAATATCTGCTCTGATTTCACGCATTCGGTCAAGCGCCAACTGACCGTTCATTTCCGGCATTATGATGTCCATAATAATAAGTGAAACACTATTATGCCGTGCCTGAAAAAGCTCCACAGCCTCCCTGCCGTTTTTTGCGGCAATCATCTCATATCCAATTTCTGACAATGCCATAATCATAAGGTCACGAATACTGTCGTTGTCTTCGACAACAAGAATTGTTCGACCCGCAGTAACTTTAACGGGAAATTCTGATGGTTCGCAGCACATAATTGTGTCTGTGTGTTCAAGCTGATGCAGATATATGCTGAATATTGTACCCGTCTCGCTGGATGAATCCACCACTATGAATCCCTGATGCTGCATAATTGTGCCGTGAATCATTGAAAGGCCTAATCCAGTCCCCTTGCCAATTTCCTTAGTGGTGAAAAAAGGATCGAAAATATACGCCAATATATCTGAGGGTATGCCAGCGGCAGAGTCACTAACGCTGATAACGGCATAGTTTCCAGGTGTGGGAGCGCCCGGAAGGGCAAGACTCCGTGGCCGGAATGAGGCATCCACTGTTTCAAGAACTGTGCGCACAGTTATTATACCGCCTGAATTCATAGCATCGCGCGCATTGGTAATCAGATTAAAAAGCACCTGTTGGATAAGTCCGGAATCGGCAGTAACAACGAGATTCTCGGAGCATAGCTCCGTACAGATTGAAACACTTTCCTCAACAAGACACCGTCCCATTTTTACGCTCTGCTGAATAAGATCATTCAATTTGAGCGTTTGCAGATCCAGAGCCTGTCTGCGGCTAAAAGCCAGTAAACCGTGAGTAAGTCTGGCAGCCTGATCAACAGCATCTATAATCTGGTCAATTTCAAGAGAGTGTATTCCCTTTTTTACGTCTTCTCCCCTTCTCATGAATGCACTTACCGAGATAATTTGCAAAAAATTGTTGAAATCATGGGCTATCCCGCCTGCCAGTGTGCCGACAATCTCCATTTTTTGTGCCTGCCGGAACTGCTCCTCCAGTCGTATGCGATTTTCTATCTCCAACTGTAAATCCTTGATGGAGGTCTCCAATTCATGGGTACGCTCGCTGACGCGCTGGTCAAGCTCCTTACTGAGAACCACCAATGATTCCTGAAAATCCATGACCTTGACCAGCGACTTCACCTTGGCCACCAGCTCTTTATTGGGAATAGGGCGTGCCAGGTAATCAACTGCCCCGGCATCAAGTCCTTTTATCTTGCTGGCACTGTCAGTCATAAGACCGGACAGAAGAACAAACATAGAGTTGGCAAATTCAGTTCTGCTTTTAATCTCCTGCACCAAATCAATGCCGTTCCAGTCAGGCAGTATAACATCCAGCAGAAATATCTCCGGGCGTATTGATGTTATTTGCGCCAAGCACCCCGCACCGGTAGTAGCTGTAAACACCTCAAATCCCTCTTTTATCAGGACACGAGTATAGATCGTCAGCATATCCTCATTATCATCTACTATCATGATACTATGCAGTGCCATCTAAACACTCCCAACGGGAAGAGTGACGACGAAGCGTGTCCCACCCTCCAGCATGTTTTCAGCCCGTATTTCTCCACCATGACCATCCACGATTCGTCTGGCAATTGCCAGGCCGAGCCCCGTTCCCTTTTCGCCACGGGTACCAAGCCTGCTGGCTTTACTAAAAGGGACAAAAAGCTGATCCATAATTTCTACAGGCAGCCCTTCACCCTTATCTTCAACCTGTATGGTAACTTTTTGGCCAGCGCTGCCCAGGCGTAAAGTCACGGCGCTGTCTTGAGGACTGAACTTAATTGCGTTTCCAAGGAGATTGTTCAATACCTGCTCAATCTTTGATTTATCCCAAACTACTGTCTCCGGTAGTTGTCCTCCTTGAGTTACCTGAATGACGACCCCTTTTTTTGCCGCCAGTACCCGGTTGATATTAACGCTCTGCGAGATAACTTCCATAAGGGGCATAGAGCAAGCATTCAGGTGCAAATTACCAGATTCAATTTTGGTTATATCCAGAAGGTCATTAATCAGACCGAACATGAATTCACTGGATTTTTTGATGACGCTAACTAGCTCCCTGTCATCTTCAAGTGCATGTTCCCTCTCCTGATCAAGAAGAAACTCACTGAAAGAAACAATGGCGCCTAGCGGCGAACGCAGGTCATGGGCAGCCATACCGAGGAAATAGTTTTTCTGCTGGTTCAGTTGTGCCAACTCGTGATTTTTCTTCACCAACTCCCGCTGCATGGCAGAAAGTTCATTATTAAGGCGGGTCAGCTCGTCATAAACGGACTGATCCCGTTCTTCAACCTTTGAGGACGCCATCTGCAGATCCTTCATGAGGATGCGTAGATGGTTGGTCTGTTCATTGTTTATCTTGAGCATCTCCTCTATAACCTGCATGGCCGAATCACGGGAACCGGCGCCGACAATCAGGAGTTTATCAACAAGAAGAGCAGCGGCACAATGTACCGTTGTGGGACCTGACAGCAGAGGAACGACCAGTTCCCAGTCAAAGGCAGCACCACTGGAGCGGGCCTCGCTCAAAAAAAGCAGTGCTTTCTCACGGCACGCCTCATCAAAAACACCATCAACAGGAAGCCCCACCAATAACTCACAAGTCAGTTCATAATCATTCTTGATGATCTGTTCAATCAAGCCGGATGGGCTGCAGATAACGACAAATCCTTTACCGGTGGAACCATGTAACATGGCATTTTTCCTTTTTCTGAGTTTTTAATACTCGTCATGAAGTATATGTCAGCTGCTGTGCGGCGAGCACCGCCTTTTCAGCATCAGCGGCCCACACATCAGCTCCTGTCGTACGCCACAGATCTGGATACATGTTGAAGGGCAGCCCACCAACCATAATATAGGGAGTAGAAACGGAAAAGGTGTTCCTGATTGATGAAATGAGTTCCTGAACCTTGGCAACATGGTATGTCATGGTAACTGAAAGAGCTAACAGATCAGGTTTCCGTTGCTCCAGCGCCTTCAGAATCTGCTCGTGAGCAATATCGGCGCCAATATAATAAGTATCCCACCCTTCCATTTCAAAAAAGTCCGCAACCATGCGGATACCAATCTCATGGAGTTCAGAACCAACGCAAGTGGCGACCATTGTTCTACCGAGGCGTCGGGAGGATATAATCTGCGGGTACAACTCGGACATGATCGTTTGTGTTGCTGCAGTACAAAAATGCTCTTCGACAACACTAACTTTATTGACGAGCCATAAACGACCCACTTCATGCTGCACCGGCTGAAAAACCCGCAGATAAAGATCGCGAATAGTAAGCCCGCCTTGAAGAGCTACCGTTATTATCTGGTGTGCCTTTAGCCGGTCGGCGTCCAGCAGCGCCTCCAGATACGCTTCGGCTATGGTGGAAAAGGAGACATCATGCACCTGGCAGCTATTAGTAAGTTCAGCCATGGTTCCCTCCTGATTAACGTTCAGTCGGCGTAACAAGAACCGGGAAAAGAATTCTGACCCTGCTCCCCTCTCCCGGAATGCTGTTTATATGCACAGCCCCCCTGTGCCACCTGACAATGCCCATTACGGCCGCCATCCCCAACCCGCGACCGGTGAATTTTGTGCTAAAGAAGGGATCAAACAACCTGGAAATTGTCTCAACATCCATGCCGCAACCGCTGTCCGCAACATCCAAAAAAACATATTCCCCTCCTGTAAGCCCCTCATCTATCCAGCAGGCAGCAAGACATTCTTCGTTGCAGGTGATGCACCCGGTTGTGATGCGGATACTTCCCTCACAACCTTCACCTATCGCTTCAACCGCGTTAATAATCAGTGCCATGATAACTTGGCGCAGTTGAATCGGATCACCCTCCATAAGGCATTCAGAATCTGAATAGTCAAAAGTGGTGTTGATTTTTGCCGGAATAGTCGCCATCAGCACTTCTCGCATACTCTCCACCAGGTCGCTAAGTTCAAGCCTCATGACCATTAAAGCACCCTTGCCGGAATAATCCAGCATCTGTCTGGCAATGTCTGCAGCCCGGACAGCCGATTTTTCAATATTTTTCATGAATTTTAGTGCAGGCGCGTCTTCTGGCAGACGCATTGTGGCAAGAGTTACGTTGCCAATAATGGCGGTAAGGATGTTATTGAAGTTGTGGGCGACCCCTCCTGCAAGCACGCCAAGGCTTTCCAGTTTCTGACTGCGCAACAGGTTTTCTTCTGCGCGTTCATGCTCTTTTTTAAGACGCCGTTCTAGGTCAATAGTATCGTAACAGCGCTGCATAGCTGTCAGCAGCTTTGCTTTTAATACCGGCTTTGGAAGAAATTGAGTGACTCCGATATCTATTGCTTCACTCAGAAAATCAACGGAATTGGAGGAGGTAAGTAAAATGATGGGGATTTTAGGTTCAATGCCTCGAATCATGCGGCTCATTTCAAGGCCATCTATCCCAGGCATAATGAGGTCGGTCAAGACGATGTCCGGGCGCTTTTCGAGAAACAGTGCATAGCCTTCACGACCGTCAGCAGCAACTGTGATTGTATCAACATAGCTGGAAAGGTACCGGGTCAAAATATCCAGGTTGACCGGTTCATCATCCACAAAGAGAATTGAAACTGGAAATTTAGGCGTGGCGCACATGAATCCCGCTCCTTTATAACGAGGTGAGGAGATACCAAAACGGGTAAATGAAAGCACGCTCTTACTGTATACACTATTATATATATTATTTTAAAACGCAAGTTTAAAAAAATCTTTTTAGTGTAAGTAAAATAAATTACCGTACGGGCAACCGGCTGGCGGGGAGCTTACAGGTCAGAACTCACAGTGCCGCGGCGTACGCGGAAAGGGGATTACATCGCGGATATTCTCCATCCCGGAAAGATACATGACAAGCCGCTCGAAGCCGAGCCCGAAACCGGCATGCGGGCAACTACCCCAGCGGCGGGAGTCCAGATACCACCAGAGAGGCTCTTTCGCTATACCCATCTCACCCATCCGCAGTTCCAGACGATCCAGCCGCTCCTCACGCTGACTGCCGCCGATGATTTCGCCAACTTTTGGCACGAGCAGATCCATGGCAGCAACGGTTCGGCCGTCATCGTTCTGCCTCATGTAAAACGCTTTGATATCTTTCGGGTAGTTGAGAATAAAGGCCGGGCCGCCGACTATCTGCTCGGTAATGTAGCGTTCGTGCTCAGTCTGCAGATCTAGTCCCCACTCCACCGGATAGACAAAAGTGGCTCCAGACCGCTGCAGACGCTCAATCGCTTCGGAATATTCCATACGCACGAAATCTGCTTCGGCCACCCTGCCGATGCGCTCAATCAGGCCGTTTTCAATATGTTTATCAAAAAATGCCATATCTTCCGCACACTCATTGAGGGCTAAACGGCAGAGAAACCTGACAAATTTTTCCGCCAGATCGGCATCATCAGCGAGCGTGGCAAAGGCCATCTCCGGTTCGATCATCCAGAATTCTGAGGCGTGCCGGGCGGTATTGGAGTTTTCTGCCCGAAACGTCGGCCCAAACGTATACACATCCCCAAAAGCGAGGGCAAACAGCTCTCCTTCAAGCTGTCCGCTGACGGTCAAGCCGGTTTTCTGACCAAAAAAATCCTGGCTGAAATCCACCGTTCCATCCGGAGCTGCGGGATCTGAGGCATCAAGCGTAGTGACGCGGAATAATTCACCGGCGCCTTCACAGTCGCTGGCGGTAATGATCGGTGTATGAACGTAGAGGAAATTGTTTTCGGAAAAAAAATGGTGCACAGCCTGAGCCAGCTTGGATCTCAGCCGGAACAGCGCCCCGAAGGTGTTGGTACGCGGGCGGAGGTGAGAGATGGTGCGCAGGTATTCAAATGAATGACGTTTTTTCTGGAGCGGATAGGAAGCATCAGCACTTCCGATTATTTTAATTGAGCGGGCCGTCAGCTCCCATTTCTGACCGGATGCCGGAGATGGGACCAGAGCACCCTCCACTGTGAGGGCTGATCCGGTCCCGACCCGGCAGATATCATTGAAATTAGACAGCGCTGGCTCTGCCACAATCTGGATACCATCCAGTGACGATCCATCATTGAGTATGATAAAACAGACCTCTTTTGACGCTCTGACGGAGCGCACCCATCCGGAAAAAGAGTAATTTTCTGTCCCTGCCCCATGTTCAAGAACTTCTTTGATCCGTTTTCTCATTATAAAACTCCCAAACAGCCTGTTTATTTGACCTATAAGACAGCAATGTGATAAATTGAAGCGCATGTCGTTTGAAAGACGCCTACGGCATATACCCACACAATCAGCAAGAGGAAAACAAAACATGAACAGATTAGTCTTTACAGCCCTGGTCTTTACCTTGATTACATGCGTATCTGCCGCTGCGGAAGGGGCTCACCCGAGTGGCGCAAACCCTGCCAAAACCACAGCGGCTAAAAACTATCCACAGATCGTTCTCTATTCGGTCGTCTGGTGTTACCAATGCCGAGAAATCAAGGAATACCTGACCAAAAACAACATTCCGTTTATCAATCGTGATGTCGAGGCTGATACAAAAGCGATGGAAGATTTGACCATCAGGTATAACAGCACCGGAGTGCCGGTGATTGTTTTAGGCAAAGGTAAAGACGAGGTAATCATGAAAGGATTTACGCCGGAACTGTTTCAGGAAAAGTTAAAAAAGGCCACCTTGAAGTAGACATGGACGAGCCGGCGTCATCCGTACAGCTTAAAAAGCTGAAGAACCAGCAGCGTAATTCCCGAACCGGTACATGCACCGATTATAACCTCGCGCAGTGTATGTATTTTCATCAGCAGCCTTGAGTGGCTTACCATTGATGCCAACAGCAGTGAAAGCAGCGAGATGAGCGGATCAAGGGTATTAAGCGATACCGCCGTGGCGATTGAGAACGCGACAGCAGCGTGGCCGCTCGGTATACCGCCATAAAGAGGGGTACCGGTGCCGGTGGCGCTCTTTACGATAACAACGACAATAACCACAATCAGCACCGAAACTACAGTACCCATGTCAGACACAGTGCCAAACATCGCAAGAACCTCCCCGTAGCGCGGCATAACGTATTTTGCCAGAATCAGATACCCCATGATGGCTGCACCACAGGCGGAAATCAACACGGCTCCGGCGGCCGTATCTTTTGCAATTTTTGCCAACGGGTGGTAGCCGGGAGAAACGAGATCAACGACCGCTTCTATCGCAGTATTAAACATCTCGGCGCAGAGCACCGCCAGGATCGAAAGCGCAAGCAGTGCAAACTCCAGCGGGCTGACTTTGAGAAACAAAACAGCCAGTAACACGGCGATGGCCGCAATGAAATGGATGCGCATATGTTTTTCAGTGCGGGCCGCGTGCAGGATTCCTTCCACGGCACAGTTGGCTGATTCTATAAACCGGTCGGGCTTAACAACCCTTCCTTCGTCAGAATTCTGAATAGCTGCTGCTCCTTCTGCCGCATTTTTGCTGCTTCCTCTTCACCGCTCCGCTCATGATCATAGCCGCGCAGATGCAATATCCCGTGCAACAGCAGGAACGACAGACGTTCAAAGAACTCCATCCCTCCATCGGCAGCCTCCCGTGCCGCAGTATCAGCCGAGATTATAACATCACCCAGAGCAAGAGGATTTACCCCCCCGCACTCCCCTTCCTGCAGGGAGAACGAAATCACGTTGGTCGGTCTATCTTTGGCAAGATACTCCCGGTTAATGATCCGGATCGAACGATCTCCCACAATCGAAACAGAAAGCTCCGTACCTTCAGGACATCCCAAGGCGCTTAAGATTTTCACTGCCACTTTTTTTAGCTGCCGGCTCTTGAAGCGCTGGCGTCTCTGGCGATTGTTCAACATTATCAGCATGCGGCACGGCTCCATGTTCAGTTTTTGTTTGGTCACGAGGTTCCATCCTTCTGCGGTCTCCCCCCTTGGAAGCAGACTCGGGATAATCAATCCGATGATGAAAGATGCCGTTCAGAATAGCGGTGAAACTTCTGGCAATTTCGTGCAGATTTTTCAAGGTCAGCTCACACTCATCAAGCTGCCCATCAATGAAAATATTATTGATCAGTTTCTGGACCAGTCCCTGGATACGGTCAGGAGTCGGATTTACAAGGGTACGGGAGGCAGCTTCAACACAGTCCGCCAGCATGACAATGCCCGCTTCGCGTGTCTGCGGCTTGGGACCGGGATAGCGAAAATCCTTTTCCTCAACGGTCTGCCCGGTTAACGCTGCCTGGCTCTTGGCGCGCTCGTAAAAGAATTTAATCAATGTGGTGCCGTGGTGTTGGCGGATGATATCGATAATAAGCTGTCCCAGCCTGTTTTCACGGGCCAGCTCGGCCCCTTCCTTGATATGTGAAATCAGGATCAGTGCGCTCATGCTGGGCGCAAGCTTGTCATGACGGTTCTCTTCACCTGTCTGGTTCTCAATAAAATAGAGCGGCTTTGAGAGTTTGCCTATGTCGTGGTAATAGGCAGAAACCCTCGCCAGCAGAGGATTGGCACCTATGGATTCGGCGGCGGCCTCTACCAGGTTACCGACGACAACGCTATGGTGATAGGTACCGGGAGCCTTGACCATCAGCTCCCGAAGCACCGGAGAATTGAGATTTGCCAGTTCCAGCAGCTTGATATCGGTTGTATACTGGAAGAGGGTTTCAACCAGCGGAATAAAGCTCGACACGAAGCCGGCACTGATAAATCCGCTGAGAAGAGCAAACAAGACAATGTAAAGGGTTTGTGTTGTGAAAATGGCATTATTCAGGATCTGGAACGACAGCGCCAGAGCCAGATTGACAATCGAAACTTTAAAACCGGCGGTGTATACCGTGCCGCGACAGGTACAGTGGCGAACGCCATGAGCGCCGACAATGCCTCCAAGCAGCGAATAGATCACTACCAGCATACTGTTCTCAAACATGATTCCGAGCAGCGGGGCCATAACCGCGCAATAAACCAGCGCGACCTCGGAATTCATAAAAATTCGGACAATCATCGCTCCGGCGGCAAACGGAAACAGATAGAAATAACTGGATGTTTCAACGGAGGGGAATACCGGACCGATGTTATGGGTAACCAGTAGAGCGGTCTTGAAGCTGATAAAACTGATAGTGATTAGAAGAGAGATGGTCAGAACATCTTTATTGGTCGGATTAAATTTCCGGATATTTTTACAGGCAAACCGGTAGGGGAAATAGAACAGCACAATAATCAGAGCAAATGTGCCAAAGACCTTAAAAAGGCGACTGCCGGAGCTCTGGGTACCAAAGATTGCCTCAAGCTTGTGGGCCTGTTCCGGGGTTATCCTTTCACCAACCCGTACGACCATCTCCCCCTTCTGCAGCTTGAAGAGTACCGGGCGCACCGTCTCCATAGCACTCCGTGAACGCAGTTCCGTCGCTTCGCGGTTGTAGAACAGGTTGGGAAGGAGAATTCTGGCGATCACTGCCGAAATGCGGGCATTGTCGGCAGCGCCCCCCACCCCCTTGAAGCTCCATTTGCTGACGATCCGGCGCGCCTCACCAATATCGGTAACAGCTGTGGAAAGGTCGCCTACACTAATAGGGCGACCATTGTTATCAGACAGTTCGA
Organism: Deltaproteobacteria bacterium; assembly: GCA_019162745.1. Classification (GTDB taxonomy): domain Bacteria; phylum Desulfobacterota; class Desulfuromonadia; order Geobacterales; family Pseudopelobacteraceae; genus JACRCG01. Next base: position 23,241 of record JAFLLC010000063.1, on the reverse strand, counting down.
GCCCCCGATGGGTGTCTGCCTGAAAAACTTTTTCATCCAGGACTATTTTTAGTTGGTACAGCTCATTCAACAACTCTGCCGCACTTGCCAGAAAAATTTTATCTGACCTGATCCTTGTCAACGCCTGAGTTTCAGCATCATTCAGATCTGTATCCAGCACAGGCGCCAGTTCTGCGCGCCACTCGGCAATACTTTTATCCGGCTTTACAACACGTCCTGATTTGACTATCGCAAGGGCCTTTTGAAGTTTGTCATCAAGAACTCCCGGAACCTGGTCATTCAGGTTATAAACAACCGGAGCGTTGTTGGCGGCATCTTTGCGACGCTGTTCCGTCAAGGCCTTGTCTTCTACAAGCAGGTCCTGGGTTACACGAATATCGGATGTGGCAATATCACCTGTTTTATAGGAAAGTTTAAACGTATGCTGGCTGGGAAGTATTGTTAAAGTAATCAGCAGAGCGGTAGAGATGAGAAGAATAAATCTGTTACGGCGAGCCGTTTCGGGATTGGAAAATTTCTTGATTAAAGAATCAAACAGATTGGAACCAAGCTGGCTCAAATGTGCCAGAGTATGCTGTTCCTTCTTGCTGCTTAGTTGTTCAGCCATAGATAACGTACGCCGCTGTATGAGTGGATTTGAGCCATTTACAATAAGTGTTTTATTGTAGTCTGATTACATAAACGTGTCAATAAAACTGAGCCAAGAAGCCAACAGCGAGGATTAGCGGGCATCTCACCCGCGGGGATGAATCTGCTGATGCAGGCGTTTAAGCCGCTCTCGGGTGACATGGGTATAGATTTGCGTACTGGCCAGATCCGCATGCCCCAGCATGATCTGTACACTGCGCAGGTCGGCGCCGTTTTCCAGCAGATGGGTCGCAAAAGAATGTCGCAGGGTGTGTGGAGAGATGTTTTTCCGGATAGCCGCCATCTCTGTCCGTTTTTTTATGATATTCCAGAAAGCCTGACGGCTCATTGCTCCCCCCAGGCGGGAAAGAAAGAGGTAAGGATTCTGCCTCTGCGGATCAACTCCCTGGCGCACAGCTTCAAGATAGGCCGCTACCCGGACTCGGGCCGATTCACCGATCGGCACCAGACGTTCCTTATTCCCCTTTCCGACCGTCATCAGATAGCCGGAATCAAGATTGACCTCGCGCAGTTTAAGATTTACGAGTTCAGATACCCGCAGGCCGGTGGCGTAGAGGAGTTCCAGCATGGCAAGATCGCGCTGATCCTCGGCCGATCCTCCCATGCAGGCAGCAAACAGGGCATCTACTTCACTCCCAACCAGAAACTGCGGCAGCTTATGTAATGTACGTGGAGCTTCAATGATTGTCGCCGGATTGCAGTCGGCGTAACCTTCAATCATCAGGAATTTGTGGAACATGCGTATGGCTGATAGACAGCGGGCACGACTGCGCGGGCCGATATCCAGCTTCTGCAGGGCAGCCATGAAAGCGGCAATATCAGCCGGGCCGACATCGGCCGGTTTCTGCCGTCCCGCTTTTTCGAGAAAATCCAGGTAGCGGGCAAGATCCCGGCTATAAGCGCTCCTGGTGTTGGCCGAGAGCCCTTTTTCCACGGTAATATAGGATATAAAGAGGTCGAGGTAGTCGTTCAATGGGTTCGCCTTTTTATGGCAGAGAGAGTTTACAGCCCTTACTGCAGAACAAATTTCACCGAAACAAGAACCTGTGATGGTATGGCTTTACCGTTTCTGACTGCCGGCGCAAAAGTTGATTTCCTGATGGCTGACCTCGCCGCCTCGGCAAAACCAAATCCGTTTGCTTCGACCGTATCGATCCCCAGCAACTTCCCTTGCGCGTCCAGCGCCAGTCTTAAGAGTACTTTCCCCTCTTTTCCGAACTTCCTTGCCATAAATGGGTACACAGGCAATTCCCTGTGAATAAAGCGTGGCGAGCCGGCATATCCCAGCAGCATGACCTTCTCCATTCCGGATTCTTGTCCGGAAGGTACAGACGTTTTATAACCCAGGCTCTCCAGCTGCGGACGGTCTGGCAGCGGACCGATTGCTGCGCTATTTTGCACATCAGCTGCACGGTCCGTACTCTGTGGCTGCTGTTGCGCGGCTAAATCAGGGGCGCTGTTTGACGGGGCTGCTTCCTTGCCTGGATTCCGGTTAACAAGGTGAGATGCGGATCTCTCACTCTGCTGAACCGGCTGAGACCGGCTTGCATTCTGATTCCTGATATGAATATTTCTACCGTTCTTAGGGGGGATTGAACGTTTTGGCTCTGATAACCGGGCAACGGTGGATTCAACAATAAAAGCATCAACTGTGCGCATGGCAACCGGTGTTGTCGGTGACATATTTGTGACCACAATAACCAGTACGATATGGAGAAAAACCGACACGATCAAACAATACCGGAGTTTTTTTGTGATCACAATGAACTCACAAGCATTCAGATTATACGCCGGCAAAAGCAAAAGCACGGCAGATGGTACGATTTGTTTCCATATAGGCGCCGACTGACTCATTCAGATCATAAGACTCCTGCACGGTTTTATCAGTTAGAACAGTGCCGGGATCTCCTTGTGCAATCACCATCCCACCCTTTACCAGAATGAGCCGATCCAGCATGGCACCCATCCCGATATCATGAGAAGACATCAAGACTGAAACTCCTTTTTCACGGACAATATCTTTAAGAAGTTTATACAGATCGAACTGATACCTTATATCCAGGCTGGCCATCGGTTCATCCAGGAGCAGCACTCTGGCCCCCTGCACCAGCGTCATGGCGATATAGGCGCGTCTTCGTTCACCGCCACTTAATTCGGCAAGGTGCGTATCTTTTTTCCCATACAGGCCGACGAGATGAAGCGCCTCTTCTACACAAAGCGCCTGAGACCCCTCTTGCGGATATTCGCCCATCCTGACAAGCTCGCCGACACGAAACGGGGCCTGCAAATCAAGTATTTGCGGGAGATAGGCGACAAGTTTTGCCCGCTCTTTGCCGCTGTACGACCCTATGTTCTGTTTTCCGACCAAAACATTACCTTTTTGAGGGGAGAGAAGTCCGGCCGCAAGCTTGAGAATAGTGGATTTCCCAGCTCCATTTGGCCCCATAAGACCTACCAGTTCGCCTTCTGCCACAGAAAAAGACATCTGTGCTACAAACCTTTTTTGGGAGTAGGAAAAAGAGACATCTGCAAATTCAAGTATGTTCATTAGTGCAATCTCCTGCAGCAGCAGTTATCAGGCTTTTTTTTGACCCAAAAGATAAATAAAATAAGGAGAGCCAATGAGAGCGGCAATAATCCCGGCGGGAAGTTCCAGCGGAGCTGCGACAGTCCTGCCGATGGCGTCGGCGAAGCAGAGCAGGGTTCCTCCGGCAACGACCGATAGCGGCAGCACAACAGACGCGTCGGAGCCGACATGACGACGGACGACATGGGGAACTACAAGCCCGACGAAGCCGACTACGCCTCCCATAGAGACTGCTGCAGCGGTCATAAGTGAAGCAGCGATAAAAAGAATGAATCTTTCCTTTGTCGGGTTGAAGCCGAGACTGTGAGCAATATCGTCTCCCAGTGTCAGTGCGTTCAGCCCTTTTCTTCTTATCAGCGCAATGGCAAACCCGGTCAATATAAAGAGCAGTCCAACCGGGACCAAACCCCAATCAACCATAGAGAGATCGCCCGACATCCAGAGTATCGCCCTTTTGAGACCGTCATCCACGGAAACAGTCATCACCAGCATAAGTACCGCGGAGAGAAAGAATCCGACACCCACCCCGGCCAGGAGAAGCCTTTCAGGTTGCAAACCTTTCCTGTCATGCCCCAGAACAACAACCGCCGCGCCTGTTGCGATTGCCCCGATAAACGCCAGTATCGGCACGCTTAGCGTGAGCAGTGAAATGCCGAACAATAGTCCGAAAGAAGCTGCAAGTGACGCGCCGCTGGAAATACCAAGTATGTAAGGGTCTGCCAGGGGGTTACGGAAGATCCCCTGCAGGATCGCGCCCGATGCCCCGAGAGCCCCGCCCATGAGAAGCGCGACCGCAGTCCGTGGAAGCCTGATGGCAAGGAGCATTCGACACGTTTCTATATCCATGCTGAAGGGGTTCAATAAACGCGGCCCACTGGCAACCGAGATGACGATGATGCACAAAGAGGCGAGGCACAACGACGCAGCAACCAGAACTGGGTAGCCGTTTTTCCGTTTCATGGCATCTTCCTGCAGCGGCCGAGTTCTTCCATACCGGCCGGGATTCTCGGCCCGGGACGATACAAGCCGTCATCCATGTAGCAGACCCGCCCCCTGCGAACCGCCTCAAGAGATTTTAAGCTCCTCAGAAGCCCTTTGGAAAGTTTTTTCATAGTATCATTGTGTCCCTTGCCGATCAGAATCAGGTCCGGCTGGCGTTCAATGACAGACTCCAGAGAAAAGCGGGGATAAGGAACCCGTGCGTCAGAAGCGATATTGTTCAACCCGTTCATCTTCATGGCATCATCCAGGATCGTTCCAGGACCGGCAACGATAAGAGGGCTGGGCCAGATGATAAAGACAACCTTCCTCGCCCCGCCAACCACTGCGGATGATGGTTTTCCAGACTGCAAACTGCCTGCATTACGGATGGACGTCTCAATCTTTTCTGCCAGAAGTTCGGCAGCAGGCCGTGCCCCCAGCGCCTGTCCCATCTCCCGTATGCCGGCGGGAATTTCTGCCAGACGCCTGGCCGTGAATACATGGGTTTTAATGCCAAGCGTGGCAAGCCGGTCTGCAACCGCCTTCGGATTCCCGTCGGTATTCATGACCACCATATCCGGCTTCAGAGTAACTATCGCCTCTAAGGACGGATTTGACATGCCGCCGATCTTCGTCTTACGGCGTGCCGCGTCGGGGCGATCGCACACAGTCGTCACCCCCACTACCCGCTCGCCCAGGCCAAGCGAGAAAAGGATCTCAGTCATGGCAGGGGCGAGTGAGACGATCCGCATTGGCGGAGGAACGGAACTGCAATACGCAGTTCCGTCCCAGCCAAGCAGGAAGATCAGGCAGAAAATGATAGCCATTTTCTGCACCATTTAGAATGACACCTTAACGCCGCCATAGGCAGATATCCCGGGGGTACCGTAACCTAAAACCTCTTCATAACTTTTATCCAAAAGATTGTCTATCCGTCCGAAAAGCTGCAGGTTTTTGGTTATATCGTACGAAGCGGCAAGGTTCACCAGCAGGTAGGCCTTAAGCTTTACGGTCTGTGAGGTATAAGTTATGGGGTCAAATGACAAGTCATTACGTGTACCTACATAGATAAATCCAAGATTAAGGTTCCCCTTGCCTAGATAACGGTAATTAATGTCACCCGACAGCTTAATCTTTGGTCGACGGGTGAGCTCCTCGCCGGTCGTCCTGTCTTTTGTCTGAGTGTATGTGTAGGCAGCATGGAATATCAATTCGTCCAGCGGTTGATAAGATGCTGTCAGTTCTACCCCCTCACTTTCAGCCTTTGCAATATTTTTGTAGGAATATGTGTAGGTAACAGGATCCGCGTAGCCATCAATAAGTTGGTCAAAGTCATTATGAAAGTAGCCAACTCCAACGCTGGCCTGCTTGTCTGCCAACGATTGTTCAAAGCCGACATCCCATCCTGTACTCTTCTCAGGTTTTAGTGCGGCATTACTTCCCCATGTAGGATGGTAGAGTTGAATAAGCGAAGGAGCCTTAAAACCGGTACCGTAGCTCGCCCTTATCTTTGTATTGGATTGTTTAAGCAGATAAGCAGTTGTGAAGCGGTACGTAGCTTCCGTTCCGAATTGATTGTGGTCATCTAACCGCGTACCAATCGTTGTAAACCATGAGTCAAAAAGTTTAATCTGATCTTGCAGATACAGGCTAGTGGTCTTTGCCGGTTTTTCCTGCATGCTGTCTGTCTTTGCTGATTCTTCTTTTCTTTCTGCACCAAGGGTCAGATCATTTGTGGAGTGGAGATGTAGTATATGCTGCCAGTCTATTTTAATGTTTTGGCCATCGTATGAGCTATTGTAGGCATTATACTCTCTGTTTATGTCGCTTAACGACACACCTAACTTCTGGTTCCAGAACGAATTAAACAAAGTCAGATTTGCCTGTGAACTGAAATAGTATTCTTCAGATTTTGCATTTGAAACGAGATCATCTGTTGGCTGACCAGTTGACCAACTGACAGAGTCAATATCAGTTTTACTGTTTAAGTATTTAAAAATAAAATCCATATAGAAATTTTGGATCGGAGTGATACCAAAACTAGCGTCAACATAGCTGTTTTTATAGCCGTCATTTTCAGGATTGCCATTATTACTGTTTGCTACAGAAATACCATCGCTGTCAAATCTGGACAGACCTAATGAGTACTGAAGCAGATCGGTACCGCCACTAAGACCAGCTGTTTCTTTGGCTGTGTAATGTGAACCACCTTCAGCGGAAACAAAGCCTTTCAGCTTGCCACCTCCTCGTTTGGTTATGATATTGATGACTCCGCTCATGGCGCTTGAACCATAAAGAGTGCTCTGGGGCCCACGCAAGATTTCAATTCTCTCAATGTTGACAGTAGTCAGATGTGCAAAATCATACCCACCATCAAGTGATGAGGAATCGTTCATCTCAACACCGTCAATCAGAACTAAAGTATGACCAGACTTTGCCCCTCGAAGATAAACAGCGGTGGTTTGTCCTGCACCACCGGTCCGTACCACATCCAACCCTGGCACCATCCGCAATACATCAGCCACGCTCTGTTTCTGCTGCTGCTCAATTTCCTTGGCAGTAATCACTGTGATGGAGCTACCCACCTGCTCAATCGGAACCTCATCACGGGTAGCAGTTACAACAACATCATCCAGCTTGGCGCTCTCTTGCTCTGCTGCTGCCGTAGAACAGAGCGCCATGACCAACCCCGACACCATCCCACATTTTCGCATACTACGTTTCATACAGTCCTACCTCCCTCGAAGTTACGAATGGAGCGGTCTTCCGGCTCAGGGCGACCTACTTACCCGCCTTCCCAGGATAATCCCAGTGGCTTTTCGCCTTGCGGCGACGGGTTTTCGTTCCCATTACGGCTGCGGGGCAGCGGGGGAATGGCTCTGTTAAAGCGGCACCCCTCTTCCTCAACTCCATCCGTTTAAAAAATGCATAAAAAAAAGTCCGCACCTGCTTAAAGCAGCATGCGGACTTTTCGTATTCAAAGTCACATTACGCGAGTTCCACCCTCCCGATCCCCGGGAAGTTACGTGTGGTAAAGATCATGGCAGGTCTTCTGGCTCGCGATTCATCCTCCAGGCGTCTTCCCGGTCTTTCGACCAGTGACATAAATGCCCTTCGTCCTCGCTTACAGCGGCGGGTCCGCGGGGGAATGGCTCTTTTGGAGCGGCACCCCTCTTCCCTATCAAGCCCTTGCGGGCACCATGATCCGATATTCGATTTTTATATACAAATAAAGGCTTATCTGGATAGCACAGCCTGACTTTGCATGTCAAGCAGGATCACCGGAAGAACTATTTACTCTGCCTCTTATGTCTCCAACTTGACCTGCATCAAAACAATCAGCTGGATAGAGTGTTATGGTGAAAACAGAAACAATTCAGTTTAACCGGGAGTCGAAACATGATTACCACCAGCGAAACAGCAGTCACCATCACGATCTGGGTATTGACAGCCGCCGGAACATTCTTTGGCTCACGCGCAGCACTGCGGCGCAGGAAGCAGAAGCGCGCTGACAACTTCAGCAAAGAGTCCCCCCATAAAAACAGCAGATGCGACAATTAATTCTTAAAAACAGTCACACCCACTCGTCAATCGCGGTCATCAGCCTGCTGCAGATCTCGTTAAGTTTTTCAGGAGCGGTAATTTTATGGCCGAAAATATCCCTGACATAGAACACATCGGCAACCTGATCGACCTTGGTAGATATCTTGGAGACGCCGATATACAGCCCCATTTCAGCCAATGTACTGGTAATCAGATACAGAAGCCCGACCTTGTCATGAGTCAGAATATCGATGACAGTATACTCTTCGGAAACCTCATTATCGATATCGACTTTCGTCGCAAAGCGGGGCGCGGGCCGTGCTGTCAGCAAAGTCGGACGTTTACGTTTGGCAACCAGTGTTGACACCTGTGCCTCACCGTGAATGGTCTGGAGCATATCCTGGTCGATCCTGGCCCAGCGCGCTGCATCGGTGACCAGCGTTCCCTGCGGCGAATTAACCTGAAGTATATCCAGCACCTTGCCGTTCTTACAGGTATTGATCTGAGCCCCCAGAATATTTATGCCGTTAGCGGCCATAACACCGGTAATCCTCGAAAAAAGCCCCGGCATATCGTATGCGCAGATGGTGTATTCGGAACAGTCACTCTCAGGCTGATGAGTTAGTCGCAGCAGGACATCAGACTTTTCCAGACCCATCAGCAGACGCACCTGTTCAGCTATCTGCGCGGGCGGATTAGACAGGAGCAGTCGCACCGGCATGGATTTCAACTCTTGCCGTACATCTGCAGCTGGTAAATCATTTTCCAATACATCAGTAACCTTTTTGATAACGGAACCGACACGCTCACTGCTGGCCTCCTGCTGAAATCCACCACGATCGAGGACAGCGAAGGCTTTCTCAAATAATTCCTGAAAGAGTGATGCCTTCCAGTTCGTCCAAACATCCGCACCGACCGCACGCACATCTGCAACCGTAAGCAGATAGAGCATCTTGAGATTCTCGCTTGTTTCCATTTGACGGGCAAACTGGGCAATCATCTTTTCATCATTAAGGTCGCGACGCTGTGATATGTGGGCAAACAGCAGATGCTGGCGAACGAGGAACTCCAGCCGTTGGCTGTCTTCGCGGGAAAGCCCCATCCGGCGGGAAATTGTCGGGATCATGGCGGCTCCCTTCTCGGCATGCCCACCACCAGACCCCTTGCCGATATCATGAAACAGCACCGCCAGAATCAGCAGTTCCGGCTTACCGATGTCCGCAGCGATGTCACAGGGAAAAGGCATGATTCCCTTAAACTCACCACTCAGCATCTTTTCAGTCTGTTCGACGGCAAAGAGCGTATGAATATCAACCGTATAGATATGGTACAAATCATGCTGGACCTTACAGTAAATATTTTCAAGCTCGGGGATATAGCGGTTCAAAAACTCAAGGTGGTGCATCAAACGCAGCGTGCTGGAGACACTCTTGGTTGAGCGAAGGATAGCCAAGAAGGACTGGTTGACCTCACGACTGCGACGGAACTTGTCGTTGATCAAGGCAAGATTCTTCCTGATAATCCCCTTGACCCGAACATTGAGATCGACTCCGTGCTTCTGAGACAGTTCAAAAAACTTCATCATTACGCCTGGATCTTTCTCAACAATTGATTCATCCGGTACGATCAACTCTCCCTTGAGTACAAAACAGCCGTCACCGACCGGCCGGCGGACAAAATAGCCCAATATCTTCAGCGCCCCCTCATCGCGCCAGATACAGCGCGAAATCATGCTGGAGGTAAAATGCTCGACCTTGTTGGCCTGACGGTAGTAATCCCTCATAAAATCTTCCACCGCCAGTACCCGGCCGCTGCCCTGATACCCCAGAAATTCGGCCAGATGCACCTGGGCATCAAAAGTCAGCTGGTCGTTTTTACGACCGTTGAAGTAATGCAGTTCATTACGAATGCGCCAGAGGTAGTCGAGGGCAGAGTTATACGTTTCCAACTCCTCCTCATCCACAATCCCTTTGATAATAAGCTCACGCAAATCAGAAAACTTGTACTTGACTCGTGCCACCCAGATAGCGGTCTGCAGATCACGAAGCCCGCCCTCCCCTTCTTTCAGGTTAGGTTCAAGCAGATAGACCGTAGAACCGTATTTTTCACGGCGACCCTTCATATCAGCAATTTTTTCCTTTATAAATGAGTCACTCGACTTCGGCAGAATCTGGCTGAAAATAACCTTATTGAGGGACGCGTAAAGAGGTCGGCTGCCGGATAGAAAACGAGCATCCATCAGTGCCGTTTTGACGGTGCCGTCAGCTGCCGCCATTTCGACACAATCGGCAATCTTCCGCACCGAATAGCCGACATCCAGGCGCATGTCCCACAGAAAATAGAGCAGTTTCTGGGCAATGTCCTCAACCGTTGCGGCCGGCAGAACACCGTCATGCAAAAACATAATATCGATATCGGAAAACGGGTTCAGCTCGCCGCGGCCATATCCCCCGACCGCCACAAGAGAGACATGCTCAAGCATGTCGGCAGGTCTGCCCAGGTCATAGACAACAGAAAGGAACAGCCGATTGTTCAATTCATCCATCATATCGCTAAGCAGATGGGTTACATCACTTCCGCCGGCGCCGCTGTCATGCAGCTGCTTAATCTCTTCGCGATAGCGTGCCAGAAAGTTTTTACAGCCGGAAAGATACAGCGGCCGTTTTTCATCAAAGCCGGCCATCCCGGCATCGCCAATGGCATCAATTGTATCGGGGAAATAGGGGTCGATAGAAAATTGCATTCATGTACCTTGTGAAACGTTTTTTTCGGAAGGCAATCAGTGACAGCCGATCGGGTCACAAATTATACGTCAGTCATACGGATGAGTCAAAAGCAATAGTACGTTGCGGCCAAAAACATCCTCTTCACATTTCAGATAACCCCACTAAAATTGCTTTGACGGTGGTTCTTCCAGAGTGGTATGTTTATCGATCCAAGGGCGTACCAATCTGGCAACTTAAACGGTACGACACGGAAGAGGAGCGGTTTTCTGGATGGCCCATTATTCCGCACAACTCATAGCCTGCCACGACTGCGACCTGCTCCAGCGGGAAATCCCCCTCAAACCGGGGTGTGCAGCCAGCTGCAGCCGTTGCGGCGCGGTACTGTACCGTAACGCCACCGACAGCATTAACCGTACGCTCGCCTACATCCTGGCCGCCTCAGTCCTGTTTGTTATCGCCAACATATTTCCCATCTTCGCGATTGAGGTACAGGGGTCACGCAACGCGATTAATCTCGCCGGCGCCGTTCGTTCCCTCTGGAGCCAGCAGTTCCAGTCCCTCTCACTGCTTGTTTTCCTGTCCACCATCCTCATCCCGGCCCTGGAGCTTGTCACGATGACCTGCCTCCTGCTGCCGCTCAAATTCCGGCGAATTCCCGGCAGGTACTCCTTCATGCTGCGCTTTATCCGGATTGCCGAGCCATGGGGCATGATAGAGGTCTTCATGCTCGGTGTACTGGTTTCGCTGGTGAAGCTGACCAGCTCGTTCAAAGTCATTCCCGGCATTGCCCTGTGGTCTTTCGGGGGACTGACCCTGCTGCTGGCTGCCGCAGCCGCATCTTTCAGCACCCGCGACGTCTGGGCCCGCCTGGACAGAAAGCCTGGTCAGGAGTCAGCTGCATGACCGAGCTAACGGCCAGCGCCGCCGGGCAGGCGCTTTGTTCCTGTCACGTCTGCAGTCTCGTATCCAGGGTGGAACAAGAGTCTCTTCCGGCACACTGTCCGCGTTGCGGCGCCTCCCTGCATTTCCGCAAACCGGGCAGCTTGTCCCGATGCTGGGCGCTGCTGATTGCCGCCTATATTCTGTATATTCCCGCGAACCTCCTGACGATCATGGAGACAGGGTCTCTCTTCAAATACCGCAAGGACACGATCGTAAGCGGCGTGGTCGAACTCTGGAAAACCGGCTTTTGGGTTATCGCCATTATCGTATTCATTGCCAGCGTCACAATTCCACTTTTCAAACTGATCTCCATCACCCTGCTGCTCGTTTCGGTACAGCGCCGCTCCACATGGCTCCCAAGGCAACGCACAAGCCTTTACCGGCTCGTGGAACTGGTCGGCCGCTGGTCGATGCTGGATATATATGTGGTGGCACTTTTGGCTTCACTGGTGCAGTTCGGTTCCATCGCGACGGTAAAGGCTGGTCCTGGTGCGGTGGCTTTTGGCGCCGTCGTAGTGCTGACCATGCTCGCGTCAATGCAGTTCGATCCTCGCCTGATCTGGGACCCCCTTTATAAAGAGAGAACTTGAAATGACTGACACACCTCTAAATCCCGAACCATCTTCTATTCCCGATGCTGTCAGCGAACCGAAGCGGCGCTACTCGATCCAGCTGGTCTGGATCATTCCGATCGTCGCTGCGATCATCGGCCTTTCGCTTGCGGTTAAGTCCTTCATGGACCGTGGTGAGACCATCACCATAACCTTCAAGACCGGCGAGGGGATGGAGGCGGGCAAGACCGAAATCAAGTACAAGGACGTGCAGATCGGCGAAGTAAAAGTTCTTGCCATCGCCAGTGACCGGTCGCACGTCGTTGTGACCGCAGAAATATCGAAGGATGCGAGGGGACTGCTGGTCAAAGACACCAAGTTCTGGGTGGTGCGAGCCCGTATTTCCGGAGGCAATGTCTCCGGACTCGGCACGCTGATAGGAGGCTCCTACATCGGCGTAGAAGCCGGCACATCAGCTGAAGGCCTGGACACATTCACCGGTCTCGAAGCGCCGCCAGCCATTTCCCTGGATATACCAGGACGCCAGTTTACCCTGCACGCCTCCGATGCCGGCTCACTCGACACAAACTCACCGATCTTCTACCGACGTATGCAGGTAGGACAGGTGATCGCCACGGAACTGGACCGCGATGGCAAAGGGGTCACCATAAAGGTTTTTATCCGCGCCCCGTTTGATCAGTATGTCAAGACCAACTCCAGCTTCTGGCACGCAAGCGGCGTTGACCTGACTCTCAACGCCAGCGGGGTAAAGATCAACACGGAATCAATGGTATCAATCCTTCTTGGCGGCATCTCATTCCAGACACCTCAAGGGCGAATTGAAGCGACGCCTGCCCCCTCCAACAGCGCATTCACCCTGTTTGCGACCAGAGAAGAGGCCTTAAGGAATGCGGAAACTGTCCAGACGTTCCTCCTCGTATTCAAGGAATCGGTGCGCGGCCTTCAAGTTGGAGCGCCGGTAGATCTGCGTGGCGTAACCGTGGGCGAAGTGACTAAAATAGACGTGTCGCTGGACTCCAGAAACCAGGAGATCTCCATTCCGGTCGAGATACAGCTCTATCCGGAGCGACTGCGTGGACAGTACCGCAACGAATTGCAGCAGGTGACCCCCACTGATTCCAGGGTGCTCCTCGACACACTCGTCGCGCATGGTTTCCGGGCGGAGGTAAAAAGCGGGAATCTGCTGACCGGGCAACTGTACGTCGCGCTGGATTTCTTTCCCAAAGTGAAGCACTCTAAAATCAACTGGAGTACTACTCCCCCCCGGTTTCCGACCGCTCCAGGTTCCATGGACCAGCTGCAGAAAAAACTGATACAGATCGTCCAGAAGATAGAGAATATGCCGCTCGAGGAACTTGCCGGCGACGCCAGAAAGACGATCCAGTCCCTTGATACCACCCTGAAGAGCGCTGAGAAACTGCTAAAGAACGTGGATGGCACAGTCGTCCCGGAAGCCCGCGCGGCACTTATAGAGGCTCGCAAGACTCTTGGTGGAGCAAGCCAAGCGCTTGCCGGAGATGGGGCGCTGCAGCTGGACCTGCGAGAGACCATGCGCGAAGTCGGCCGGGCTGCCCAGTCGCTGCGGGTGCTGAGTGATTACCTGGAGCAGCACCCGGAATCCCTGATTCGGGGCAAACGGGAGGACAAACCATAATGCGCAATTTTGCTATCAGTACCTATGTTAAACCACTTGTCTCTTGTATCAGGACCGGTATGTTTATCGGCTGTCTGGCCGTCGCTACGGCCGGTTGCAGCAGGTCACCCAGAGTGACCTTCTACACTCTGGAGCCGGTTGCGCAGGTCGGGAATACTGCTGCTACGACGCTTTTCCCGGCGGTTACCGTCGGGCCGGTCACGCTCCCCGAGGTAGTGGACCGGCCTCAACTCGTACTGCGCGTTGCCGCCAACAGAGTGAACATCCTGGAGACACACCGCTGGGCAGAGCCGCTCAAGAGCGAGATTCCCCGTGCCATAGCGGAGAACCTGAGGCGGCTGCTCGGATCAAGTCGCGTGTCGTCCTATCTCCAGCATGCCGGCACCGATGCAGAGTTCCGGGTGCTGGTGGATATCGAGCGTTTTGAAGCGTCGCCGGAGGGGGTTGTCACTGTCGAGGTGGCCTGGTCCCTGCGCCGTGTCGCGGGGGGGACTCCCCGAAACGGCCGTTCACAGGTGCGCGAGTCTGTTGGAGATGGAGGCTACGAGTCCCTGGTGGCAGCATACGGACGGGCACTCCTCGCTGTCAGCCGCGATCTGGCCGGGGCAATCCGGACCGCCCCACAAGTGAGTCACTGATTCTGAGGTACTTTTCCATGAGCTGTCGGGATCAAAACTCACCATTTCCATCCCAATCCTGGCAGTCTCTCTGCCAAGGTCTTTCTGGTAAATAACGCCCCCCTGATTGACAGTAAAGGTCATGACGCCGGAGGCCCGGTACCGTGCCGGATAGGCTACGAGGGCAAAGCCGAGCACCATTTTGTCGTTGACCAGATATTCGAACTCACCACCTTCCGCATTATTCCCCTGCTTGGTTAAAACCTTGAAGTAATAGCCGTGATACGGTTCGGGGGTTGCAGCCCTGAGCTGCCTGCCGTATCCCTCGCAATCAGCCTTGGCCATCAGCGGGCCGAAGGGACTCGGTTCCTCACCCTCTTTAACCTCCCAGTAAAGACCATCCTGCCTGCCTGTGGAACTGTTAAGTTTCCGGGCAAATTCAAGTACGCCGTTACCATCATGATCCTTGCGTGCATATTCTCGCTGTGCCTCTAGATAGGCCTGCAGTACATCCATCACCACCAACTCATTCCTGCCGATCCGCCGGTGCAAAATCTCCCTGCTCCCCGTCTTGGTGTCGAATACCCACCTGCTCCCTTTACGTACAAGCGGGAGCGGGAAGGGGTAATTATCCTTGCCGAGAGTAAGAACCATCCTGCCGCTGCCTTGCGGTTCAAGCTGATTTTTTTCATTATAAAGCTCGATAAATCGAGCCCGACCCGCCTGGTCTGTCACCGGATCACCTGATGAAATGAGATTTCCAGAACCCGGGCCAAGAATGGATTTCAGTGTTTTGATATTATTATTCTTCACGGCTGAGAAAAGACCATGCACAGCCCTGGCCGGGGAGCTGAAGCTGCTCTGCCGGAGCTTCGCCGAAGCGGCAAAGCTCGTTCCGGCAGTTAAGTGAGCTAGTATAACAGCTAACAGGGCAAGCAGATAAGGGGAGATGCTCAGTTTCAAAAGTTTAAATGGGGCCATGATTATTCCTCCACAAAATTGGCGATGATCGGTCATGAATCAAGCAGCCGGTTACCTGCGCCTTTTGTTGCCGAGAAGATCACTATCCCCTCCGGTGTTGACGCCTCCACCCGGGGGACCGCCAACACCGGTCCCCCGGCGGGGCGGGGCGGCATTATCACGGCGATAGACATTGGCGCCGCCGACGCTCTGGCTGCCACGTTCACTGGACCTCCTGACCCGTGTGACGTTATTGTCACCGCCGGTGAAGATACTCTCGCGGGGCTCTTTGGGTGAGGTGACACGAGCGCCACTGTTGTTATCTTTGCGGTCTTTCCGTTCGGGCACGCCGGACGGAACAGTGACCCTCCTCGCGCGATCGGGTCCGGCTCCAACACTGCGGATATCCCGGGGAGTACGACTTGGAGCGCTGAAACCCCGAGATTCCGGGCGCGCGGCGACGGGATGAGCCGGAAGCTGCCCGAATTTCCGGGCGGTCACTTTACCTTTGTAGGCAACACCGCGCCGGTGATCAGGGTCATGCTGCCACGAGACCACTCCGCTCCGGATCGGCTGCCCGCGCCTCTCATAGCGCTGGATGTAGCGGGATCGATCGATATACCTGTTGTAGCGAATGTTCCTGTTTACGTTGATAACCACACTGTGACTATACCAGTCCCACCCACCCCAGGCGTATCCCCACGGCAGTCCAAGCGTAACGCCGATGCCAAAGGAAAAAGCCACTCCTGGATAGGGTGCAGTATAAAAATAGTACGGAGGGTAAGCGGGGTACCACCATGGGCCATAGACCAGGTAAGGATCATAGGTGGGCACATAAATGACCCTTGTGTCCGCCGGCTCAATGACAATCTTATCTTCATCGACCAGAACCTTCTGCTCCCTGGTCGATTTCAGGTTTCCGGCATCGGCAGCCCTTTTCCGTAGCTCCTGAACCATCTGCATGACGTCTTCTTCCTGCTCCAGAAAAGCGTCACCGAGCTTGGTGGTCACATCAAGCTTCTGGCTCAGCATGGCAAGAACCGTGGGGAAATTCACCAGAGCTTTAACGCTTGGATCCCAGGTTTCCCCTTCAAGAGCATCGGCAAGATCATTTTCCTTCATATCCTTGTGCTGCTGAACCCAGCGGTCGGCCATGACAATCTCCAGCGGATAGGTCGAAGCCAACAGAACCTGGGCGATCAGTTCATCAGGATAAAGGGCGATGGGCGCCAGCAGCTGAGCCAGCTGTTCCTGGGAGAAAGTCTGTGCTTCCTCGCCATTGCCGCCGTTCTGGGCTATGGCCGGCAACGGCAAAGCCAGCATAGCGAAGATGACAAAAGACACGGCACTCATCCAGATAGTTTTTTGTATATTTTTCATAACTGCTCCTTGGTCGCCTGGTTCCGCAAAGCCAGATCCAGGAAAAACATTTAAGCAAGCTTAAAATTTCACCCTTAAACCTACCGCTGCATTGTGGCTCTGAAATTTAAGTTCGGTATCCATGTTGTAACTTGAGACAAACCTGGCCTTCGTGGTTGCAAAATATCGATAGCCGAGATCCAGCGAGAGCATCCGGTTGAGAGCGATCTCCAGACCGGCGCCGACCTGATAGGCAAAAACGGAATCGTCATCTTCCTCATAAATCGGCAGTGAATCACCAGGAAGGAATGTATCGCTCAGATGTATGGCGGCAAAGCCAATACCGCCACCAAAGTATGGGGTGACCGGTGAAGGATTGTGCAGATCCATAAACACGTTAAACATCATGGCAAGCGCGCCGAGAGTGCCGTCTGCATTGCGGTACGGCACGCCCAACTGATCAGTAACTGTTGCAATTTCCCCCTGCTTGTATGACAGTTCACCCTCCAGGCGGACGAGGCCATAGTCAAAACCGCCGGTACCGCCGATGTTGATGCCGGGATCGAACTCAACACGATCTTTGAAGGGTGAGTATGGGTCTGTGTCGTAATAAGTGCCAGTTACATCGGCATCCCGGGGGGCGCTTACACCGAGGAAACCGGACACGTATGGGCCTGGACGAGGTGGGGTCGCTGAGCAGAGTGAGGGGGCAGCGAGGGCTATGAGGGCAGCAAGAACGATAAAATGTACTTTCATGGGAGTTCATCCTTGGAATAATATAGCCGTCCCGAATATTTTTAACCTGATCAACCTCGATGACGGCCTGTACATTATAACATTTATTCTTTTTTTCTCAACCGGCAGATATTTGCTGTTTTTTTTGGTGGTAAAACGTGGTAATCGGCGGAGATGCGGTATACTTGATAACGATACCGGAAGCAGCATAATTGCTACCGAGAGGTGATGATATGAACATGGCGATGGTGAGACGCATAGCCTTTACCGGTTGCATGATGCTTTTTTTAACTGGATGCAGAGGGCTTTTGCCCAGCGCCAAAGTGACCACAGAATCGCCATGGAAAACCTTTACCGAAGCAAAAACCGCATTCGAAAAAATTGAACCTGGCAGGACAACCAGTGAGGAACTTAAAACTCTCGGTTTTGACATCAATACCTCGCCAAACCTGAAGATACTAAACTATCTCGACATCGCGGCCACTGTCCAGTCGTTCCGCATCGAAGATCTTGACGCAGGATTGCAGCAATGCATCAGGGCGCGAAATGACTGCCATGCTTACATGTTTGAGCCCAAGATGACCAGGTCCCGCCGAATCGGCAATTTCTGGCTCGACCTCCTGAATTTTCAACGCAAGTCCCACGAAACCGGCTGGCAATTCAAAGCACTTCTTGTTCTTGTGAACGATCACGTATCTTATAAACTGTGGAGCGGCTCCCCCCAGCTCGACGAGTATCGGGACCAGCGCAATCCCCTTGGTCCACTCCAGGATGCGGGTGGCCTGTTACTAAATATCCGCTGAAGACATGTAGTTAGAAAAATATAATGGCTGTTGATTTTTAATTTGACAACGTCAGCTTAAAGTCTTTTACAATATCAAATTTGAAATAAAGGAGAATAGTTTAATGACAAGCCAAAACAGCCTTGATCCACTGCACGGCGTCACCTTGAAATCGATCCTTACTGAACTGGTCGGTCAGTTTGGCTGGGAGGAGATGGGCAGGAGCATTGAAATCCGCTGTTTTACCCACGAGCCGAGCATCCCATCCAGCCTGAAATTTCTGCGGCGGACACCATGGGCGAGAGACAAGGTCGAGGAGATGTACCTGCGCTGGAAGATGGAGAGCTAAAACCGTTTCACCGCCTGAAAATATACCGTCGGCTGATCCATTTCACTCTTACCAGTTGCATCACCGGCAGTCCGCCAGGCAACAGAGCTGCGGAGATTAAAGTTATCAGCATTGAACCAGGTCAGGCCAAAACCGACGCCGGTCAGGTTACGCGTATTATCGGGAGCAACAGGAGTTTCATGGAGCACGGCTTGGCCGTGGTCTACAAATGAGACAAATTGCAGAGTCCCGGGAACAACCCCAAGGCTGCCGATCAAATAACGCAATTCGGCCGTATAGACAAAGCCCTTATCGCAACTGGCTTCACTGACCGGAAAAGCCCTCACTCCGCCGGGCCCACCAAGTGAAAACTGTTCGGCGCTGTCCAGATTGCTGCTGGCCCATTGGCCATTGGCTCCGGTGTAAAATGAAAGGTTTTTGTAGATGTTCTGGTTTCTGAAAAGACTCATGGCCAACTTGCTGTAGCCGCCGTCAGTTTTCAGGCCATCGGTTGATTGATCATTGGTTTTTGTTGCTTCGTCGTCGATTCCGACAACCCCTCCAATATAATTGACTGAGAATGAAGTCGCCCCGCCACCAAGCCACGAATCCATCTCAACACCACTGACACCTGCCTGCCCTGATGCGGTATGACGCTTATTTTTAAGATTGGCAATGCCGGTGCGATCATTCAGCAGTTTACCTTCTCCGGCCAGTGACAGGTTCAGAATCAAGTTACGTGAGCGCACAACCGGCTGGGTCACTGTCAGAAGAAAATCATGGGCATCACCGCTGGCATCCAGTGTTTTAAAAGATTCACCGAGCTGATAGGTGACAAAGCTATAGTTGAAGCCGACCGTAGTGCCGCTGCCGGAAACCGGTACGCTGTATCCGGTCTGAACCGTTTGGGTGTCACCACTGAAAGAGGTTTGAGCACGCAGGGTGAACAGATCCCCCATACGCAGCGGCGAATAAATTTCCAGGGTAGAGCCGACACGGTAATAGCCGGTGGAGTAACCACCATGGTTGTCGGTGTCGATGAAAAAGCTGTATGGCTTGCCTTCGATGACTTCCAGCAGCGCTTTGGTGGTTCCTTTTTGGCTACCAGGCTCTAGGAGGACACGCGAGCTGATACCGGGGATTTCGTTAATGCGCATAACCATATCGGTAATTGAACCTTCGTCAGCCGGTTTACCGGTTGGTACTCTATCGACATAGCGTTGCAACAGGCTGTGTGGTGTGCGTGTTTCAGCCGGTTTTGTTTCCAGGCGTACCCCTTCGAGCACTCCTTCAATAATTTCAACTATTATTGGAGCATCGGGCTTTATAGTTTGCGGCGGGAGAATCGCCGAGGCCAGAAAGTAACCTTTGGCGCGGTATGCTGCGGTGATTTCTGCGACAACGGCGTTCAATTCCGGCAACGTCAACTCTTTGCCGACATAGCCGGCAAGAAGTGCTGACAGTTCAACACTGGTGAAGATCGTGTTGCCGCTAAAGGTGAAACCGGATACTTTGACCCGAACCCCTGAAGGTGCAGCATCCATGCGCTGCTGCGGGGGGGAAATCCTGGGTGGTTCCTGCTGCTTAAGAGATGGGGGCGGTGCGCTTTCACGCAGCAGCTGACCGGCATTAGGAATATCCGCGGCAAATGCGCCTGCTGTCATTGTTAAGGCAGAGCAAACGGTTACAAGCTTCACTGTTATGGACATGACGGCTCCCTGATCGAATTCTTTGCATTTCATAGTTTTACTTACCTACCCGTACTTTTAGCCTCGTTCTCGCTTCGCCGCCAAACTGATCAGTGGCTATTACGATCACGTCGAACTCACCAGACACACCTTGTGGAGGAATTCCGCTAATCATTTTCTTGACCGGGTCAAACGACATCCAGGCAGGAAGCGGCGAACCGTCAACCATACGCACAGTAAGCAGGATAGTGGATTTGGAGTCACTATGGGTAAAGGTGTTCTGTGGGATCGGGAAGACAAAGGCATTGGCTTCCACAGCATTGACCGCAAGCGGCCTGGCATCGACAAAGCCGCCAGAAACGAAAGATCGTCCTGAAGAGACTGCATCGGGAACAGCAGGGGTCAGAGCAGGCGAAGGCACCGGCAAAGGAGGTGGCGTCACCGGTGCAACATCGGGCACTGTTGTCGGTGGCGGCGGAATACGCGCGGGGATCTGTTCAACCGGTGGAGCGTTCACAGGTGATGGGGTTACGGTCAAACTACCTTTATTGTAGGCAATAGTGTAGTTGCCTGCGCTGAATGTGCCGCCACCAGCGTCGCTTGCGGTAATTTCATACGGTGATCCGGCAGCTACTGCAGATACGTCTGCACCAAGGCTTGCTAAAAGTACGCTACCGATGGTTTCACCGTTTTGCAGGCCGTTGCTGGTGAACTCTGTACCGGCAAATGTAATGGTCTGACCGGCGACCTTGCTGGCATTGTCAGCGGTAATGCTCAACGCTGCCGGAGTCACGTTCAGGATGCCGTCGGTCAGAGTGGTAAAGTCGTAGTTGGCGGCGCTCAAAGTGCCGGCACCGGCGGTGATTGTCGCTGTGCCGACGGTGGTGGTGGCGTTAGCAAGAGTTGTGGCGATGCCAGAACCGGTCAGCACACTGACATCTTCACTATTGACGAAGCCGCTTACGGTGGTGGTTAAGACTGGATTGGCAGCACCGTAAAGTCTGCTCTTGTCATCAGCGGTGACAGTCAGGTGGGCTTTGTCGATGGTCAAGGTGCCGGCGGTATAGGCTAGCGCATACCCGAGTCCGTTGGTATAGCCACTTGGCGTTATCGTGTAGCTATCAGCGTTGATTGCACCCTGACTGGTGCCACCGTATGCCAGTGTCCCGCCCAGAATTGCCGAGGTATCGTCATTAACAAAACCTGATAAAGTGACGCCGTTACCGCCGCTGTAAGCTACTCCATCGTAGGTTTTACTGGCGGCTGTCGCTGTTGTGGTTATGGTCGGCTGTTCGCGGTAGATGGCGTTATTACCGGTCGACAGTGCCGTCGAGTAATTGGTGGTTGTTTCATCGCTGGCATAGCGGAAACGGCCACTGCCAGAACCGATGAAGCTGCTCAGCCCGGTGCTGCTGGCTACACTGCCGGAATAGAGCTTTGCCGTGCCGCCATCGCCGACTTCTATGCTCTTGCCGCTCGTGACGAGGATATTGCCGCCGGTGGCTGTACCTGCCGCAATGCTTTTGCCTGCATTGAGAATCAATGCATCCGCCGAGGTGTTGGTGGTGACAATATTTTCCGTAATCGACAAATCGCCCGACAGAGTTTCGATACGCACCTGACCACTAGCGCTGATGCCAGTCGGGTTCACTGTACCGATAGTAAGGGCATTACTGTCAACATAAGTCAGGCCGCTCACACCGCTGGCAGCAAGCGTACCGATCGCGTTGCTGGCGTGGTCGAGCGTCACATTGCCACCCAGCAGGGCCAGCTTGTCGGCCACCACATAGCCACTGACACCGTCAGTGATGGTGCCGCTACCCGTGAGCGAAATCGTGTTGCTGCCGCTGGCGGTGAGCACTGCGTCGATGGCGATATTACCTCCATAAATACTGATCGGTCCGGCGATGCTGGTGGCGCTGCCGACCGTGATGTCCGCCGTGTTGCCGCTCTTGCCCAACGTTAGCCCCGTGATGTTAGACGCGGTCAAATTGGTCATCGGCCAGGTCAGCGCACTTGAAAAGCTCGCGCCTGAAGACTGCACCGTGAGCGTACCTATGGTGTCTACCGTAGTCGCCGCGCCAATGGTGAAGCGATCCCCCGTGACGATAATGTTACTGCTGCTCGACTCAACCCCCGTGCCGGTCAGCTTTCCAATTGTGTTGGCAATGCCGCCCGCGAAATTGATCCCTGCTGTGCCGCCATCCACTGTGATCGCGCCTGCGCTGGCCAGCACCCGAGTGCCATCCAGGTAAATGCCATAACCGCTACCCGTGCCCGTGCCGTTGATGGCAATCGCACCGCCTCCCGTGGCGAGCACGTCTTTTGTACTGTCGTTATTGAAAGTCAGACCATACGAATCTGTTGCTGTGGTAACGCCGGTAATCGATATGGCCGTACCACTGGTCTTGGCGGATGTCAGGCTGAGCCCTTGGCCGGATGTTTTGTTAAGACTGAAGGCAATGCCATACAAAGCGGCGCTTTCCCCCGTAATGCTGAGGGCACCCTGGCCACTGTCAATGGTCAGCGCACCGTTGTAACTCAATCCAAAGAGTGCGCCCGAAGTGGCCGTGGTCTTGCCTTTGATAAACACGTCGCCGCCGCCTGAATATAAGGTGGTGTTGCTCGTGCTCTCGGCAGGGCTTGTATTGGAGCCTATCCCAATGCCGTGGGAGCTGGCGCTTATGGCGTAGCCATCGGGGATTGCATCGGCATTGGTGTCCAAGCCGCCGGCCAGAGTGATCTTGCCACCCCCCGTGGCCTGGCTTGTCGATGCGCCATTAAGCGAGGTATTCAAGGTATTACTATCACCGAGACTAATGCTGCCCGCGCCATTGTTGTCGCTGTCACTCCACAGCGTGAGGTTGCCGTTATTGGTTTTTAGCGCCGTGCTGGCCGCCGTGACAATGTTGTCGCTGGCCTTGGCAAGGATCGCTGCGCCACTGATGTTGTCGGCAACAGTGATGTTGCCACCCAGCGCTTCAACCGAAATATCACCACTGATGTTCGAGCTGCCCATCAGCATGACCGAGTGGGCGCCCGTCACGTTGAGGCTGGCGGCGGTCACTCCCCCCAGGGTGATATCGCCGGCCGTGTTGTTGGTTTTGTCGCTGCTGTTG
>JAFLLC010000122.1:100509-129799 GCA_019162745.1 Deltaproteobacteria bacterium | reverse complement strand
TTGCCGCCGGAAACCGCCACCGCGATACGATCACCCTCCTCGATCAGACCGAAGTCAAAGATAGCTTTACCAACTCCACCGCGCAACTTCCTGAACAGCTGATTCTCCTTGAATTCCGCTGACGGTTTTTTCTTCTCACCCCTGTTCATTTTTCAGATCCGCTCAAGAAAATCCCGTACCAGCGGGGTAAAGGTCTCATGTTCCAGCAGAAAGGCGTCGTGGCCGTATGCTGACTTGATCAGATGATATTCAGCCCTTTTCCCGAGTTCATTCAGGCAGGTGACCATCTCCTCACTCTGATAAGGGGGGTAGAGCCAGTCGGAGCTGAAGGCAAAGAACTGAAGCGGCGCCTGTACCTGGCTGAAAGCCTCCACCATCGATTCATAACCCCAGGCAACATCGTAAAGATCAAGAGACTTGGCAAGATAGAGAAAAGAGTTGGCATCAAAGCGATCGACAAAGTTATAGCCGTTATAATTCAGGTAGCGCTCGACCTCGAACTGGCCGAAGAAGTCAAAATTGCCGTCCCGTGCCGAGAAGCGCCGCCCGAATTTGGCGTTCATCGATTCGTCGGAAAGAAAGGTAATGTGACCAATGCCTCGAGCCAGGGCCAGGCCGTCCTTGGGATTGTGCTTGTATTCACCCTTGCGCCAGGTGGGATCATTAAAAATGGCCCAGCGGGCGACGGCGTTGAGCGATATGGCCTGTGGTGAAGGATGCGGAGTCGTCGCAAGAACTATCGCCGAGGCTATATTGCCGGGATACTGCGTCGCCCACTCCAGAGCCTGCATACCACCCATGCTCCCCCCCATCACCGTCAACAGCCGCTCGATACCAAGTGCATCTATCAGCAACTTCTGGGCGCGGACCATGTCGCGAATTGTGATCACCGGGAAAGAGAGATTATAGCGTTTGCCGGTTTTGGGATTGATTGAGGTGGGGCCGGTTGAACCGAAACAGGAGCCGATGACATTCGAACAGATTACAAAATAGCGCTCGGTATCGAGCAGACGGCCTGGGCCGACGATGGCATCCCACCACCCCGGTTTTGTTTCTGACTCGCCATGTTTTCCGGCAAGATGCGCATCTCCGGTCCAGGCATGCTCAACCAGAATAGCGTTGTTTTTCAGCTTGTTAAGAGTGCCGTAGGTTTCATAGGCCAGCGTGAGCGGAGCCAGTATCCGCCCGCTGTCCAGCCGGATGCCGGATTCAAAGGTTTTAGATTGTTCCGTGATGTAATCTTCTGACATAAAAACCCTTCACATTAGATGAGAAGGGGCTGGTAAAGCTGCACAGCACACCTCTCATCTTTGCCTTTCGGCAGGATTTAGCACCTGGCGTCATAATGACCGGTTGCTGTGGTTTCGCAGGGCCTTTTCCCTCCACCACTCTCGATAAGCAGGTTTAGTTTTGAGACGATACGAAATAACTCCGTATTTTGTCAATAAAATTGAGTACACTTGAGGTTGCTACTTCTCTCCTCAAGACAATCAAATTGAGTAGAAAACGGCCCTGTTTTCTGGTATGTATTATCTTTCAAATTATGCACACTCGGAGTTTTTCCATGAAAAGATTCATCGTTGGTTTAATTTTTGCCGCCGGGACAATGCTCGGTTGCGCCCAGAATCATTTTAATATACCGACTGAAAATTTTGCGGACAAAGTAAAGGTGCTCGGGATAGCACCGATTTTCATAGATGCCGATTCCGACCTCAACCACCCTCAAAAAGAGCTTCTGATACCACTCATCGCCGATCTTAATCGGAAATATGCGCCGCTGCTCGTGAGCAAACTCCGTAGTACCGGCAACTTCTATGCGGTCACTCCGTTAGCTGATGAGCCGCAACAGCTTTTCAGTTCGCTGATGGCACGCCGGGAAAAACGAGATGACGCCGGAATCCGGTACAATAAATACTTCTGGAAAAACGACGCAATCAGCGCATACACAAAGAAAAACCGCCTTGATGCCGTCATGGTAATCGTCGTGAGCGGACTGACCCAGACAAGCAAAATCTTTTCCAGCAATCTGCTTTCATCACTTGAAACCGACTTCAACTATCTGACGATGACGGCCCAGATAGTCGCCCCGGACGGAACCGTTCTGTGGGAATATCCGAACTTCCGCGCGCGTCTTCTGACCTACCATCCTCTGGTTAACCTTCAGTATCCGGATTTCAGCGAGTCCGAAGCAAACCGGTCCCGCAAAACGGAGGTGCGCTTCAAATCGCTTGATGGGATCCGCCGGACCCTCGAGCAGAAAAAGAGCGACTGGCTATTCCGGGAGACCGAGGAGCCTGAAGTTTACGGCAGGTTGTTTGACGAGATGAGCTCGCTGATCAAATATACCGCTGAAAAACAGTCAAAAGGGGGTGGCGTTGACCGCAAGCAGCTGCCAGTTCCGGATGTTTCGCCCAGACCGGACGAAACGCACGCTTTACCAGCAGCAACCGGCTCGGTTCAAGCCCCGGCAGCCGCTGGTAAAATCGATTCAAATGCACCGGCACCAGCAAACGCTGTCAAGATGCCGGATATTTCGACTACTGCTCCTGACGAAATAGTTCCGGCTATCGAGAGTACCCTCTAGCCTTTTGTTTTGACATGGCAAGCGGATTTTGAGATAAGGTAACGTTTACTGCGGTACTTTGTTCTCTGTACCGGAGTTATGCAGCAGTAAAGCTGATTCAACTGTTTACTCAAGCAGGAAAACAGATACAGGTACGTTAGCTAAATAAAGGCATGCATGATACTTTCACCAAGCGACATAGCACTCCCCCGGGGCGTCAGTGATTTTCTGCCGGAAACGGCCGCAAAAATCGGCTCTATTGAAGATCGGTTGCTCCGTGTATTCGAATTGTGGGGTTTCCGGCGCATCATTACCCCCAGGCTTGAGTATGAAGATGTCCTGGCGACTGGCATGGGTGATGAGCTCAAAGGGAGAACCTACCGTTTTGACGATCGCCAGTCGGGGAGACTGCTTGCTCTCCCACCAGACATAACTCCGCAGATAGCCCGTATTGCCGCCACCCGTATGTCAGCCCTGCCGCTGCCCCACCGTATCAGCTACAGCGAGCGGGTGCTGCGCCAGACCGAGATTCAGGCCGGCCGCAGCCGGGAGATCTTCCAGACCGGCGTTGAACTGATCGGACTGGACTCGCCCGAGGCTGACGCCGAGATGATAGTCATGGCGATTGAAGCGATGCAGAAACTGGGGCTGGAGAACTTTACCGTTGATCTCGGACAGGTAGAATTCTGCCAGGGGGTCTTTCAGGCCTCCGGCTTGAGCGGTGAACCGCTCCAACAGCTGCGCGAAGCGGTGTCTCGAAAGGACAGTTCGGCAGTAGCATCCCTGCTCCACGAGCATCCGGTTCCTCCTGACTCCGCCCGCGAATTGAGCGCGCTGCCCCGTCTGTTTGGCGGACGGGACATACTGAAAACGGCGCAAGAAATTGTCTCCAACCGCCGCTCAATCGCCGCTCTTGATAATCTGCGGCAGGTACTGGAGATTCTTGACATTCACGGTGTGGCAGATTTCCTTTCGATTGATCTTGGTGAAACCAGGGGGCTCGATTATCATTCCGGCATCACCTTTGAAGGATTTGTCACCGGTTTTGGCGAACCGGTCTGCAGCGGCGGGCGGTACGATAAGCTCATAGGGCGGTACGGCTTTGATGCACCGGCTACCGGCTTCACGTTCAATCTGCTCAATCTGCTGCAGACGATCGAACGTCGGCCTGATCTGCAGTGGGGAGCTGCAACTGATTTCCTGCTGTTCAACATCGGGGACGACCGGCAGAACGTACTGCAGATCGCCCGTCAGCTGCGCTCACTGGGATATACGACCGCTCGTGACATCATCCTCAGGGACTATGCCCAATCACTGGAATACGCAAAGAAAATGAATATCCGCTGCATGCTTGTTGTCGGTAACGACCTTGAATCGTACCGGGCCGTACGCAGCCTTGATGGCTGTACGGTCCCGATCGAAAAAGGTATGATTGCCCGACTGGGACTTATGAACTATATCGAAGAAAGCCAGGGAGAAAACTGAACATGGCAAATGTAGTCGTTGTAGGCGCTCAATGGGGCGATGAAGGGAAGGGTAAAGTCGTCGATATTTACACTGAACATGCAGACGATGTTGTCCGCTATCAGGGTGGAAACAACGCTGGCCACACGCTTGTGGTCGGCAGTGAGAAAATTGTCCTGCACCTGATACCATCCGGAATTCTGCATGAGGGAAAGCGCTGCATTATCGGTAATGGAGTTGTCCTCGATCCGGAAGTTTTCATCCGGGAGATCACCAAGCTCAAGGAATCCGGCCGGATCAAGGATGATGCCTGTCTGCTGCTCTCTGAATCGATGCACATCATCATGCCGTACCACAAACGGATCGACATAGCCCGTGAAGCAAAAAGCGGCGACCAAAAGATCGGCACCACCGGTCGGGGCATCGGACCCTGCTATGAAGACAAGATTGGCCGCCGAGGAATCCGGCTGATGGATCTGATCGACCACGTTACGTTTGCCCGCAAACTGAAAGAATTTCTCGTTGAGAAGAATTTCTTTCTGGAGAATTTTCTCGGAGAGCCCCCCTGCAGTTATGACGAAATTTTAGCCGAGTATCAGGGATATGCCGATGTTCTGCGTCGTTATGTCGCCGACACCGCCTTGGTCCTCAGCAATGATCTCAACTCCGGCAAGAAGGCTCTATTTGAAGGAGCCCAAGGTACATTGCTGGATGTAGACCACGGGACCTACCCTTTTGTCACCTCTTCATCGACCTGTGCCGGGGGAGCCTGTACCGGTTCCGGCATCAGTCCGCGTGAGATCCATGAAATTATCGGCATATCGAAAGCCTACGTTACCCGCGTCGGCAGCGGCCCCTTTCCGACTGAACTGGAGGGTACTGACGGTGAAGAACTCCGCAGGATCGGCGGGGAGTACGGTGCGACAACTGGCCGCCCACGTCGCTGCGGCTGGTTTGATGCCATGGTGATCCGCTATGCAGTCCGGGTAAACGGCCTGACCGGCATCGCCCTGACCAAGCTCGACGTACTGTCCGAATTCGATACGATCAAAGTCTGCACAGGTTATACCTGTGACGGTAAAACTTTGGAGACCCTCCCGGCCCAACTGGAACTGTTCGAAAAATGTCAGCCAGTCTACGAAGAGCTCCCCGGATGGAAGCAGGATATCACCGCCGTCCTCAGCTTTGAAGAGCTGCCTGAAAATGCCAAGGC
Source organism: Deltaproteobacteria bacterium (assembly GCA_019162745.1). GTDB lineage: Bacteria > Desulfobacterota > Desulfuromonadia > Geobacterales > Pseudopelobacteraceae > JACRCG01. The sequence goes on along the minus strand of JAFLLC010000122.1, from coordinate 124,559 downwards.
GTATGTGCATCGCCTGGAAGAGCTGGCCGGCTGCCAGATCGTGCTGGTCTCGGTCGGACCGCGCCGCGATCAGACTATTACCATCAGAAACCCATTCGCCTGATATTTTCAACTGACGGAGTGTAGTACGCAGAAAGGCCGGCAGAGTTGCCGGCCTTTCTGCGTATAGAAGACACCGCTATACCGATCCAACCCTTGGTTTTTTAAGTTCGCCGCCGACAACCTTCTCCGGGAGCGCTACAAATAGCCTGCTGCGATACCCAACATCCTGGGCCGACTTTGCTATTTGCATGATAGCCCGTTCCGCCGCTCCCATCCTCGCGGAAAGAGCCCTGGCAGAGAGAGATGCATCGCACCTCCCGAGCAGAAGGAGCAGTATTACCCACTCACTCAATTCCTCAAAACGCTCCTTGTTGAACCATACAATCCCGTCGCTTTCATGATTCAACATAAATATTCGGCACGCTTCAACTCCGAACAGACTCTGCATCTGTTCCAAGCTGCTGGCAGCGACATTCAGCTCATCCGAGCACCACCACTGGAGCAGCGCGGAGAGCAGTTCGACGGCACGGCTGCTGAATGCGGGTTCTCCCTCCCGCTGCAGAAAACTCCGCAGTGTATAGTCAAGCCCCCGGCTGACCGGATCAAGCTTCGTATCGCGCAATATCAGCCATGCCAGCAACAGGGAATCTGCCGCACAATCCGAGAATCCGGCGGTAAGACGAAGCTGGAATAAGCGAGCATCACTGGCCGTCGTCCTGTGCCCTTTAAGCCGGGTAAAGCGGACAAACTGTTCAACCGACTTGCTTTTTTTCCGGGTGATCTTCCGTTTCGGTTTATGCGCTTTTCCCGCTGCTCTCACCATCAGCTCATTATCGGCTGCGCTCTGCAGAAACAGGTCAACCGCCCGCTGCAGCTCTGCATCTGTAGCAGCAGCTTCCTCCGCTTGCCTAACTGCAGTGAGCAAATCAAAAACAGTGCGGAATGCTGCATTCAGCTCCCCATACAGCATCTGTTTCCGCTCTTCCTCAAGCGACTGAACACCCGATCCGTGGAGCTGTGTATGGAGCTTTTGCCATGATCCTTCCTGGTCATCATGGATTTCCCTGAAATCCATAAAAACATGAAACTGGTACTCTCCAAGCTCGACATAAAGTCCCTGTTTGCGCAGTTCTCGCGCTGGGCGGAGGTACTCTACCCCTTCCATCTCGTCCCTGAAAGCCAGAAAACAATCGTCTTCATCCGGGGCGTCCAGCGCCTCAGCCAGCGATGTCCGGTCGAGGCGTCCCCCTTCTCCCTCACCGGCGCCCAGAAAGGAAACCGATTCCCTGATCCAGCCGGAGGTCGTCGTATGGCTGTTATGATACAGCACGAGCGCCCGGTGGTTCCCGGAGCGGTTAGAATAAGCGAAGACATTTTCATCGATATTGTCACCGACATGGAAATCATACAGGACAAAGTTTTCAGATCCAGAAAAAAGCCAGCGGCGGCGCAGCAGCGGAAAAATCCATATTTCATGACCGCGTACCAGCCCCTCATCAACCTGCTCGTCCCAATAAGCACGCTTGTACTCCATACCGTATTTCTCGTGGAAACCCTCTATCTGGCCATGACCGAACATCGGCAGTCCGGGCATGGTAACCAGCAGCACGCAGGCGCCAAAATATTTACCCTGCGAACCGAACTGGGCTACCGCCGTTTTTTCGTCCGGGTTGTTCATGAAGTTCACGAACCGCTTGAGGATCTCGTGGTTAAATTCCAGCACATTTTTAATGGTCGTACGATATTTGGCATTCTCCTCATTCATGAGCATATTCATAAAGGCGCTGTTGTAGACGCGATGCATACCGAGCGTCCTGACGAAATACCCCTCCATCATCCAGAAGGCCTCTGCAAGCAGCAGCGTCCCTGGGGCCTCGGCCGCCACACGGTCAACGACCTCGCGCCAGAATTCCACCGGGAAAGCGGCATCAAACTCATCTTTGCTCATGCCGTGTTCGGCGCGGGACGGAACTCCGCCGCCGAGGCCGCGCAGCGGAAACCAGAGTCGCTGATAATGCTTCTTGGCCAGCGTCATGGCGGCGTCGAAACGGATGATCGGAAAATTGCGGGCTACGTGCAGAATGGTCTGAATGACCGCTTCGCGCAGTTCGGGGATCAGATAGTTGAGCTGGGCGGTATCGTTCCAAGGGATGCTGGTACCGTCGTTGCCGTGGTAGATGTAACGGGCCCTGCCGCTGTTTTTGTCATAATGTTTAAAGACTACGGCGGCGTCACTCTTGTTCCAGTAGCCATCCTCTACCTGCAGACAGATATTACTGTCGCCGGAGAGATCTTCGCCGGTGAATTTGTAGGTCGGAAAGGGGGGGTAACCGGTCTGGACGAACCAGTCCGGGTGCTGGCTGACCCAGCGGGAATAGATGCCGGTGTGATTCGGCACCATATCGCTGGCAAGCCTGATGCCGCGGCTTTTAGCACGCTCACGCAAGTTTGCCAAAGCATCCCAGCCGCCAAGATCTGCTGCTACTTCATAGTCGTAGAGTGAATAAGCCGAGGCGATTGCTTCCGGATTGCCGCAGAGCTGTTTTATCCGCTGTGATGCGGGAGATCGTTCCCAAAGGCCGATCAGCCAGAGTCCGGTAAAACCTCGGGACGCCAGCCGGTCCAATTCTGCATCCGGCACCTGATCGAGCCGGGATATCGGCAGAGCATAACTCCGGCTGAGCTGGTCGAGCCAGACATAGACCATTTTTGCCATCAACACGACATGTGCCATCCAGCCGGCATCAGATGAAAAAGCTTCATACGCAGGGTAATCAAAACCGTGAAAAACTGTGTCCGCCCCGGTTGCTGCCGCACCTCCAGCGTGCCGGAACTCCAGTACAGGAGCAGGGCCAGGTCCACCGCCGCCACCACGCTCACGCTGCTCCTCATGCAGAATATCAAGGGCTGTCTCCACCTCATCCAGCAACTCCGGAGGCAAGAGATCGTGCCACTCCCCGCGGAGGTAGGCAACCTGACCGGCCAGGGAGGAGGGGAAGGCGGTCACTGCGGCCATGAGAGCCTCGATCAGCGTACACCCTTTTCCGACAAGAACCGGCCCCTTTTTCAGGACGCGATCAAAGGCCATGTTGATGCTGGAATATTGAGACGATGCGGCCAGAGCGCGGTCATCAACGAGTTCCCGAAAGCTGTCGATAGCCGGATTGGCAGCGGCCAGCCGCAGCAGCAGCATTTCCCGCAGCAGCTGATGAGTGCGCAGGGGGCTGTTCAGGGCATCAGCCAGCCAGCGGTCAGGCTCGACTCTCCCCTCAAGGACCGGGGCCGGAGAAAACAACTCGACAAAACGCTGCCCCGTTGTCCGGAGAGCAGCACCTGCCGGGTCAAAGCCCCCCTCTTTCAACGCATTTACCAGGAGAGAAGACGCCGGAGCAGCGGCGACACCGTCGATAAGATAGCGCAATGTTTTCTGCAGAGAGGCATACAGATTGAGTTCACCGGCATGCACAACAGCGGAGCCGGCCGCGCGGGTGACGTTCAGCTTGAGAGCCAGCTGCCGGAAAAATTGTATCTGAGGAATCCCGCGCTCTTTAATGCCGTTTGCAAGCGCGCCAAGGCCGAGGGAGCGCCAGTGATGAGAGGAAATCTGGATTGCATAGGGAAAATAGGTATCTGTACCGCTCGGATCTGTCATATTGTTTCCAGTCGCGGAATGCAGGAATGTCGAAAGCTGTTAGATATTGCTGTTGTTGAGCAGGGGTGGACAAGGTCACTTCGTCGTGGCTTGCTTCTTTTTTACCGGCGATTTACTCTTGCTCTTTTTCGAGATCTTTCCCGAGCGCTTTTTGCTCGTTTTCCCCTTCACTTTTTTGCCTTTGATTTTTTTGCTTTTCAGCGTTTTACCTTTAGATATTTTACGAGGTTCAGGGTTAAATTCGTCACGAATGTTATTGAGCAGAACCGCGGTTTCTTCCATGGTCGGATCAGCCTTTTTCGCGGTTTCAAGCACCTCTTTGGCTTCACTCAGTTGTCCGGTTTTCATATACAGCCGGCCAAGCGCGGTAAGCGCCCTGGCATAATCCGGCTTCAGCTCAATCGCTTTTTTGTAACTGACTACCGAGTTGTCATACTCTTTTTTAAAGTCATAAATCAGCCCCAGCTTGTAATGATTGACCGGATCACCCGGATTCAGTTCAACCGCCTCTTTGAGCAGAGCCGTTATTTCGTCGTACTGCTTGCTTTTCACGTATATTGATATGAGGGCTAAGCGCGCCTCACCGTCGTCCTTATGAACCTCAAGCGCTTTTTTATAATGCGCAAGCGCTTTCTCGTTTTCACCCTTTTGAGCGTACAGGGCCGCGATCTCTCGATTTGCATCGCCGTCATTCGGACTGTAAGCCAGCACAGAGTTGTACGAGGAAAGTGCCAGACCGGCTTCCTTGCTTTTGGCAAAGATCCGGGCAAGCTTAAGGTGGATATCCGGGCTTGCGGGACGCAGCCTGAGAAACTCCGAATATTCCTCTACCGCTTCCCGGAACAGACCGCGGGAGAAACGGATATCACCCAGTCTCAAACGTGCTTCTGCGCTGGCCGGATTAACTTTAACCGCCCGCTTGTAGACTACTATCGCCTCATCTATTTGAGACTTTTTCTCGTACAGGAGGCCAAGATTGAGGTATACGTCACCGTTGGTGCTATTGAGATGTGCCGCCTCACGATAAGCATCAATGGCCTCTGCATCTTTACCCGCCGCCCGGTAAAGGTGCCCGAGTTTTTCGTATGGGAGCGGATCTTCCGGATGCTCCTTGGCAGCGCTCCTGAGGCTTTCCATTTCCTTGCCGGCGGCGCTCGGGTCAGACGCTCCGGCCGTTTTCTGAACGTTCTGCGCCAGCTTCCCCTTACCCCCCAGCAGCGAATGATACTCAGCCAGCTTGGCATCACCCTTCTTTTCGTAAAGAGCCGCCATCATCAAGTGGATATCTCGATTCTGCGGTGCGGCGACCTCGCCACGTTTCAACTGTTCAAGCGCCTTGTCGGTGTCGCCCCGCTGCATACTGATAGTTGCGATGCCTAAATGGGCCTTCACCGAACCGGGATCGGCGGCCAGAGCCCTTCGATATTCCTCCAGCGCTTTATCAGGCTGGTTTGACACCGTGTAGATTTCGGCAAGAGCGACAAATATGGAAGCATCGCCGGTCAGTTCACGGCCGGCTTCGTTGTAATGGTAGGCGGCGAGCGGATAGACTTTTTGCGCAGCTAAAATCTGCGCAAGCGCCTTATGGTAGAGTGGATCGGGCATCGAAGAGAGCCCGCGTGCCAGCTCAACCGATGCTTCATCATCCATCCCTTTCCGGGCATACAGCAGCCCAAGATTCCCGCTGGCGCGGGCGAAAGATGGGGCCAACTGCAGCGTGCGCCGATATTCTTCAATAGCAGCATCAAAGTTACTGACCCGCTCCTGCTGGAGTGCTCCCACAAAATGGGCGGCGGCGCCATTTGGGCACTCGGAAGTAATCCCGGCCTCCGCCTGACGTCTCTGAGCCTCATCACCGATAGTGGCCAGCGTGCCCGCGGTTTCAAGCGCTTTTTTGCAGGGATCAGGGTTGAATCCCCAACTGAATCCGGTCAAAAGGAGTGCGGCGCCCAGCAGCAACAGGCATGTTTGCAGTATCTTCATAACGGCTGTTTCCTCAATTTCTGTCGGTAGTGCGGCGGGATTATACACACCGCCCGGCAATATTTCAATAATTTAGGCTAAATGCTTGATTATTTGCGGCAGTACGTAGATAATAAGCGCTCCCGGATATGATAATTATCAAAAGGTATCTGAAAAATTTAGCCTCGCAAGGATATGATGAACAGAGAACTGGAAATAATGATTATGACCGCCAGCGACCTCCCGACCATCCCGGTTGTCGCCATAAAGGTCATGCAGCTTATCGAGAGCGAAAATGCGACTGCAGAAGAGTTGGCCAAGGTCGTAGCCTCTGACCCGGCTGTCGCCGCTCGCGTGTTGAAAATATCGAATTCCTCCTTCTACGGCTGCCAGCGCCAGATTCAGACGCTTTCTCATGCCATTGTCGTTCTCGGCTCCGCCACACTGAAGAGCCTGGTCGTGGCCGCATCGGTCAAACAGGTTTACCAGCCGTACGGCCTGACTGAAAAAATGCTCTGGGAACACTCCTTCGGCGCCGCCCTTGCGTCACGCATGATTGCCAGGGAGACCCGTATGGTGAGCGAAGAGGAAGCTTTTCTGGGGGGGCTTTTCCACGACATCGGCAAAATAATTATGAACACCATGAACAAGCAACAGTTTCAGGATGTTATGCAGAGATGCTACAATGATGGCCTTACCTTTGAGGAAGCCGAACGGCGGGTGTACCCCTATACTCATGCAGAGGTCGGCGGGTTGGTAATCAAAAAATGGAACTTTCCCGACAGGCTGATGCATGCCGTGCTGAACCATCATACCTACGCATTTGAAGAGGTTGAAGATCCCTGTCAGATCAGCCTGACCTGTGTTGTCGGACTGGCCAATCTGTTTTGTCACAAAGCGGGAATAGGCATTCGCGAACCGGATGACGGGCTGGATCTCCTGCAGACAGTCCCCGCACAGAGGCTGGGGCTTGACCCGCGGCGCATTGATGCCCTGCTGGAACGATTTAAGGAAGCATACGAAAAGGATAAAAGTTTTTTTAACTGATGGCTGAAGCTACCAACGTTTTACACGGATCACTCCAGCAGCTCTTTCAGATACGCCAGAATACTCTTTCTTGTTTTACCTTTCGAACGATCGCGGGCATCCTGAGATATTTCGACCAGATCGGCCTGTGGTGCCGTCGGCTCTTTTTTGTTATGCCCACCTGAAAAACTGCCTCCGCTGTAGTTCCCTCCTGCCGAAGTCCCCAGGGCCCCGCTTATTCCCTTGACCGGATCAGTCATCCCAGCACCTCTCTCTGTATTCCCATCAAGATGAAAATTGATTTTATCGTTCTGAAATAGTATCATTACTTATTTAAATCTTCAATGAAGGATACGCAATGATTCGCACAATTCTCACCTACCCGAACCCCGAACTCAAGAAGAAATCCGCACAGGTTACAATTATCACCGATCCGGTCCGTGAACTCGTTCACGATATGGTCGAAACAATGTATGCCGCTCCCGGCGTCGGTCTGGCAGCGCCCCAGATCGGCGCACACCAGCGTATAATTATCATCGATATCTCAAGTAAAAATGAGCCGCCTGATCTGATCGTCGCCATCAACCCGGTCATTGTTCATGCCGAAGGGGAAGCCTATGAAGAGGAAGGATGCCTCTCGGTGCCGGACTATGCGGCCAACGTCAGGCGCTCCGCCCGTGTTATCGTCAAGGCGCTCGACCTCGAAGGTGTCGAGCGAACCTGGAAAGCTGAAGATCTTCTCGCCATCGCCTTTCAGCATGAGATTGACCATCTTGAGGGGATCCTGTTTGTCGACCACCTCTCGGCTCTCAAGCGTGAGCTGTTCCAGCGCAAGGCACGCAAAGCGGCAGAGGAAAAGAAATGACCGGCTGGCGAACTATTTTCATGGGGACACCCGATTTTGCCTGCCCGACCCTGCAGGGTCTGATTGACCGGGGGGAGAATATTGTGGCTGTTGTCACCCAACCTGACCGACCCAAGGGGCGTGGACAGCGGATGATGCCGCCGCCGGTCAAGGAGTTGGCCGAAAAAAACGGTATCCCTGTTTATCAGCCGCTCAAAGTACGGAATCCGGACTTCGTTGACATCATCCGCAGGCTTAAGCCGGACGTTATTGTTGTCGTCGCTTTCGGCCAGATTCTCCCCAAAGCGCTGCTGGAGGTCCCGCCGCACGGCTGTATCAATGTCCATGCCTCGCTGCTCCCACGCTACCGTGGTGCCGCGCCTCTCAACTGGTGCCTCATTAACGGTGAGTCTGAAACCGGCGTGACCACCATGCTGATGGATGTCGGCCTCGACACCGGTGATATGCTGCTGGCCCGGAGGACTTCGCTGGATGAAAACGAAGATATCGTATCACTGCATGATCGCATGGCGATCATGGGGGCCGATCTGCTGGGTAAAACGCTCGACAGGCTCGCGGCAGGCGATCTCACCCCGGAGCCGCAGAACAACCCTGATAGCTGTTATGCACCGATGCTGAAAAAAGAAAATGGCATCATCAACTGGCATGCCGACGCCCGCACAATTCACAACCAGGTACGCGGCCTGGCCGCTTGGCCGGGCGCCTGCACGACTGTCGATGGTCAGGCCCTGAAGATTTTCCGCACGGCTGTCGGCGAAGGCTCCGGAAAACCGGGGACGGTGCTGCAGGCAGCAAAAGGACAGCTTGAAGTAGCCTGCCAATCGGGGAGCCTTTTTTTACAGGAGCTGCAGCTGGCCGGCAAGAAGCGCCTCGACTGCGCCAGCTTTCTGGCCGGCTACCCCGTTTCCGAGGGGGTCCTGCTGGGGACTGCGCAACCCGAGGGACCGCCATAGTGGCAAATACTACAGGATCAGCAACTACACCACCACGCAAGCGGCTCTTTGTGACCCTGATGGGCGTAACCTGCCTGATCGTTGTCGCTGCCATATTCCTGGCCTGGTGGATACCCAATCGTGGCCTGGCTAATATTCACCCCAGTCTGCCGCATATTGTCGGCATCATCATGGTGTCGCTCTGCGGAATTGCCCTTTTGGGGACCGGGCTGCTGGTGCTGACGACCGCACTTGGGAGGGATATCTTCCTGACCCGTTTCATGCGCCTGGTAGTGATCAAGTTTTTACTGCCGGTCATTGAATTTGTGGGAAAGGTGATGGGAGTTGACAGGGACCGGATCCGGCAGTCTTTTGTCGCGATGAACAACAGCCTGGTGCTGTCCCAGCGGATGAAGGTGAAACCGGATCGTATTCTGGTACTGCTGCCGCACTGCATCCAGCTCGCTGATTGTGAAATCAAGGTGACCGGCGACATTCACAAATGCGTTCAATGCGGCCGCTGCAGCATAAAGGGGCTGGTCGATCTCGGACAAAAGTATGCGGTCGACATTTCGGTTGCTACCGGCGGGACGCTCGCCCGCAAGGTTATCGTAGAAAAGCGGCCGAAACTGGTGCTGGCGGTCGCCTGTGAACGGGACCTGACCTCCGGCATCAAAGACTGCTACCCGCTGCCGGTGATCGGCATCTTCAACGAGCGCCCTTTTGGCCCCTGCTTCAATACCTTTGTGGATGTGGCAAGGGTTGATGCGGTGTTACGTTTAGTCCTTCAAACAGATGAACCACCAAAAACTTCTGCCTAAATTAATGTCATCCCGTTATTTCAGAATTACAATTATGACCGGAGCATCGATCCGGCTCTCAAAACGGCACTTACCGCTGATAGTACAGAGGTTACTGCTGCATCAGGTTCATACCCAGCCTGATCAGCCGGAAAGCCCGTTCAGTGGCTTCACATACTAGTGATTCCGCCTGCGCAATGGATTCAGACAGAGAGATTGGTCCCGGAGGACAGGCGAAAAGTGCAGTTACACCTTCCTGATAAAGTTTCTCCGCCCCTTTGTCCAGACTCCCCGAGATACAGACCACCGGTACCCCGTGTTCCCGCGCGCGGTGTGCAACCCCCAACGGCACTTTACCCCTTAGAGTCTGGCTGTCGGTACGACCTTCACCTGTCAGCACCAGATCGGCCCGTACAAGCAACTCATCAAAACGTACAGACTCCAGTACAATTTCAATCCCGGGTCGGATCTGAGCCCCGGTAAAGTAGAGCAATGCGGCTCCCAACCCGCCTGCAGCCCCGGCACCAGGCTGCAGTGCCGCATCACGTCCGGTTGTTTTAAAGGCAACATGGGCATACTGCGCCAGGGCCGCATCCATGTACGGAACATCTTCCCGCTGCATACCCTTTTGCGGCCCAAACACTACTGAACAGCCGCTAGGGCCGCAGAGAGGATTGTCCACATCAGAAGCGACCAAAATATCCAAATCCTTCAGGCGTGGGTCAAGATTGGTAATGTCAATCTGCTCCAAGCGAGTAAAAGCAAGAACTCCCGGCGGGAGATCTATGCCATCGCAATCCAGAAACCGGGCGCCAAGAGTCCGCAACATGCCGCTACCACCGTCATTGGTAGCGCTCCCACCCAGCCCGATGATGACGCGGCGGACATCAGCGTCGAGAACGGCGCGGAGTAACTGGCCCACCCCCTCGGTTCCGGCATGGTTGGGGTCCCGTTTATCCGGAGCCAGCAACATAAGCCCGACTGCTGCTGCGATCTCGATTACCGCGGTATTGTCAGGCAGTAGTCCCCAGGTTGCGGTGACCGGTTCACCCAGAGGTCCCTGTACCGTCGCGTGACGCAGAGTGCCACTGCAGGCGCGGACAAACGCCTCCACCGTCCCTTCACCGCCATCTGCAATCGGCACCTCGATCAACTCCGTCTCAGGTGAAACCGCGCGTATCCCCTTGGCCATGGCCCTTGCAACTTCCGTTGCACTAAGGCTCCCCTTAAAAGAATCCGGTGCAATCAATACGTTCATGGCTGTTTTCCTCTGTTCTGGATGTCTGTTGCGGCAATCTACATTGCAGCTGCTTACCATTCAATTACTGTTCCGACAAAGGCAGGGATGAAGCGATCCCCGAACCGATTACGGAGTGTTGCCATCATTGCAAATCCGGTGCAGTGGTTGGCCGCAATCAACTCAGGCGCCAAGTCCTCAAGCGCATCAAGGGTCGCGTTTTGCTGATCTGGCGTTACCGGCCCCAAATGGGTGCCGCCGATCCAGGTATGAAGCTTTGACTGGCCGGTGATGGTAAGTCCGTACTGGATCGTATTGATGATCCCGGAATGGGTACAGCCGCCAATCACCCTCAGGCCCTGATCACTCCCGTGAAATAGTGCTATATCATCCAGTAGTGGGTCTTCCGAACAGTTACCATCTGTCTGGCAGGTAAGCAGTTTGGCGTCTCCATGTTCGTACTTAGTTTCCCTTTTAATCTCGCCACTGAACCAGAGGCCGGGTATCACTTCTGTCGGCCGGTTTGATAACTTCCACTGTGCACCAAGCTCAGTCAGTTGCGGCTTGGTAAACGGGATCCCGATGAAGTGCCGCTTGCCGGCTATGGATACACGTGCCTGGAAGATGTCGCTATGGGCGTACACCGGCAGCGGTTTGGCGGCATATTGCAAAACTGCCATCAGGCCGCCGGCGTGATCGTAATGTCCATGGCTGATCACAATGGCGTCAAGGCTGGACGGATGAATACCCAGCAGGCCCAGGTTATGTACCACCGCATCGCTCTGGCCAGTATCGAAGAGGATACGTGCTCCTTCATGTTCTATCAGCAGTGCAAGGCCATGTTCTCCACGAAACGGCCCCCGTGCTGATGGTGGCACGCAATTATCAACAACAACCGTAACTTTCATGATTATTCTCCTTTATTTGGTATGCGTTATCCGATTATAAAACTGAATGCCAGCAAAACCAGCAACCCCGCAACTGAAGCGATGGTGGTTGAGAGGGTATAACTTTTGAACATGTCGCCCATGGACATGCCGAAATATTCTTTCACAAACCAGAAACCGGGGTCATTGACATGGGATAGTCCGATGGCGCCGACCCCAATGGCCACGGCAACCAAGGCAGGATCGAGGCCGGGATATAGTGGCAGGATCGGCGTTACCAACCCGACCGCAGCCACCATGGCAATGGTGGCTCCCCCCACGGCAAAGCGCATAGTAGCTGCCACGCCCCAGGCCAGGATTAATGGGTTGATCTGCCATGTTGCCAGGACCGTTTTAATGGCAGCACCAATACCACTGTCCATCAGCACCTTGTTGAATGCGCCACTGGCACCAATGATCAGTAGAATCGCAGCCATAGGACCGATTGATGATTCACTTATTTTTTGCAGCTGTTCCATGGTGTTGCCACGGTTCAACCCAAGAGTCCAATAGGCCAGAAAGACTGCAAGAAACAGCGCCATTACCGGCTCACCCATCAGGTTTATAAACGGCATGGCCGGATGAGTTTTACCCAGCAGCATTTCAAAAATAGTCTTGGAGATCATCAGGATCAATGGGAACATGATCGTAAACAGGGTTGTCCAGAAGGCTGGCAACTGATCCTCAGGTGTAGCCGTCTTGTTTTTAAGATGTTCCGGTGGTCTCAGGATAAACTTGTTGCCAATCATCTTGCCAAAAACCGGTCCTGCAAGTGCTGCGGCAGGCAGGCCCACGATTAGACCATACAGGATCACCTTGCCGATATCTGCCTTCAGTCCGATCGCCACGGCAGTGGCTGCCGGGTGAGGTGGCACGATACAGTGTACCGTCAACAGGCCGATGATCATCGGGATGCCGACCATGACCAGTGACATGCCGGCTTCTGCGGCAACACTGAAGAGGATCGGCATCAAGAGCACAATGCCGACCTGGAAGAAGACCGGAATACCACAGAGGTACCCGACGATCATCATGGCCCAGTGGGTATTGCGTTTTCCCAGCTTGGCTATCAAGGTTCGAGCAAGGCGTTCGGCACCGCCTGAAACTTCCATCATCTTGCCGACAATGGCTCCCAGGGCCAGTATCGGTGCTAAAAGCCCCAGAAAGCTCCCCATACCGGCTTCTATCGACTTGAAGATTTTGTCAAATGGCATGCCGGTGGCAAAGCCGATGAAAAAGCAGGCCGAGAGTAGTGCCACAAAGGCGTGTAGTCGTGCCTTGATAGTCAGTAATAAAATTAGACCTATGCCTCCCGCCAAAATCAGCAACATCCCCGTAGTTCCCATTGCCGCTCTCCTTTCTGTCCAGTAAAGTTATTTAACGCTGTTTCAGCAGTGTCGCAATAAACCTGTCCATCTCATAAAAATTCGGTGTCAATAGAGTTCTCATGAGTCTATAATTACTCCATAAAATGGTTTCTTACAATTGGCTGCGCTGTACAGATAAAACGGGGGTATACTAGGTATGCTTGTGCTTCATGCACAAAGCAGGGAGGGGGGATGGTCATAACAGAGGAGTTGGCCCAAAAGATTGTCGGGACGGTTATACCGGTGGGGCACAGAAACGTTAACATCATGAATCGAGAGGGGATCATCATCGGCACCGGTCAACCGGAACGCCTCAAGACTTTCCATAAAGGTGCGCTAGATGCCGTGGAAACCAACTCTGCGGTCGAGATTTATCCTGATGAGCTTTCCCGCTATCCTGGCGCACGGCAGGGGGTTAATCTACCGATTCTTCTGGAGGGGCAAATTGTGGGTGTTGTCGGGATATCGGGGCTGCCTGATGAGGTCCGTGACACGGCGCGAATGGTGAAACTGGTAACAGAGCTAATCCTTGAACAGGAACTGTCCCAACGGGAGACCCAGGCACGTTCACGTCTGCGGGAAGAGTTCCTGGAGGCGGCTCTTCATCATACGGGGAACGAACTGTCACCCAAGGTACGACGTCTGGCCCGGGCCATTGGGATTAATCTGGAAGGCCGTTATTGCGTCTGCATCGTTAACCTTAAACCGTTCCGCGAGCAATGGATGGCCGAGTGCAGGTCGTCAGGCCTGCTGGAGGAACGAATGCGCGAACTGGTTGAGAGCCTGTTGCAGCAGGAGGGGCTTGTGCAGTCACACGACCTGCTAGCCCTGCGCGAGGAGCAGCTGACTATCCTGCGCGAGATTGCAACCGGCGAGGAACCGTCTAAAACAGTGCCGTCATGGCTGTGGCAGGTTCATACCGCCCTCTCCGGGATCTGCAATGGTGTGATCACCTGCGCGGCTGGCGATGTAGCGCAAAATGCAGTCGAATACCAGGCCTCATATGCACAGGCGCTGTTCTGCCTGTCTCGCTGCAGTCACCAGCGTCCTTCCCGTTCGCTCTATGATCGTGAGTTACTGGTGAGATATCTTGCGTTTCAGGCGACAGTCGGACCTGCAGCAATCGCATTGAGATCGAATTTCAACCGGTTTGATGCAGTAGCAAAGGAGCGAAGCTATATAAGGGAAACGCTGGCCGCGTTGTTGGCAGCCAATCTCGATGCCGGACGCACTGCCGACCAGCTTGGTATTCATCGCAACAGCCTGGCTTATCGCCTGCAACGGATACGGGATGAACTGGATCTGGATCCTGTCAACCGGGTTGCTGATGTTCTACTTTGCTTTACCCTGCTTGAGCGTTGACGGTTAAGATTGCTATCCGCTACCGGTACACAGCATACTCAGCGAGCGCCCCTACACTAAAAACAACTTGTCAAACACGTCCCGGATTTTACCGGTTATCTCCTCATAATCACAGATCAGGGCGGTCCCCGGATTCTTCAGTTTGGAATCATACCCCAGGCGGCGCGCCAGCTTGTTCAGATAGATTTTTGTCCCTGAGAGATCATTGACCGAATAGTCGTGAATGATCCGCAGACGGTTTTCAAGTTTGCGCAGAAATTTATACCCGGTCAGCAGCGTTTGGGCATCTCCGTCTGGCAGCAACCCCAGCGTGTTGATCTCCTTGAGCGCAACGACCGTGCTGGTGGTACGCAGTTCCGGGTATAGGTACCCCTCACGCAGCTGCAGATATTGAACGGCAAACTCCACATCCACCATCCCCCCACGGCCGGTTTTAATGTTGTATCTGCCGTCTTTCTCCCGGGCCAGTTCGTTTTCCATCCGCATCCGGAGGCGGTGGATCTCCTGACGCCCGTCATCATCTATTGTTGCGCCGTAAATTGTATGGCGGATAATGTCGTGCAGCTGGCCGGCCAGGCCCTCATCACCTAAAACAACACGTGCCTTGGTGAGCGCCTGCCGCTCCCATATCTGGGCTTCCTTGCGATGATAGTCGAGAAAAGACTCCAGCGAGGTTACCAGCGGACCGGCATTGCCGGAGGGGCGCAGACGGGTATCGATCTTGTAAACGTACCCTTCACGGGTCTGCATAGTCAGAATAGAAATGATCTTCTGGGCCAGCTTGGCAAAATATTCGTGGTTGGAGATCTGCTTCTCGCCGTCCGTATACCCCTGGTGATCGTAGACAAAGATGATATCCAGATCCGAGTGGTAGTTAAGCTCCCCTCCACCCAATTTCCCCATGGCGATAATCGTCAGGTTCGCCCCTGCGGCACCCCCGTCGCGCTGCCAGGTCGGACGGCCAAAACGGTGCAGTTCCGCAACCGCCAGCCTGAAAGCTGTTGCCAGACAAACTTCACCAAGCAGACTGAGCTGGGAAGTAACATCCCCCTGCAGTAATCGCCCCTGGATATCGCTTAGGCCGATGCGCAGAAATTCTTCGTTGCGGTAGCGACGCAGTATATTAAGGTGATCCTCGAAATAGTCACTCTGTTCAAGCAGTCCGTCCAACTCCTCCTGCATCGTTTCCTTCGTTTTGACAACGGAGGAACCGCGGCGGACAACGAGGCTGTCAAGCAGTTCCGGATGGTTGATTAAAATCTTGGAGAGAAATGCCGACATGCCGAACAGTGATGCCAGCAGTTTGATCGTCGGACGGTTTTCTGCCAGCAGGGCATAATATGATGACCGGGTGGCAACTACCGTCAGGAAGCGTTCCAGATTGGCCAGCGCCATGTCCGGATCTGGTGATTCAAGGATCTCATGGATCAGCAGCGGCGTGATCTTTTCCAGAATACGGCGACTCCGTTCGGTCAGATTCCCTTTTACCGGTCCCCTCCGGAGGGAGGTCAGATTATCATAGGCCCGCTCGACATCCTCAAAATGGTGTTCAGCCAGCATATCCTTCACCAGATCGGAATCCGCCTTGGGATCGAGAAGAAACAAGATGTGCGGATGAATCTCCTGCGCCAGTTTTTTATCCCGCGAATAGAAAAGGTTGCCGTAGATGGCGGAAACGTTTTTGCGATGATCTTCCAGCACCTCGCTAAAACGCTCCAGACCATCTGCGCGCAGATAACCGCTCCGCCTCGCCAGCGCCAGCATCTCTTCCTCCTTAACCGGCAGGTTGTGAGTCTGACGTTCCTGCACCACCTGGATCCGGTGTTCAACCGAGCGGAGAAAACGATACGCCTCCCGCAACTTGCGATGATCGTCATCGACCAGCAGGTTCGCCGCCAGAAGTGTATCCAGTGCGCGGAGTGAATTGCGTTCCCGCAGTTTTGGGTTTTTCCCGGCGTACACCAACTGCAGGGCCTGGATGAAAAACTCGATTTCCCGGATCCCCCCCCGACCGAGCTTCAGGTTGATTTCCCCTTCCCGGGAGCGGGCCAGCGAGGCATCTATTTTCTGCTTCATCTGTTTCATATCCTCGATAAGGTTGTAATCGAGATATTTACGGTAGATGAACGGCTGGAGGGTTTTAAGCAGCTCTTCTCCCAATGCCAGTGAACCGGCCACAGGCCTGGCTTTCAGCATCGCAGTGCGCTCCCACGACTGCCCCCATGATTCATAGTAGATCTCGGCTGACCGGAGTGAAACCGCCATGTCTCCCGATTTACCCTCCGGACGGAGGCCGACGTCCACCCGGAACACAAAACCATCCTCCGTCACCTGCGACAGTGCCTTGCTGATCATCTCCCCCAGTTTGTTAAAGTAGGCATGCAGAGAGACCACCCCTTTTCTGCTCCCTGAACCGTTCTCTACACCGGCCGTTTCCCCCCTGTCCGACTCATAGAAGTAGATGATATCAATATCGGAAGAAAAATTAAGCTCCCTGCCACCCAGCTTTCCCATACCGATCACGGTCATCTCCGCCTCGCGGGGGAGCGCGGCCTCTTCCTCCAGCAGCGGAGCGCCATGATCACGGGTCAGACAGCGCCGGCACACCTGACAGGCAACCTGCAGCGTTGACGAAGCAAGGTCGGCAAGCTCCCCCATGACCTCTTCAAGTGGCGCCAGTCCGCCCAGGTCGCGAGCGGCAATACGCACTATTTCACGCCGCTTGAAACAGCGAAGCGACCTCTGCAGCGCAGTAAAGTCGGTCTTTTCATCGACAGTCCCCTGTACAGCAGCAAGCATCTCTTCGGCAGAACGGGCAAGATCGATGCCGTTTTCCAAAAAGAGCCACTGCACGGTCTCGGGGCATTTGTACATCAGATTCACCAGAAACGGCGATGAACCGCAGAGGAGGATATATTGAGCCAGCCGTTTCTTCCGCTTTGCCAGCTCAGAAAGTGTCTCAGGGGGGAGGATTCCCGCCAAGCGTTCAAAAGCGTTCAGCGCCAGGTCGGGAGAAGGTGTCATTAAAGCGTTTATAACTATACGGTGCAGTGACAGCGGGGTGAATAAGGGGCGGAGCAGCAGCACGTTGTCTGCGGAGCGGGCCCCATACAAAAAACCATGTGATTCAAGAAAAGTTGCCAACTCCTGCAGTTGCAGGGTAGGTTCCGAGAGGGAAATAATGCGGCTGAACTCCTGGGAGAAGCGTTCTATATGCATGTTAGAGACTCGCCAACTTGCGCAGACCGTTGCGGTAGTCACCGGTGACGATGCCGTTTTCGGTGATGATCGCACTGATATAACGGGCCGGCGTCACATCGAAGGCCGGATTGCGGACCCGGACCCCTGCAGGTGCGATGGCAATCCCCCTGATATGGGTTACTTCATTCGCGGAGCGCTCCTCTATCGGAATGCTGCTGCCGTCAGGAAGAGAGAGGTCAAGGGTTGAAACCGGAGCGGCGACGTAGAACGGGATGTTGTTCTCTTTGGCCAGCACCGCGACGGAATAGGTGCCGATCTTGTTGGCGGTGTCGCCGTTGGCGGCGATCCGGTCTGCGCCGACGACGCAGCAGGTGATCTCGCCGCGACTCATGAAAAATCCGGCCATGTTGTCGGCAATCAGCGTCACCGGAATACCATCCTTCATCAGCTCCCAGGCGGTCAGGCGCGATCCCTGCAGCCAGGGACGGGTCTCGTCGGCAAATACCTGAATCTTCTTGCCCGCCTCATGAGCGGCACGGATAACGCCCAGCGCCGTGCCGTAACCGGCCGTGGCCAGCCCCCCGGCGTTGCAATGAGTCAGGACCGCCGCTCCATCAGGAATCAGTGTGGCGCCCCACTTACCGATATTTTTACAGATGGTCAGATCCTCCCGCTCGATCAGGATCGCCTCTTTTTTGAGGGCTTCACGGATTGTATCGAGACTCCCGCTCCGGTTCGCCTCCGCGACCCGCTTCATCCGCTCCAGCCCCCAGAACAGGTTGACTGCGGTCGGCCGGGTACGTCCCAGCACGTCACAAACGTTGTCCAGCTGGCGGAAAAAAGAATCGTGGGTATCGGCGATAATCGACCGCGCCCCCAGGGCCACACCCATGGCGGCCGCAACGCCGATCGCCGGAGCCCCCCGGATGATCATCCCCTTGATCGCTTCCGCGACCGACTGGAAATCGGTATAGGTGTTGTAGATCTCTTCACCCGGCAGGCGGGTCTGGTCGATCATGACGACGGCGTCATCGAGCCATTCTATGGTACGGAAGGACATAGCGGAACTCCTTAATCAGTTACTCTCGCAGACGACAGGCGGCGATCAACTCCCTGGCTGTGGGGTAACGCATTTTTTCCAGCCGTGAAAATATCTGTTCGCCATCTACAAACACGGCCAGCTCACTCTGCTTTGGCCCAAATTCGATTTCAACCAGAGCGTCATCAAGGTTCATTTCAAGTTCAGCGACAAGACCTGCCGCTATCGGATACTGACCTCAAGAGGCGCAGTACTGGATCAGAATATTCATTGTTGTACCTCCTGCTGTATTAAAACATACTCTTCACAGCCGCTTCAACATAAAACAGAGCTATATAAGATCAAACAAAGATTCTCCGGACGCCACAGCATCGCTATTTCCCCTTGCCGCACATTCACTCTTCCTGCTATACATCCAGCATGAGCAACGGCGCACAAAAAGTACGTTTGTCTGAGATTTTCCTGACCTTTACCATGATTGGCTTAACCGGATTTGGCGGCGGCATGGCCATAGTTGCTCTGGTAGAACGGGTCTGTGTCCGTGAAAAGGGGTGGATTTCGTCGGAAGAGTTTCTGCACGGGCTTGCGTTCGGCCAGATTCTGGGGCCTTTTTCGCTCAATGTCTGTACCTTTACCGGTCATCACCTGCGGGGGATTCGCGGTGGGATCGTTGCAGCCGTTGGCTTTATCCTCCCCTCCTTTCTGCTGATAACCCTGCTTTCCTGGATTTATTTCACCTATCAGAAGTTGCCGCAGCTGCAGGCCGCACTCAAAGGGACCAATCCGGTGGTAATCGGACTTATCGTCGTGGTCGCCATCGATATGGGGCGCAAGCAGATCAAGGGGTGGGGCGGCGCCCTGATGGCGGTTGCCGCGTTCTGCGCATCGGTATTTCTTACACTCAATGCCGCCTGGGTTCTTCTCGGAGCGGCGCTCTGGTCGCTCTGCAGCTCCTATTTCCGCCGGAGGATCGGCTGATGGCGGCGCTGCTTACGATCGCCTGGATATACCTCCGTATCGGCCTGATCTTTGTCGGCGGCGGATACGTCCTGATCCCGCTCCTCAATCATATCATGGTCGAACAGTACCGGTGGCTGACGCTCAGACAATTTCTCGACGGCCTGGCGCTGTCGCAGCTGACTCCCGGCCCGCTGGCGATGCTGGCCACCTTTACCGGTTTCCGGGCCGGCGGCATTCCGGGCGCCCTGGTCGCCACCATCTTTATTTTTCTCCCCTGTGTAGTGCTGATGCTGATCGTCGGACGCTATTATGATCGCCTGAAGAAAATAGATATTATCGGCTCCACGCTGGGCGGCCTGCTGCCGGCGGTAGTCGGCCTTGTGGCAGCTGCGGCGTGGAACCTCGGGGTCTCTTCACTCTCGGGGGTGAAGGAGTTCCTGATTCTGGCGGTTGGTTTTGCACTCTTCAAATGGACCAAGATCACTCCGATGGTCGTTATTCTTGGCGCCGGATTGGTGGGACTTCTGATCAACTGACGATAGCCTTTCCATTACGATCAAAATGCCAAATAATTACCTACATCAATACAGTCAACAATATTGACCACTTTTTCTTATTTTCTGGTATGCTCCTCACAAATAAATTCAAGGGGGAATCAACAATGCTTCGTAAACTCATGGTGTTAATCTGTCTCGTCTCCTTTGTCCCTGCTGCCGCTAGTGCTCAAGGGATTGTTGCAGCACCGTCCGCTGCAGAATCGGCACTCGCAGTGCCGACACAATCAGGTGGGGGAATAATTTTGTCGCTACCCGCCGAAAGGTCTGCTGCAGTTTTGATGGCCGCCGCCGATACATCGAAGGAGGCAACGGCGGCAACCGCCCCGGAACATAAAACTGAGGCCAAACGTTCTTCTTTTAATTGGGGCAATTTTGCCGAAGTTCATCTCGGCGATTACCGGTGGGTCTGGTGGGCAGGTGCTGCCGCTGCGCTGATCGCAATACATGCCGGTGCAAACTGAAAATACCGCTTGGCACTATTGAGTGGGCTTAAAGAGTATGAACTGACCGTTAGCGGTCATACTGCACAAAAAAAGGCATCCGGTTTCCCCGGTGCCTTTTTTTGTGCAGTGTGCTATGCTACCCGACCTTATGGAAACTCAATTCACCACTGATTGCCGCGCCCTGATGCGCCACGAGATTGCTGCTGCAGGCGGCAACGAGGTTTTCTTCATCGGCCGGACCAACGTCGATGGCATGGTCTGCGAGGCTGAAACAATCGCCCGCGGCAGCAAAGTGGCCGTACCCGCCATCATCACCCGCGCATCCGGCGGTGACGTCGTTATTCACAATCATCCAACCGGTGATCTGACCCCTTCTTCCGCCGACATGGATATCGCCTCCGTCTGTGGCAACCAGGGGATCGGTTTTGCCATCGTCGATAACGACTGCAACCGCTGTTATCAGGTCGTCACCCCGCACACCGAAAAAAAAGGGGAGCTCCTTTCACTCGAAGAGATCGGCCGTGTTTTTGCGAACGACGGCATGATGGCCCATCTTAAAGGCTATGAGCAGCGTGATGAGCAGCTGAGAATGGCCTTTGCGGTGGCCGAGGCCTTTAACGGTGATCGGGTGGTGCTGGTCGAGGCCGGCACCGGCACCGGTAAATCGCTGGCGTATCTTATCCCGGCTATTCTCTGGGCAACCCGCAACAACGAGCGGGTCGTCATTTCCACCAACACGATCAATCTGCAGGAACAGCTGATCAGAAAAGACCTCCCCTTCCTGGCCCGCAACTCTGCCGTTGAATTCAAAGCGGCACTGGTCAAGGGTCGCAGCAACTACGCCTGCCTGCGCAAACTTGAGTATGCCGAGGCAGAACCGGCGCTTTTCCCGGATGAGTCATCTGCCGAGCTGACGGTCATCATCGAGTGGAGCCACAGCAGCAAGGAAGGGTGCCGCAGCGACCTGGCCTTCACGCCGCACAGCGGCACCTGGGAGGAGATCTGCTGCGAAGCCGACCAGTGCGGGCGATCGCGCTGCAAGCATTTCGGCCGCTGCTTCTTTTACCGCGCCAGAAGAGAATCCTCGGCCGCCCGCGTCCTGGTGGTCAACCACGCCCTGCTGCTTTCTGATATCGTCCTCCGCAGGGAGACCGGCTACGATGCCACCGCCATTCTCCCCCCCTTTACCCGTCTGATCTTCGACGAAGGGCACCATCTTGAGGACGTCGCTACCAGCCACCTGTCACTGACGATCACCCGGAGCGGCATCCTCAAACAGCTGCAACGGCTGGTGCCGCATAAAGCGGGGCGCGCGGGACTGCTGACGATCATCTCTTCCCGCATCACCCGCGATCTACCGGAATCACAGGAAGGGCTCTACGCCGAGCTGTCTGGACTGCTGGAGGGTCATCTCCTCCCCAAAGCTCATGATCTGGCGGGGATGACAGAGCAGGCCATGGATTGGCTGGCGATCAGCGTAGAGCATGACGCGGGGACGGCAACCGGGCGGGAGCAGAAGCTGCGGATCACCCCTGAGATGGAGCGGACCCCCTTCTGGCTTGAGTGCCGCCAGCGACTCCACGCCCTGGCGGATGCGGTGAATGAATATACTGCGGCACTGCGCACACTGGTGCGCCGCTCTAAGGATCTCCCGGAGAAGCTGCAGGAAAAGCTCGCCGACCAGTTCCTCGACACGAGCGGCATAGAGGGACGACTGCAGGCGATGGCGGACGCGCTGCTCTTCTTCACAACCGAAGCCGCTGGATACTGCCGCTGGATCGAGACCAGACGCGGCAATCGCGGTGTCCAGGCGAGGCTCACCGCTGCGCCGCTCGACATCTCGGCCCAGTTCAAAGAGAGCGTTCTCGACAAGCTCAAAACTGTCATCGTCACATCTGCAACGCTGACTGTTGGGGGGGAATTCGGCTACCTGAAAAAGCGTACCGGTTTCGGCCTTCTCCCCAAAGAGCGCCTTTCCGAGCTGCAGCTGGCATCACCGTTTGATTATGCACGCCAGGTTTTTGTCGCTGTACCGGAGGAGATGCCGGAGCCGACTGCCCCCGGTTACCGTGAGGCGCTGGAGGATCATATCCTCAAGGCGGTTTCAATTTCACATGGCGGCGCCTTTATCCTCTTTACCTCCTACGACCTGCTCAATCGCGTATATCAGACACTGTCACCAGCACTGGCACGCCTCGGGCTGACCTCGCTCAAACAGGGAGAAACCGGGCGCCATGCCCTGCTGACACAATTCCGCAAGGAGGGAAACGCCGTACTGTTCGGCACCGATTCGTTCTGGGAGGGCGTTGATGTCAAGGGGGATGCGCTGCGGCTGGTGATCATCGCCCGGCTCCCCTTTCAGGTGCCGACCGAGCCGGTTCAACAGGCGCGCGCCGAAAAGATCAAGGCCGATGGCGGCGACCCCTTTCGTGATTTTTCCGTGCCGCAGGCAGTCATCAAGTTCCGCCAGGGTTTTGGACGCCTGATCCGGAGTCGTGAAGATCGCGGAGCGGTACTGGTGCTTGATCGCCGGGTACTTAACAAGAGTTACGGCAGGATTTTTTTACGCTCTTTACCGGATACGGAAATTGTCAGAGGGGATTCGGTGGATGTGTTTGAACGGATGGAGAATTTTTTCGGAACAAAGGCATAGACGAACGTCAAAAGTGATTTAATGCGGCGACACGGCGAAAGTCAAAGACACGAAGACGCAAGGAAAACCAAGAGAAAGAGCCAAATTCCCTTGGGATAAAACGATAATTTTTTGTTTTCTCTGTGTCTCTGTGTTGAAAAAAGGCCGGTTCTTATAAGTTTTGCTTCAGCCGTTTTTTAGCGCTGAAGTTGAAACACTGGAAATACATCAGACAGGTCAGCAGGAACGAAAAGATCGTCGTGGCAAGCACAGGTATCGCCCCGACCGCTTTTTTTGCATCCGGAGCCAGCGCGACAAAGACCATATAGAAAGCAAAACCGCAGAATTTCCACAGGTCACCGATCAACCGTTTTTTACGCAGGGCAGCCAACTGTTCAGGCGTCAGGTTTGGCTGGATTCCTTCGATTTCTACACCGGCATCACGCCAGGCCAGCCGGTATACCGGATATATCAGCAGCAACTGTACAGCGATAGCCGCCACGATACTGCTGACAAACTGCCCCGGTTTGTTGAGTGCAGCAAACTGGCCCTGAAAAACTATCGCCACGACGACCAGCATACCTGTTAATATTGTCTGCACAATCCGGTAGAGCATCATCTGCCGGTTAAGTTTTTTGGAATCTGCACTAGCCATTGACATACACTCCGCAAGGTATTTATAACTCTGTTTCAGCGGCGCAAATGTAGCAGAAAGCCGCCTGATTCACAAGCATGCAAAACGATACGGTATAAAGTTACATATAAACGGTAGCTTACCCTCTGCGTACTCTTGTGGTACTGTTTTTAAGGATATGAAATGAAGCTTCTCCGCCGCATCATCCATCCGATCATGGCCTTGATTGCCATCCAGCTTATCTGGATCACCGCTGTCGTGTTCTGGATCTACTGGTTTATCGGCAAGCAGCGCGAGTTCCGTGAACTTGCCGAAAAATATCGCCCTGAACTCCTTGGGCAGGGGGCCAACTGGCCGGTCATGGTTGAAGGTCTGGTCATGCTGGTGCTGATCCTGATCGGCGTCTATGTAAT